>NZ_JBFAPO010000040.1:0-109478 GCF_040676755.1 Dactylosporangium sp. NPDC049525 | reverse complement strand
GCCGGGGGGGGGGGGGGGGGGGGGGGGGGGGCGGGGGGGGGGGGGGCGGGGGGGGGGGGGGGGGGGGGGCGGCGGGGGGGGGGGGCGCTGGGGGGGGCGAGACGGCGAGGACGGGGCGCGCAGACGTGACCGCAGAGGCGGGCGGCGAGGGCGGCGCGGCGAGGGCGGAGGTAGAGGGGCGGAGCGGGGAGGGCGGAGCGGCGAGGTGGAGCAGCGGAGGCCGAGCGGCGGACGCGACCGCGGGGCGAGACGGCGAGGGCGGCGTGCGCAGGCGTGACCGCAGAGGCGGGAGGCGAGGGCCGGGCTGCGAGGGCAGCGGTGGAGGCGGAGGGCGGGGTGGGCTGAGCGGGGAGGTGCGGAGGCAGAGCTGGGTGGGCTGAGCGGGGAGGGCGGAGGGGCGAGGTGCGGAGGTTGAGCGGGGAGGGGTTAAGGGGCGGGGGCGGTGGCGGCGGTGACGGCGGCCAGGGCGTCGACGAGGCCGGCGCCGGCGGTGTCTTCGGGGCCGCAGGGGGATGTGGAGGCGTCGACTGGCTGGGCGGTGCGGAGCAGGAGTTGGCGGGTCTGGTCGATCTGGCCGATGAGGGCGGGGTTGGCGGCCCACATGAGGGCGACGACGCCCGCCACGTGGGGGGTGGCCATGGAGGTGCCGCTCAAGGCGCCGTAGCCGCCGCCGGGCAGGGCGGAGACGATGGCGGCGCCGGGGGCCATGAGGTCGGGTTTGGGGAGGTTGCCGGGGGCGGGGCCGCGGCTGGAGAAGGAGGCGACCTTCGAGGTCCTGGTGACGGCGCCGACGGTGAAGGTGGCGGGGTAGTTGGCGGGTGGGTCGGTGATGGTGGCGCAGCCGGGGCCGGTGTTGCCGGCGGCGGCGACGAAGAAGATGCCGGCGGCGGCGAAGACGTCGACGGCCTGCTGCAGGGAGCGGGTGTCGCAGCCTTCGATGGAGGGGCAGCCCCACGAGTTGGTGAGGATCTGCGGGGCGCGCTCGGGGTGGCCGGCGTGCATGGGGTCGGCGCCGCTGGGATAGGGCGCGAGCATGAACTGCATGCAGCTCACATAGTTGGCCATGCTGCCCAGGTTGCGGGGGAGGTTGGCGCAGGCGACCCACTGCGCGCCGGGTGCGACGCCGACGTTGGCGCCGACCGCGGTGGCGAGGGTGTGGGTGCCGTGGCCGTTGTGGTCCACGGGGACGGGGCTGTGGCCGAACGGGTCGAGCCAGGAGTCGTCGGAGCCGCGGAACGTGGCCCGCAGGGCGGGATGGGTGCCGTCGACGCCGGAGTCGGAGCTGCCGACGACGATGCCGCGGCCGGTGGTGAAGTGGGACCAGACCTGGTCGGCTTTGATGAGTGTCAGGTTCCACGGCGGGGCGGTGGGGGCGGCGGCGCTGGCGTCGAATTCCGGGGACGGGTCGACGGGCAGCGGGCGCAGGTGCGGGTTGAGCAGGACCCGGTCGACGTCGGAGCGGTCCTCCAGCCACTGGCGGGCGAGCGGGCCGGCGTCCACCTCGATGCCGTTGACCAGGTAGAAGGGCGTGAAGTCGAGGTGCTTGGCGCGCAGCGCGCTGCGCAGCGACGCCTGGGAGCGCTCGGCGGTGCCGACCAGCCGCTCATAGGTCTGGCTGATGCGGGCGGTGCGGCCGGGCACGTTGCGCAGGCCGCTCAGATCGGCCTGCTCCTTCATGATCACGAAGAGACGCTCGCCGTTGAAGCCGGGCTGGCCGAGGGCCGTGTAGACGATCGCGCCGGCCGCCGCGACGACGAACGCGGCCAGTGCGGCGAACCGGGGCCGCCACCGGATCCGGCCGGTCGCCGGCACGAGGGAGGCGCCCGCGACCAGCGCGAGGACGAAGCCGGCCACGGCGCCGACCAGCGACCAGAACGCGACGTCGCGGAAGCCGAGCAGCAGCGACGTCTCCTCGGGGTCGATCAGCGCGAGCGGGCCGAACAGGGCGGGCGCCAGCACGGCCGGCACCGCGGGGCGCCCCCGGCGCGCCAGCGCGGCCAGCGCGAACGCCAGCGGCGGGACGGCCACCAGCGTGAACAGCTGCACCGCGGGCTCGCCGACGCCGGCGACGAGCGTGACCAGGCCGACCCCGGCGGTCAGCCCGCCGATCGCCATGCCGCCCCAGGTGCTGCGCAGCGGCTCGCCGATCGCGGTGAGCGCCGAGACCGGGCGGGCCGCGAGCCACGCCACCGCCACCGCGGCGAGCGCGGCGAGCACCGTCTCCACCGGACCGCCGAGCGCGCCGACCCACAGCCACGGCAGCAGCGCGACCAGCCCGACCGTCAGCGACAGCCACAGCAGCCAGCGGTCGGACCGCTCGGCCCGGCCCTGCACGGCCCGGTGGACGAGCGCGGCGACAGCGGCGGTCGCGGCCAGCACCGCCAGATAGACCTCGTGATAGGTGTTGGGGATCAGGCGGGCCGTGCCGAGCAGGCCGCCGAGCAGGGCGGTGATCGTCCACTGCAGGCCGGCCACCCGGGCGAACCCGACCTTCGACAGCCACGCCAGCAGCATCGCCGGCACCGCGACGAGGACGGCGGCCAGCCAGCCGGCCGCCGGCCAGGACCAGCGCGGGAGGTCCGAACCCAGCGCGAGCAGGCCCTCACCGACCAGCCAGACCCCGCTGTGGATCGCGACGGTGATCGCCACTGCCCACAGGCCAAGGACGATGGTCAATCCCAGCGCCCAACCCCGTGACCTCGTCATGGCGGCACTCTACGACCCGCGTGTGACAGTTTCGGATGAGCTGGAGGGGCAAACTGAGGGGCATGACGGAGACGGTCGACGCGGTGGTCATCGGTGCCGGACACAACGGTCTGGTCGCTGCCAACATGCTCGCCGATGCGGGCTGGGACGTTGTCGTGCTGGAGGGCACGGACCACGTCGGCGGCGCGGTCCGGTCGGCGCAGATCACCGCCCCGGGGTTCCTCAGCGACCTGTGCAGCGCGTTCTATCCGCTCGCCGCGGGGTCGCCGCCGCTGCTGGCGCTCGACCTCGAGGCGCACGGGCTGCGGTGGACGCAGGCGCCGGACGTCGTCGCGCACCTGTTCCCCGACGGGCGCGCGGCGGTGCTCAGCCGCGAGCTGGACCTGACGGCCGAGTCGCTGGACCGGTTCGCTCCGGGCGACGGTTCACGTTGGCGCGAGGTGTACGCCCAATGGCGCCGACTCTCCACAGACCTGCTGGAGTCGCTGCTCACCCCGTTTCCCCCCATCCGTGCGGGTGTCAGGCTGGCCGCGCACGCGGGGCCCGGCGACACGCTGCGGCTCGCCCGCCGGTTCCTGGTCCCGGCCAGGGTCCTCGGCGAGGAGCTCTTCCAGGGTGACGGCGCCCGGCTGCTGCTCACCGGCCTGGCCCTGCACACCGACCTGGCCCCGGACGACGCGGCCAGCGGCGGGTTCGGCTGGCTGCTGGCCATGCTCGGCCAGCAGCACGGATTCCCGGTGCCGGTCGGCGGCGCGCAGCAGCTCACCGATGCCCTGGTCCGGCGGTTCCAGCCGCACGGCGCGGTCCGCATCGGGGCCATGGTCGAGCGGGTGATCGTCGGCGGCGGGCGGGCCCTGGGCGTGCGGTGCGCCGACGGCCGGCTCTTCCGCGCCCGCAGGGCGGTGCTCGCCGACGTGCCGGCGCCCATCCTGTACCAAACCCTGATCTTGAAGGATCAGCTGCCCGCCCGGCTGCTGCGTGACCTGGAAACCTTCCGCTGGGACAACGCCACCCTGAAGATCGACTGGGCACTCTCCGCGCCGGCGCCGTGGCTGTCGCCGGACGTCGCGGGTGCCGGGACGATCCACTTGGGGGCCGACCCGCAGGGCTACGCCGCCGACCTGGCTGCCGGCCGGGCGCCGCAGGACCCGTTCCTGCTGGTCGGGCAGATGAGCACGGCCGACCCGACCCGCTCGCCGGCCGGCACCGAGTCATTGTGGGCGTACACCCACCTGCCGCGACCCGCGAAACCCGGTGAGGTCGACGCGGAGCTGGTGCGCACCCAGGTCGCCCGGGTCGAGGACGCGATGCGCCGGCACGCACCCGGCTTCGACGACCTGGTCCTCGGCAGGCACGTCAGCGGCCCCGCCGAACTGGTCGCGGAGAACCCGAGCCTCGTCGACGGGGCGATCAACGGGGGCACGGCCGCGGCGTACCAACAACTGCTGTGGCGGCCGGTGACCGGTCTCGGGCGCGCCGACACGCCCGTCGACCGGCTGTTCCTGGCGAATTCCAGTGCCCATCCCGGTGGTGGCGTGCACGGCGCCGCCGGCGCGAACGCGGCCCGCGCCGCACTGGCCCGGCACCGCCCGCTGCTCGGCGACGTCTACGCCGCCGGTGTCAGAAAGGCGATGCGGGCGATCTACTGAGCGCGGCGCTCCGCGAGGTCGGCGAGGCGGCTGAGCGCCTCCGCGTTGCGGTAGTGCAGCAGCACATCGCCGACCTTGTTGCGGATCCCGACGAGCGGCCCGTCGGTGAACTGCTCCTGCATGCTCACCCGGGTCGCCTGCTCGTCGAGCGGGTCGAGCGTGATGCGCACCTCGCCGGCGCCCAGCGGCCACAGATGCACCTTGAGCAGCAGCATCCGGCCCTGCTCGCACTCCAGCGACTCGCTGCGGTCCTTGAGTGACACCGGCCACGGGCCGGCCTTGTGATGCAGCCGCGAGCCCGGCTGGGGCCACGACGCGTCGACGTCGCGGACATGCGCGGTGCCGACGACCCAGTCGCTGTACGACCACCCGTCGGCGAGCACGGCGAAGACCCGGTCGGCAGGTGCGCTGACGATACGTTCGGTGATGGACACGATGATGTGATGCCCAATGACAGGCACGGCTACCGTAATGAGGTGCGCCGTGAACCCTCCACGTCCCGTTTCGAGGCCAGCCGCCTGTCGCCCGCCCGCCGCGCGCAGGACGTCGCCAGGCTGCGCCGCGAGCGCTTCGACGTCCTGATCATCGGCGGTGGGGTCACCGGAGCCGGTGCGGCCCTCGACGCCGCGTCCCGCGGGCTGTCCGTCGCTCTCGTCGAGGCCCGTGACCTAGCCTCCGGGACCTCCAGCCGGTCCTCGAAGCTGATCCACGGCGGCCTGCGATATCTGGAGCAGCTCGAGTTCGGCCTGGTCGCCGAGGCGCTGCAGGAGCGCGGTCTGCTCGCCACCCGCCTCGCGCCGCACCTGGTCCGGCCGGTGCCGATCCTGGTGCCGCTGCCCGCGCACCGCGGCCTGACCGGCGCCGTCCACCGCGTCTGGCAGCGGGCCTATTACGGCGCCGGCGTCGGCCTCTACGACGCGTTCGCCACCGCCGCCCAGCTGCGCGGGTCCGCACCCCGCGGGATGCCGCTGCACCGGCACCTGTCCCGCACCGAGGCCCACCGGCGCTTCCCGTCGCTGCGCGAGGACGCGATCAGCGGCGCGATCCAGTACTTCGACGGCCAGGTCGACGACGCCCGCCTGGTCGCCACGCTCGCGCGCACCGCCGCCAGCCTCGGCGCGGCGATCGTGCCCAGCGCCCGCGCCGTCGGGCTGCTCCGCGACGCGCGCGAGGTCACCGGGGTGCGGGTCCGCGACCTGGAGTCCCGCGAGGAGTTCGAGGTGCACGCCCGCACGGTCGTCGCCGCCACCGGCGTGTGGATGGACGACATCGCCGGACTGCTGTCCAACGGCGGCCCGCGCGAGTCGGCGGGTATGCAGGTGCGCGCCAGCAAGGGCGTACACCTCGTCGTGCCACGATCCGCGATCACCGGCGAGGCCGGGCTGATCCTGCGCACCCAGACCTCCGTCCTGTTCGTCATCCCGTGGGGCGGGCACTGGATCATCGGCACCACCGACACCGACTGGCACCTCGACCGGGGGCATCCAGCGGCGTCGGCGACCGACATCTCCTACCTGTTGGGGCAGGTCAACGAGGTCCTGGACCGGCCGCTGTCCACGGAGGACATCGAAGGCGTCTACGCCGGCCTGCGCCCCCTGCTGTCCCGCGAGGCCCGCCACCGGCAGCCGCACAGCCGGGACGAGCAGACCTCCGCGCTGTCGCGCACCCACGCGGTCGTCGAGCCGATGCTGGGGCTGATGCTGATCGCGGGCGGCAAGTACACCACGTACCGGGTGATGGCGGCCGACGTCATCGACCGGGTCGCGCACCGCCTCGGCGGCCTGCGCCGGCACGGTGGCCTGGTCCCCGCCTCCCGCACCGCCGACCTGCCGCTGATCGGCGCCGACGGCTACCACTCGCTGTGGACCAACCGCGCCGACCTGGCCCGCCGGCACGGGATCTCGGTCGGCGTCCTGGAGCACCTGCTGGAGCGGTACGGCTCGCTCGCCTTCGACGTGCTGGCCCTCGACCCGTCGCTGCGCCGGGCGCTGCCCGGTGCCCCGGAATACCTGGCGGCGGAGGTGGCCTACGCGGCCCACGCCGAGGGCGCGCTGCACCTGGAGGATGTGCTGACCCGCCGGACCCGGATCTCGTTCGAGACCGATCACCGCGGCGCGGCCTCGGCCACCGAGACGGCCGAGATCATGGGCGCGGTGCTGGGCTGGGACACCGCGACCAAGTCCCGGGAGATCGAGCACTACCTGGCGCGGGTGGCGGCGGAGCAGGAGTCGCAGCGGATGCCGGACGACCTGACCGCCGACGCGGCCCGCCTCGGCGTCCCGGACGTCCGCGGCTTCCGGTCCGACCGCACCTCCATCTCGTGAGTCGTGACCGGCCTTAGAAGATCTTGCCCGGGTTGAGGATGTTGTCGGGGTCCAGGGCGGCCTTGATGGAGCGGTGTGTCTTCAGCCCCGTCGGGCCGATCTCGCGGGCCAGCCAGTCGCGTTTGAGCAGGCCGACGCCGTGCTCGCCGGTGGAGGTGCCGCCGAGGGACAGGCCGAGGGACATGATGGCGTCGAAGACCTTCTGGCCGCGGGCGAGGCTGGTGGGGTCGGAGCGGTCGATGACGATGATCGGGTGGAGGTTGCCGTCGCCGGCGTGGCCGACGGTGGCGACGACCACGCCGTGGGTGGAGGCGATGCCCTCGATGCCTTCGATGAGGTCGACCAGGCGGGTGCGGGGCACGGCGACGTCGTCGACCATGATGCCGCCGCCGCTGGGGAAGAGTTGCGCGGCGAACTGTTCCATCGCCGGGTGCGCGAGGCGGCGGGCGGCGAGCAGAGCCTCGGCCTCGGTGGCGTCGGTGGCGACGTGGATGTCGGCCGCCTGGGCCTGCCGGCAGAGGGCGGCGATCGCGGCGAGGTCGTCCGGTGCCCGGGTGCCGGAGTCGACGGCGGCGATGAGCAGCGCGGCGGCGGTCGTGGGCAGGCCCATCGGGCGGAACGCCTCGATGGCGCTGAGGGTGACCCGGTCGATGACCTCGAGCATGCTCGGCTGCATGCCGGCGGTGATGATCGACTCGACGGCGGCGCCGGCGGCGGGGAGCGTGTCGAAGACGGCGACGAGGGTGAGCGAGGCGGCCGGTGCGGGGCGCAGCTTGACCGTGATCTCGGTGATGACGCCGAGCGTGCCCTCGGAGCCGACGAAGAGGCTGGTCAGGTCGTAACCGGCGACGCCCTTGGCGGTCCGGCGGCCGCAGTTGAGGACCTCGCCGCTGGCCAGGACGACCTCGAGGCCGATGACGTGGTCGCTGGTGACGCCGTACTTGACGCAGCACATGCCGCCCGCGTCGGTGGAGACGTTGCCGCCGATCGTGGACTGCTCCCAGGAACCGGGGTCCGGCGGGTAGTACAGGCCCTTCGCCGCCACCGCGCGGCGCAGCTGGGCGTTGACGACGCCGGGCTGGACGACGGCGATGCGGTTGCCCGCGTCGATGTCGATGATCTCGTTCATGGCGACCAGGGACAGCACGATCGCGCCGTCGATGGCGTTGGCGCCGCCGGCGAGGCCGGAGCGGGCGCCCTGCGGGATCACTGGGACGCGGTGGCGGCTTGCGGCGCGCAGCACGGCGGAGACCTGGCCGGTCGTCCGGGGACGGACGACGACCTGCGGGGTGCCATATGCGCACAGGTCGGCTTCGTCGTGCTCATACGAGCGCAGCAGGTCCGGGTCGGTGAGCACACCGCCCTCGTGGGGCAGTGCGGCGCGAAGCTCGTGGATGAGATCCGTGTTGAGATCCATGTTTGGCAGGCTAATAGGCGTGCTCTACATCGACACGCCGCGGTGGCCGGCGCATGGCCGGCTCTGGGCCCATCTGATCAGCGACGTCTCGGTCACCGAGCTGCACGTGTTCGCGGAGTTGCTGGGCGTGCCCCGGCGTGGCTTCGAGCGGGATCACTACGACATTCCGGCGCACCGGGTGCAGGCGGCCATCTGGCTGGGTGCGCGCAGTGTGACCGGCAAGGAGATCGTGGCGCGCCTGAAAGCTGCCGGCCTGCGTCGCCCACGGCATTTGTCCGTTCCCCCCGACGTATCCAGGACTGTGAAATAGCTGCTCAGGACTTGTCTCAGCGGACAACTTAGGCGACCCTTGCTTAGGTAAGGCTAAGCGAGGAGCTCAATCGTGTATGTGTGCATCTGTGCTCGGGTACGGGAGTGCGAGATCCGGCGGGTCATCCGCTCGGGTGCGCATACCGAGGATGCCGTGGGTGACGAGTGTGGCGCCGGCACCGGCTGCGGCACCTGCCTCGACCGGGTGGCCGATCTCATCGATGCCGAGGTGCCAAATGCGGTATTGCCCGCTTTGGCCTAGAAAAGCGGTTACCCTGCCCACATGCAGGGGGATGCACGAGTCATTGAATTTCTCAACGAGCAGCTGACCGCCGAGCTCACGGCGATCAACCAGTACTTCCTACACGCGAAGATGCAGGAGAACTGGGGATATACGATCCTGGCGAAACACACCCGGCACGAGTCGATCGACGAGATGAAGCACGCCGAGGTGCTGACCGACCGGATCCTGTTCCTGGAAGGTCTGCCCAACTACCAGCGCCTCTTCGCGCTGCGCATCGGCGAGACCGTCCCGGAGCAGTTCAAGTGCGACATGCAGGTCGAGGTCGAGGCCGTCGACCGGCTGCGCCGCGGCATCGAATACATGCGCTCGATCGGCGACGTGACGTCCGCGAACATCTTCGAGGAGATCCTCGCGGACGAGGAGCACCACGTCGACTATCTGGAGACGCAGCTCGCGCTCATTGAGAAGTTCGGTGAGCCGCTGTACCTGCAGAACGTCACGGAGCACCCAGAAGCGTCGTGATCTCGGCCCGCAGGTTGTCATGAGCGCGGGCGGTCCACTCCGCCCGCGCCGGCACCGCCCGGAAGAGATCCGGTTCGGCCAGGAACGACCCGAGGATCTGCGCCCGGCCGGAGCGGAAGGCGTCTTCGGGCACGGCCGCGTACTCCTGCCGTACCGCTGCCGCATAACGGGCGTAGTCGGCCGGCGGCGACGCGAGAATGGCGAGATCGGCGTCCGCGAGCAGGGCGCCGTTGCGGTCACCCGCCGCGACCGAGTGCCCCGCCGTCAGGCGGACGAGCCGGGCCACCTCGGCCACCCGGTCCGCCGAAACCCCTAAATCGGGCAGAACTGACAACGCGAGCAGCGCGCTGCGCTCCTCGTTGTCCGGCGCGAACGGTTCGTAGATCGCGTCGTGGAACCACGCCGCCAGCCGCACCGCGTCAGCGTCGTCAGCGATCTCGGCGTGCGCGTCGATCACGCCGAGCATGACCGCCAGGTGGTCCAGGGTGTGGTACCGCCGGTGCGGCTCCGACCAGCGCTCGATCAACGAAGCCCCGACCGCCGAGTCCGCGGGAAACAGGCGCTGCCAGTCAGCCAACGACACCATAAGAGGACTTTAGGGCCTCGACGATGTGCTCGATGGACACCGCCCGGCCGGCGGCCCGGTCCCGCTGATGGTCGAGCAGCAGCGGCAGCGTCACCGAGCGCAGCGTCTGCGCGTCCGGCGGCTCGGCGAGCCGGTGCCGGGCCCGCAGGTCGTCCGCCGCGCCGATCAGCCGCGCCGCGTGGGCCGGGTCGTCGGCCGCGACCAGCGCCGCGACCACGTCCAGGGAGATCGCTAGGTCCAGCCGGTCGCCGACCTCGTGCCGGGTGGTCAGCGCGGTCACCAGCAGCCGCAGTGCCTCGACCCGGTCGCCCTCCAGCCGGGCCGCGAGGCCGAGCTGGTGCTGAGCCATCGCGGCGCCGAACGAGTCGCCGATCTGCCGGCTGAGCGTGAGGCTCTCGTCGAGCGCCTCACGGGCCGCGCCGACGTCCCCGCGGGCGAGCATGATCTGCCCGAGACACTCCAGGGCGAGCTGGATGCCCCGCGTGTTGCCGGCGGCGCGCTCCAGCGACAGGCATTCGGTGGCGTACTGCTCGGCGCCGGCGATCTCGCCCCGCGACAGTGACACCTTGCTGAGGTTGCCCAGGGACGCGGCGACGCCCTGCGGCACGTCCAGCTCCCGCCAGATGGCCAGGCTGTGCCCGAAGTGCTCGGTCGCGGCCGCGTGGTCGCCGCCGCCGATCGCCGCGATCCCCATCGCGTTGTGCGCGTGGCCGACCGTCGCGCGGTCCCCGGCAGCGGTCGCCTTCTGCAGGGCGGAGGCGCCGAAGCGCAGGGCCTCCTCGTGCTCGTCCTGGGTCGCGGCGAGGATCGCGGCGGCGTGCAGCAGCCGCGCCAGGGCGCCATCCTCCAGCCCCGGTGCGGCCAGCAGCGTCGAGAGCCACTCCCGGCCCTCGTTGATGTGGGCACCGTTGCGCCAGTACCGCCAGAGCCCCAGGCAGATCCGCGTCTTGGTGGCGACGTCCGCGTGCGCGAACGCGGCCCGCACGTTCTGGTAGTCCGCCTCGACCCGGCCGGTCCACTCGACCTGCTCGGGGCCGGACAGGCCGGCCGCCGAGGCCTCAGCGAACGCGGCGTAGAAGTCGGCGTGCCGGTCGAGCGGCTCGACCGCGTCGCCGAGCCGGTGCAGGGCGTACGAGCGGATCGTCGACAGCAGCCGGTACCGGCCGTCGTCCTCGTCGCGGACCACGAGGTGCTTGTCGACGAGCGCCGACAGCCGCTTCACCAGCAGGTCCAGGTCGCCACCGGGCAGCGTCACCGCGAGCGCCGCCGCCGTGGTCCAGCCGCCCGCAAACACCGACAGCTCCGTGAGCAGCCGCTGCTCCTCGGCGTCGAGCAGGACGAAGCTCCAGTCGATCGCCCCGCGCAGGGTCTGCTGCCGCGCCGGCAGGTCCCGCGGTCCGGCGCCGCCGCCGAGCGAGTCGAGGTCCCGGTCGAGGTGCTCGGTGAGGTGGTTGAGCAGCTCGTCCGGCGTCCAGCGGTCGACCCGGGCCGCGGCCAGCTCGATGGCGAGGGGCAGGCCGTCGAGGCGGCGGCACAGCGCCGCGACCGGCAGCGCGGTGTCGATGGTGATCTCGAAGTCGGCGTCGACGGCCCGGGCCCGCTGCTCGAACAGCGTCACCGCGGGCGAGTCGGCGAGCGTGGGCACCTGGTACACCTGCTCGCCGTAGAGCGAGAGCCGCTCCCGGCTGGTGACCAGCGCCCGGACTCCCGGCGCCGCGGCCAGCAGGTCGCTGACCAGGGCCGCACCGTCGTCGACGACCTGCTCGAAGTTGTCCAGCACCAGCAGCAGCTCGGACTCCTCGAGCTGGTCCAGCACGGTGTCGAACAGGTTCTGGTCGGGCAGCTCGCTGACGTGCAGCGCGCGCGCCAGCGCCGCCGTCATCAGCTCGGCGTCGGTGCTGTCCGCGAGAGGCACGAACACGGCGCCGCCGGCGAAGTCGTCGGCGAGCACCGTCGCGGCGGCGAGGGACAGCCGGGTCTTGCCGATACCGCCCGGGCCGACCAGGGTGACCAGGCGCCCGTCCCGGACGAGGGCGGCGACCTTGGCGGTCTCCCGGTCCCTGCCGACGAGTTTGGTCATCGGTACGGGCAGCCGGCTGCGTCGCCGTTTCGCCGGCTGTGGCTTGACGGTCCAGGTGCCGTCGGGCGAGCCGATCAACTCGCCCTGGGCGCGCAGCCGCCCGAGCTCCGCCTCCGCCCGCGCCGGCAACCCGCCGGAGCGTTCGACGAGGCGGTCGACCAGGGCGGTGCTGGGCTCGCCCGCGAGGGCGATGCGCAGCCAGATCCGCAGCGTCGCCGGCGACCACGGGGTCAGCTCGACGACCGCTTCGCGCAGTCCCGTCCGGCGCGGGTCGTCGTCGTGCAGGTTCGTGGTGGCGTAGACGACCGCGGCGGCGTCCCCGAGCTCCGGCAACGGGTCGCCCACGTCGGCGAGCAGGATGCAGCCGGGCGCGCGGTCGGCCGCCAGTACCGCCGGAAAACCGCGCAAACGGGCGATCTGGGCGACTTCACGCAGGAAACGGGTGTGTCCGGCGCCCGGGGGGCCGACGACCCGCAGGGCGGCGTGCCCACCGGCCGCGACCCGGGTGAGGAACTCCTGCGTGGCGCTCAGCGCCGCGTCACGCTCCCAGAGCCGCGAGGAGCCGGCGGCGGTGGACGCCTCGACGTCGTCGCCGACCGCCTGCCCACGGCCGCGGCGCTTGGCGAGGTAGTTGCGGCGGTCCGCGACCGCGATCAGGGCCTCGCCGTCGGTGCCGTCGACGGGGCTGGTCGCCACGCCGAGGCTGATCGACAGGTGCAGCGGTGGGGTCCCGGCGAACTCGCGGGCGCGGATCTCGTCCGTCAGCCGGATCGCGAGGCGCAGCGCCTCGTCCGCCCCGGTGTTCGGCAGCAGCAGCACGAACTCGTCGCCGCCGTAGCGGAACAGTGCGTCCTCGGTGCGGATGAGCTCGGTGATCCGGTCGGCGAGCTGGCGCAGCAGCAGGTCGCCGCGGAGGTGGCCGAAGGCGTCGTTGACCGTCTTGAAGTGATCGACGTCGAACAGCAGCAGGCTGCACCCCGCGACGTCGTGCAGGGCCACGTCCAGCGCAGCACGCGAATGAGCACCGGTGACTGGATCCATCGTCACCGGTGCCGGACCGCCCTGCACGTTCATTGTCAACCAGATCGGCCTTGCGGGGTCGCCGCTGAGGTGTTCAGCAGGTTTTGACCGTCCGGTGTCCACCCGGTGGTCGGTCACCGCCGCCGAAGGTGCGGTTGCGCCGCCGGAGCAAGGGTCTCGGGCTCCGGCGGTGGCGCCTCGCAGGTCGGCGGTGGCGACGGCACCAGGGTCGGCTGTTCGGCGTGCTACCAGCCGCTCGAGTCGCTGCTGGCGCCGCCGAGGTCGTTGCTGGTGTCCGCGTCGTTGGGCTCGTTGCCACCGCCGCCCTTGCCGCGGATGCCGCCCCGGCGCGCCGTCCGGCTCGCCTTCGTCATCTGCTGGCCGGCCCGCCTGGCCTGGCGCAGCACCTCTTCCCGGCTCAGCTCCCGCGCCGCCGCCCGCCGGCGCCGGACCAGCACCCCCGCGGCCACCACCAGCACCAACACGATCGCTATGCCCCACGCCACGAGACGACCGTCCATGTCTGCACGGTAGGCGACCCGGGCAACGGCCGACCGGCCGTGGAGCTACAGCTCGGTGTTGCGGTCGATCCAGGCGGCGGCCTCGACGACCCGGGCGCCCCGGACCGCGGACCGGTCGCCCTTCGCGACCTGCCGGGCGGTCTCCTCGGCGCGGTCCCGGGTCTCCTCGTAGTACACGGGCCCCGTCCAGGGGCTGCCGCCAGGACTGCCACCGGCGAGCAGCGGGGTCACGTCACCCTGCTCGTCGGCGCGCCAGCCGATGACGAGGCGGACCGGCTCATCCGTGAGCTGGAACCGGGCCGGGTTGTCCACCTTCTCGATCGTCACGGCATACAGCGGATACGGCTGAGGGTGGAAGCTGGCGGCCATCCGGCGGTTCCTCTCGGTGCGAAAAATCATCCTGGTCAACGTAGCGCCACGCCGCGCCCATGGACACCGACTCACCCAGGGCTTCCCTGGGCGCCGGAGGCTTGGACCCACTCCGTGTCCGTTGGCGGCCCCGATTGCCGCTTGATGTTCCGTCCGAAATCGGACGCTATGGCAGCGCCTCGGAACGTGCCTTCGTGCGGCATGACGTGCCCCGATGTGCCTGCGCAATCCGCTGTTTGTTGCCTGAAGCCTTTGCATCGCATAGAGTACCGTCCATCTGAAGGGCCTGACGCATTGGGGGAAATGTGTTCAATTGGCTTCGTTCGAATCAGATGTTCTCGAAAGCCTCTCGTCAATCTTTGCGATTGGCGGTTGTGGCGGTCGTGGCAATGGCCGCGACGACGGTCGCGGCCGACCCGGCCGCTGCGGCTCCAACGGGCTGCAGCTATGGACCCGTTTACTGGGGCAGCAATCTGGTCGGGACGGACGGCACCTGCAGTGGCGGGACCGGGCAACATCGGGCCGTGCTGTGGTGCTTGAAGGACGGCGGAAAGCTCGTCTACGGCCCGTGGAAGAATCCGGGCCAGTTCAGCTACCAGGACTGCGGTTCCAACTTCTGGGGCACTCCCTACTTGGCGAGCTATTACAGCTACGCGATCCGCAACTGAACGACTAGGTGTCAGGAGTCTGCCTGAGCCGGGGGACGATCTGTCCTGCCCAGGAAATCTGATATCGCAAATGAAACGGCCGGCTCAATAGGGCAACAGCGTAATCGCGCACAGCCTCGGACATTCGCTCGATGGGAATGTCCGAGGCTTCGGCGTTCGCAGGCACCGAACGGGGTCTTGCCCTCGTCTTTGAGCGTGTGTCGGGAGGCGTGCCTGCGTCGGCCGGTGGCGGTCCTGGATCGGCTGCTGCGGCCGGCGGAGTGACGCGCGGATCACAGTGCTGGGAGCGGGGTTGTCCCCCGGGCGTCTCCCAGAGCCCTAGTAACGGATCAGGGCCGATCTCCTGTCACCAGGAAACCGGCCCTCACCACGTGCTACACGAAGTCGGGGTAGCCGGATTTGAACCGACGGCCTCTTCGTCCCGAACGAAGCGCGCTACCAAGCTGCGCTATACCCCGAGCGTGCCGAGTAATCGTAGCCCACGCCCGGCAGCGCTCCAACTCGGTATCCCCTGTGGCGTCAGAGAGACTTGAGGAAGGAGTTCACGGTCGACTCGTACGCGGCGGGGTCGAGGTTCCAGCTGCGGCAGTGACCGGCCTCGCGGGTCTCGACGAGCTGGACGGACGGGGAGGCCGCGGCCAGGGCGACGGTCGGCTGCGGGGCGACGGTGCGGTCGTCGTGGTCGACGTAGAGCAGGGTCGGCACGTCGAGGGGTACGTCGCGGTAGTCGAGGTCGGCGGCGCGGACGCCGAGGCGGTGCTGGATCAGTTTGAGGGCGGTCCAGGTCCACAGTGGCGGGACGTTGAGCTGGCGGGCGTTCATCCGCAGGGTCGCGGTCCAGTCGACGACGGGGCAGTCCAGGACGATGCCGCGCACGAAGCCGCCGTGCTCCCACGAGCGCAGGAGGTTGAGGATGGCGGCGCCGCCCATGGACCAGCCGTACAGGACGACCTGCCGGGCGCCGGCGGCCCGGGCGTAGTCGATGGCGGACAGGACGTCGCGCCACTCGGTGTGGCCGAGGTGGAAGCGGGCGTCGGGGCTGGGGAACGCCTCGGGGTCGTTGCGGTAGGTGACGACGAGCGTGTTGTGACCCGACGCGGCCAAGGTGGGCAGGATGCGCAGCGCCTCGCCGCGGGGCGCGCCCCTGCCGTGGACCGCGATGATCCACGTGTCGTCGGCGGGGCCGCTGACCGGCGGGACGAGCCACGCGGGGCAGTCGCCGAGCTCGGCCGGGACCAGCACCTCCTCGAAGGGCAGGCCCCGAGCCGACAGGGGGTCACCTTCAAAGACATAACCGGTGGTGTACCCCTTGAGCCCGCTCACCAGCGTGCCGCGGGTCAGGGTGGTGATCTCGCGGGTCACGCTGGTGCGGTCCATGGCGATGACGGGGCCGAGGACCGCGTGGCCGGAGGACCACACGAAGGCGAGCGGCATCGAGCGCGACGTGTCGGGGGTGCGGGTCAGGGTGACCCGGTTGCCGGCGTGCGCGCGGACCCGGACCGGGTAGGCGCGCACCGCGTTGACGTTGAGGACCTGCCCGGCCAGGAACCACCCGGCGCCGGCAGTGCCGGTCGGCAGCAGCACGGCGAGCCCGGCGGCGCCCGCCACACCCGCGTACGCGGCCCGGCGCGGCCACTTGCGCACCGTGAGACCGGCAGCACCCGCGGCGACGGCCGACGCCGCGGGGGTGGTCGCGGTCGTGGCGGTCATCGCGGGACGAGGGTCAGGATCGACGCCTCCGGCGGGCAGGCGAACCGGACCGGCGCCGTCGGGTGCGTGCCGAGGCCCGCGGACACGTGCAGGAACGCCGACGAATACGGCCACCGGTGCAGCCCCTTCGCCATCCGCCGGTCGAGGCCGCTGTTGGTGACGAGCGCCCCGAAGAACGGCAGCGCGACCTGCCCACCGTGGGTGTGGCCGGCCAGCAGCAGGTCGAAGCCGTCGTCGGCCATCCGGTCCAGGACCTGCGGCTCGGGGGAGTGGGTGAGGCCGATGCGCACGTCGACGTCGGGCGAGGCCGGGCCGGCGACGCTGTCGTAGTCGTCGCGACCGACGTGCGGGTCGTCGACGCCCACCAGCTCGATGGTGCGCCCGCCGGCCTTGATCGTGGTGCGGGCGTTGTTGAGGTCGGCCCAGCCGGAGCCGGTGAGCACGTCGCGCAGCTCCTCGGTGGGCAGCGCGGCGCCCTGCACGTAAGGCTTGTCGCGGTTGAAATACCCGAACGGGTTCTTCAGCACGGGCCCGCGGTAGTCGTTGCTGCCGAACACGAAGGCACCGGGCCGGTCCAGCAGCGGCGTCAGGGCCCGCACGACCGCGGGAACGGCGTCGACGTGGGCCATGTTGTCGCCGGTGACGACGACGAGGTCCGGGTCGGTGCCGGCGAGCTCCGCGATCCAGCGCTGTTTGCGGTGCTGGCCCGGGGTGAGATGGAAGTCGCTGAGGTGCAGGATCCGCAGCGGCTCGGCGTCTGGTGCGAGCACCGGCACGTCGAATCTGCGCAGGGTGAACATGTTGCGCTCGACGAGCGACGCGTAGGCAAAAGTGGCGGCACCGGCCGCGGCGGTCCCGACGAGCAGCCGCCGGACAGTCTTCGAGCGCATCAGCTCAGCGTACAGTTTCTGGCTCCCCGGGCTGCCGCCCGCGGTTCCGTGGGGGGCTGCGCCTCCCCACACCCCCCATGCTCGCTTCGCTCCCACTCAAACTGGCTCTGCTCCCCGGGCTGCCGCCCGCGGTTCCGTGGGGGGCTGCGCCTCCCCACACCCCCCATGCTCGCTTCGCTCCCACTCAAACTGGCTCTGCTTGCCGGGCACCTCCTGCGCCTGTGCGGGCGCCCGCCGTACTTTTTGCAACCCAATATGGGCAAGGACCCGCAGATAGACTTGGCTCATGTTGAAGGAGCGTCTGGAGTCCGACTTGCGCGTGGCGATGAAGGCCCGCGACGAGTTGGTGACCTCGACCCTGCGGATGGCGATCACCGCGGTGCGCAACGCCGAGGTCGCCGGCAAGGCCGCCCGCGAGCTGTCCGACGAGGAGGTCCTCTCGGTGCTCACCAAGGAGGCGAAGAAGCGGCGCGAGGCCGCCGAGGCGTTCGCCGGTGCCGGGCGGGAGGCCCAGGCGGCGAAGGAACGGGCCGAGGAGGAGGTGCTCGCCGGTTACCTGCCGGCCCAGCTCTCCGAGGACGAGCTCGCCGGCATCGTCCGTGACGCGCTCGCCGCGGCGGGGCTGAGCGGGATGGCGAGCATGGGGCAGGCGATGAAGGCCGCGCAGTCCGCCGTCGCCGGCCGCGCCGAGGGTGGCCGGGTCGCCGCCGAGGTCCGGGCCCAGCTGGCGAAGCAGTAGCCCACTGCTATGCAGTAGCCCACTGCTATGCAATAGCCCACTGGTAGTACGACGGCGGCCGCCCCGGATGTCCGGGGCGGCCGCCGTTGCGTTGTGCGGTGCGGGTCAGCAGACCCAGGGCAGCGGGCATCCCTGGTCGTCGCGGACGCCGTTACCGGTGCCCGGGTCGGTGCCGAGGTACGGCGGAGCCGGCGCGCCCGGACCCTTGCTGATGATCAGCGATACCGGCCCGCCCTTCACCGTGGCGCCGCCCGGCTCGGTTTTTGCGACCGTGCCCGCCGGGCAGGTCGAGGCGATCTGCGCGGGGGAGACCGTCACGGTGAACCCTGCGCGGCTGATCCGGCTCTTGGCCTGGTCGACCGGCGCGCACTTGACCGACGGGATCTCGACCAGCTTGCCCATCGACTTGTCCTTGGTGGGCGCCACGAACTGGACCACCGGCTTGTTCGCCAGGCCGTCCTTGAGCGTGCCCAAGGTGGCGTAGTTGATCTGCGGGTGCTTCATGTCCTTGTTCGTCTCGGGCCAGTCCGGGTCGGTGAGGAAGCCGCCGACCGCGAGCTGCTTCGTCATGGCGACGAACGTGGCGCTCTTCTCCGAGTCGGTGGTGCCGGACTTACCGGCCAGCGGGCGGCCGACGTACTTGCGGGCGTAACCCGCGGTCGCGCCGCCGCACTTGCCGGTGGCGGACTGGTCGCCGACCGGGCAGCGGGCCATGTCGACGGCCGCGCGCGCGACCTCCTTGTCGACGACCTGCTTGCACTTCGGGTCGAGCCCCTCGACCTTCTTGCCGTTGTTGTCGCGGACCTCGAGGATCGGGGTCGGCTCGCAGTACAGGCCGTCCGCGGCGAGCGTGCCGTAGGCGTTGGCCAGCTGCAACGGCGTGGTGGCGCTGACGCCGAGGGTGAAGGCGCCCCAGCCCTTCGGGTTGGCGGCCAGTTTGGCGTCCTCGGCGGCGTTGAACTGGATGCCGAGCCGCTTCGCCACGTCGACGACCTTGTCGGCGCCGACCTGCTGCTCCAGCGGCACGAAGAACGTGTTGATGGAGCTGCCGAAGGCGGTCCACATGTTGTACGGGCCGGACTGGCCACCGGAGTTCTTCGGGCAGTACCAGGGACCGTTGCAGGACGCCGGGCTGCCCGGCTCGATCTTGAAGGTCGACTGGAACTGCTTCTCGGTGTTGATCGTCGTGGCCAGGGGCAGGCCCGCCTCCAGCGCCGCCACCGCGGTGAACATCTTGAACGTCGACCCTGCCTGGTAGCCGGGGATGTCCTTGTCACCGGTGATGATCGGCACCGTGGTGTTGGGGTAGTTGCCCTTCTGCCCCCGCTTGTCGGGGTTGGTGTTGGCCCCGTTGTGCGAGTTGTCGTTGCTGAACACGCGGTTCGTCGCGATCGCGGTGACCCGACCGGTGCCCGGCTCGACCGCGGCCAGCATCACCGCGTTCTGGTTGCCGATCCGGATCTTCTCGTTCTTGCCGACGTTCGGCTGGTCCTGGGCGTACTTGGCGGCCGCGGTCTGCGTGGCGACGTCGAGCGAGGAGATGACCGTGTAGCCGCCGGCACGGAGCCGGTTGGCGCGCTGGTACTGGTCCTCGCCGAAGATCTTCTGGTCCATCCACCAGCGGCGCAGGTAGTCGCAGTAGAAGCCGGCGCCCAGCTCCTGCTTCTGCACCGACTCGCAGCCCTCGGGGGTGCGCTTGCCGATGATGTTGAGCTTCACCTTGGCGGCCTCATCGGCCTCCGGCTGCTTGATGTAGCCCATCGCGACCATCTGGTTCAGCACGTACTTCTGCCGCTCCATGGCGCGCGGCAGGCCGTCGGCGGTCGCCGGGTCGCTCGTGCCGGGCGCCTTCACCAGGCCGGCGATGAGCGCGGCCTCGGGCAGCGTCAGGTCCTTCGGGTCCTTCTCGAAGTAGACGTGTGAGGCGGCGAAGATGCCGTAGGCGCCGTGACCATACGCGGCGATGTTGAGATACCGCTCGAGGATCTGGTCCTTGTTGAGCTTCTTCTCCAGGTCGATCGCGTACTTCATCTCGCGCAGCTTGCGCGTCGGGGTCTTGTCGGTGGCGTCCACGACGTCCTGCGGCGTCTTCGCCGAGTAGGAGATCGCCTGCCGCACGTACTGCATCGTCAGCGTCGAGGCGCCCTGCTCGGTCTGGCCGCCGGCGTTCTGGTTGGCCACGAACGCGCGGGCCACACCCTTCACGTCGACACCGCGGTGCTCGTAGAAGCGGTTGTCCTCCGCGGCGACGATCGCCTTGCGCATGACATCCGCGACATCGGTCAGCGGGACGTCGCGCCGGTTCTCGTCGTACATCATCGCCAGCAGGGTCTTGCCGTCGGATGCATAGATGTAACTGATCTGCGGCGACGGAAGCACGTCGATGTCAGTCGGCAGGTTTTCGAACGTGTCGGCGCCGGCCTTCGCGGCTAGGCCCGACATTGCAACCGCGGGGAATGCGGCCGCAGCGACCACCAAGCCCGCGAGCAGCCCACACAGCAGGAGAGATGCTGCATTGGGCAGCAGGCCGTGTTCGCGTTTGCGCATCCAGGTCACTTCCTCAGACTACGTGACGACGTCATGAGGCCGCGTCCAGATGCTGGCGTCCTCGTTGTCCTAGACGCGTGACACCGGGCGTGAGGTTGACCCGTAGCCGAGTCTGATACACGGATCACGGGAGTGCCGGCATTTTGGGCAAATCACACCCGGTCGTGACGCTGCGGTACCACGCTCCACCCTTTGGTGGATCGCCAAAGTGGCGGTTAACCTGGTGCAACAACGTTGCGTAACTGGACGACTACAGAGCATGATGTTCCGGAAAGCTCCTCTCGGGGTTCCCGTGGCCGGGGACCCTGCCGTCGCGCCGGGTAGCCCGGCGAACAGCATCCAAATGCCATGGGGGGACGTGGTTTGGGTGCTATTCGCTGGGGCAAGCACGGCGGATGGACCCGGGGGGAGTCCAAGGGGGGAAGAGGAAATATGAGCATGGTCGTCGACTGGCCCAGCATCGCCGCGTGTCGCAATGGCGACCCGGACGCTCTGTTCGTCCAGGGTGCCGAGCAGAACGTGGCGAAGCGGATCTGCCGGAGCTGCCCCGTGCGGTACGAATGCCTGGCGGACGCCCTCGACAACCGGATCGAGTTCGGAGTCTGGGGCGGCATGACCGAGCGCGAGCGCCGAGCGTTGCTGCGCCGTCACCCGCAGGTGCCCAGCTGGCGCAAGATGTTCGAAGCCGCCATGGATCGTAACGAGAAGGACGCGCCCAAGGAGCTCGTTCCGACCGGCTGAGGCACCGGGCGGACGAAGGCTCTAGAAGGCAATTCCGATTGCACGCAGCCCGTCGAGGTCATGGACGTCGGCGGGCTGCGCCGGGATCTTCACCACCGGCACACCGGGATGGGCGCGCAGGAACCGGCCGGAGACTGCCGCCTGCCGGTCCCGCTGGTCGGCGAGTTCGGCGTGGACCCGGAGCACCTCCGCCGTCGCCGGGTGCCCGCCCACCTCGTCGAGGCGGACGGCC
The DNA here is from genome assembly GCF_040676755.1 of Dactylosporangium sp. NPDC049525. NCBI lineage: Bacteria > Bacillati > Actinomycetota > Actinomycetes > Micromonosporales > Micromonosporaceae > Dactylosporangium > Dactylosporangium sp. NPDC049525. Next base: position 88,204 of record NZ_JBFAPO010000040.1, on the reverse strand, counting down.
GCGGCCCGCGCGTCGTCGGCCGCCAGCCCGCCGGCCGGCACCAGGACGACCCGGTTGAGCACCAGCCCCGCCAGGGGCATCCGGTCGGCGGCGAGCCGCCCGGCGAAGTAGACCGCCTCACGGACCGCGTCCGGCTCCGGGGCGGCCACCACCAGGAACGCCGTCTCCGGCGCCTGCAACACCCGGTAGGTCTGCTCGGCCCGCTCGCGGAAGCCACCGAACATCGAGTCCAAGGCGCCGACGAAACCCGACAGGTCGGTCAGCAGCTGTGCCCCGAGGATCTTCGTCACGGTACGGCTGAACAGGCCGAACGAGGCAGACACAAGGTTGAACACGCTGCGCCCTCCGGCCCGGGCCGGGGCGAGCAGCAGCCGCAGCATCTTGCCGTCGAGGAACCGGGACAGCCGGGCCGGCGCGTCCAGGAAGTCCAGCGCGGAGCGGGACGGCGGGGTGTCGACCACGATCAGGTCCCACTCGTCGCGGGCCCGCAGCTGGCCGAGCTTCTCCATCGCCATGTACTCCTGCGTGCCGGAGAACGTCGAGCTCATGGCCTGGTAGAAGGGGTTGGCGAAGATCTCCTCGGCGCGCTTCGGGTCGGTGTGCTCGAGCACGACCTCGTCGAAGGTCCGCTTCATGTCAAGCATCATCGCCTGGAGCTCGGCGGAGTCCGGTTGCAGTCCTTTGACCAGCCGCGGCGTGTTGTCCAGCTCGGTCAGGCCCAGCGCCTGCGCCAGCCGGCGGGCCGGGTCGATGGTGAGCACCACCGTGCGCCGCCCGTGCCGCTCGGCGGCCCGCACCGCGAGGGCCGCCGCGGTCGTGGTCTTGCCGACTCCGCCGGAGCCGCAGCAGACGACGATGCGGATCGCCGGGTCGGCGAGGATCGCGTCGACGTCGAGCTTGGGAGTCCCCACCTAGCGAGCGTATCCGTTAGGTGCTCGCTCAAGCCGAGGTGAGCAACAGATCACCGAGCGACTCCAGCGCCTGCGGCGTGACACCGCCCGGCAGCACCGGCAACTCCACCACCGGCCGGCCGAGACCGAGCAGGTCGGCCCGCAGCGACGCCTCCGCGGCGATCCTGGTCTGGTAGGCCTTCGCCTCGCCGGCCAGGCCGGCGAGGGTCTCCTTGTCGGCGGCGAGCCCGGCCGCGGTCAGCCCGCGGCGCAGGTCCGCCTGGGTCACCTTCGCGCCGGCGAGCACGGGCGGCCGGGTGGCGTTGACGATCACCGTGCCGATCGGGATGCCCAGCCGGACGAGCTCGTCGATCGCGTCGGCGGTCTCCTGGACCGGCATTTCCTCCAGGAGGGTGACCACGTGCACCGCGGTCATCGGCGAGCGCAGGATCGCCGCGACGCCCTCGCTCTGCGTCTTGATCGGGCCGACCTTCGCCAGCCGCGCCGTCTCGGCCGTCACGTTGAGGAACCGGCCGATCCGGCCGGTCGGCGGCGCGTCGAGCACGACCGCGTCATAGACCCGGCGGCCGTCGGCGGTGCGCGTCACCGCCTCCTTGATCTTGCCGGTCAGCAGGACGTCACGCAGTCCCGGCGCGACGGTCGTGGCGAAGTCGACCGCGCCGACCTTGCGCAGCGCCCGGCCGGCCACCCCGAGCCGGTAGAACATCTCCAGGTATTCCAGCAGCGCCTCTTCGGCGTCGACGGCGAGCGCGCGGACCTCGCCGCCGCCGCTCGCCGCCGCGATCCGCAGCTCCTGATAGGGCAGGGGGTCGCGGTCGAAGAGCTGCGCAATGCCCTGGCGCGCCTCGACCTCGATGAGCAGCGTGCGCCGGCCGTCCCGGGCAAGCGCCAGGGCGAGCGCGCCGGCGACCGTGGTCTTGCCGGTGCCGCCCTTGCCGGTGACCACATGAAGACGGGCAGGCCAGCCGTAGCCGCCCCGCCCGTCCTGAGACTCGCGCGTTGTCACTCCTCGACGCTACAGGGCGCCGTCCATGACTACGCGGCAGTGATCTCGCACACCCACCAGCCGTTGTCGTTCGTCGCGAGGAACTTGTACTTCGTCTCCGCGACCTTCTCGTCACTCGTGGCGACCTTGATCGGGACGAGCAGCGTCGCCGCGGAGCTGTCCTGCTTCTCCACCGTCGGCGCCGGCCACGTGTAGGTCGGGCTGCTCAGGGCGGCGTCATACTTGCGGATCTCGTCGACCCGGGCCGCCAGCTTCTCCTTGTTCCGCGAGCTCGCGCACACGTACTTGAGCGCCTCGGTGGTGTTCTTGTCCTTGTAGACGGCCTTGAGGAAGCCGTTGACCGCGTCGAGCGCGGTCGGCTGACCCTTGCCCTGGTTGCCCTGGGTGATGAAATACGCGGCCGCGCCGCCACCACCGCACAGGACCAGCACGACCGCCAGGACGATCAGCGTGATCATCAGGCCGCGCTTCTTCGGCGGCTGCGGCTGCTGATAGCCGGGCTGGTAGCCACCCGCATAGGGGTCGGCCGGGAAGCCGCTGGTCGGCTGGCCCGGGAAACCACTCGTGGGCTGCCCCGGGAAACCACTCGTCGGCTGCTGCTGCAGCGGGCCGGTCGGGAACTGCCCGGTCGGCTGCGGCCCGGTCGGGAACGCGCCCGTCGGCGGATACTGCTGCGGCTGCTGCGGGTAGCCCTGCTGCGGGTACTGCGAGGGATCCGGCTGCCCGTACTGCGGCTGCTGCCCGTACTGCGTCGGGTCCGGCTGCTGCGGATACCCGGCCTGCGGGAACGGCGGCTGGACCGGCACCGCATACGGCTGGCCGGAGGTCGGAGGTCCGGACGGCGGCGCCGAGGTGGGCGGTGCGAACGGGTCCTGCACGGACGGCGCGGGCGGCCAGCCCTGCCCCGGAGGTGCCTGCGGTGGCTGTCCCGGCGCGGCGTAAGGGTCGCCTGGCTGGCCCTGGTATTCGGGCTGCCCTGGGTACTGGGGCGGTTGTGTCATGTCTCCACCTCGTGTGCGACGGCCGGGTCCGCCGGCGGTCCGGCTCCCGGGACCCGTGCGGCGCGGCCCTTAGGGTAGCCGCCACGCGCATCCGTTGGGGGACCCGATTCGGTCGGGGTGCAACAGCCGCCCGATAGTCTCGCACCATGCAGAAATGGGAGTACCTGACCGCACCCCTGCTGGTCCACAACACCAAGCTGATCCTGGACAACTTCGGCGACGACGGGTGGGAGCTGGTGGCGATCGTGCCCGGCCTCAACCCGGAGAACCTGGTCGCCTACTTCAAGCGGCCGAAGGCCGGCTGACATGGGTAGTGAGGTGTTCGCCCGGCTGGACGAGCTCGGGCTGACGATCCCGCCGGTCGTGCCGCCGGTCGCCGCCTACGTGCCGGCACTGCGGACCGGCAACTACGTCTACGTCTCGGGCCAGCTGCCGATGATCGACGGCAAGCTGCCCGCCACCGGCCTCGTCGGCGAGGACGTGACCCCCGAGCAGGCCAAGGACCTCGCCCGCCAGGCCGGGCTGAACGCCCTCGGGGCCGTGCACGCCCTGGTCGGCCTGGACACGGTCGTGCAGGTGGTCAAGATCGTGGGGTTTGTCGCGTCGGCACCGGGCTTCACCGGCCAGCCGGGCGTCGTCAACGGCGCCAGCGAGCTCTTCGGCGAGGTCTTCGGCGAGGCGGGCAAGCACGCCCGCAGCGCGGTCGGCGTCTCCGCCCTGCCGCTGAACACGCCCGTCGAGGTCGAGGCGATCTTCGAGGTCGCCTGAAGGGTCGCCTGAAGGGGCAGCCTGAAAGGGCCGTCACGAAGCGGGTCGTAGCGCGGGTCCGGTAGCCGGTCGGGTGACGTGTCGAGTGAACCGGCCCGCCGTACGATCTCTTCGTGGTAAGCCACGTCACCGCCCCGACCGCCGAGGTCCTCACGTCGTTGCCCGACTGGGTGACGCTGGTCCGCGCGCCCAACCCGGGTCCCATGACGCTCGACGGCACCAACACCTGGCTCCTGCGGGCGCCCGGCGGCGGCTGCGTCGTCGTCGACCCGGGCCCGCTGGACGAGGGGCACCTGCGGGCGGTCGCGGCGCACGCGCCGATCGCGGCCATCATTCTCACGCACAGCCACGAAGACCACACGGAAGGTGTGCCGCGCCTCGCCGAGCTCACCGGCGCGCCGGTGCACCAGCCGCCGGTCCACGCGACGCTCGAGGTCGACGGCGTGCTGATCGAACCGGTCAGCACGCCCGGTCACACCGCTGACTCGGTCTGTTTCGCCGCCCGGCACGGTGACCAGCGGCTGCTCCTGACCGGCGACACCATCCTCGGCCGCGGCACCACGATCGTCGCCTGGCCCGACGGCGACCTCGGCGACTACCTGGAGAGCCTGGCCCGGCTGGCCACGTTCGAGGGCGTGCCCGCGCTGCCCGGCCACGGCCCGGCACTCACCGACACCGCCGTGGCCGCCCGCTTCTACCACCAGCACCGCCGGGCGCGGCTGGAACAGGTCCGCGAGGCGCTGGCCGCGGGCGCCGAGGAGCCCGCCGAGGTCGTCGCCCGGGTCTACGCCGACGTGGACCGCAGCCTGTGGGAAGCCGCCGAGTGGTCGGTGCGCGCACAACTTGCCTACCTGAGGCGGGAATCACAGCCACCCCACTTAGGGTTGGACGCAACGTGACGTGTTCGGTGTGTGGGACCGTGGCCGTTCCCGGTGCGCGGTTCTGCCACCATTGCGGCTCGGCGCTGCCGGCCGCCGCCAGCCTCCCGGCTGCCGAGCGGCGGATCGTGACGGTGCTCTTCGGCGACCTGTCCGACTTCACCGCCTGGTCGGAGGACCTCGACCCCGAGCGGGTCGGCGCCGTCACCGACCGGGTGCTGGCCGCCCTCGCCGGCGCGGTCAAGACCTTCGGCGGCCACGTCGACAAGCTCACCGGCGACGGCATCATGGCCGTCTTCGGCGCCCCGGTCGCGCACGAGGACGACGCCGAGCGGGCCGTGCGCGCCGCGCTGTCGATGCAGCGGGCGGTGCGCCGGGTGCTCGACGACGAGCGCGGCGGCGGCGCCCCCCTCGGGCTGCGCATAGGGCTCAACACCGGCACCGTCGTCGCGGGCGTCCAGGCCGGCATCGAATACACGGTCATCGGCGACACCGTGAACACCGCGGCCCGCCTCGCTGACGCCGCCGCGATCGGCGCCGTCTACGCGGGCGACCGCACCGCCGCCACCACCCGTCGGCTCGCCTCCTGGCGCGCGCTGCGGCCGCTGCGGCTCAAGGGCAAACGCCAGCCGGTCGAGGCGTACGAACTGCTCGGCCTGCTCGACGCCCCCGGCACCCGCTCCGGCCTCGGCGACGAGGCGCCGTTCGTCGGCCGCGAGGCGGAGCTGGCCCGCGTCTCCGGCCGACTCGCCGAGATCGCCGACCGGCAGGAGACCCGCGTCCTGGTCTTCACCGGCGAGGCCGGCCTGGGCAAGTCCCGGCTCGCCGGTGAGATCGAGCGCTTCGCCGCCGGCTACCTCGGCGGCGCCGGCTACACGCCCAGCGCCGGGTTCGCACCCGGCGGCGGCGCCCGGGTGCTGTCCGTGCACTGCGCCGCCTTCGGCGAGCGCCGCCGGCTCGCGCCCCTCGCGGACCTGGTCCGCGCTGCGATCGGCCTGCCGCCGGACGCCACCAACCTCACCCGCGAGGCGGTCGAGGAGCGGCTGCGCCGCCTCGCCCAGCGGCTGGCCCGCGCCGCCCGCGGCCGGCCCGAGCCGCCCCGCTTCGCCACCGACCTGCTGCTGAGCCTGATCGGCTACTCCGGGTCGTTCGCCGAGGCGTCCTGGGTCGCGCCCGGCGCCAAGCCCGACGAGCTCGACCTGCACGCCGTGCCCAACGCCGTCGCGGAGCTGCTGTCCGGCATGGCGGCCGAGACGCCCCTCGTCGTCATCGTCGACGACCTGCACGACGCCACCGCCGAGACCGTCGACGCGCTCGGCGCCGCCATCGAGCGGATCACCGGCCCGGTCCTCATCGTGCTGCTCGGCCGCCCGGAGCTGGTCCGCTCCGCCGGTGTCCTCACCCGCGTCCCGGACGCCGAGCTGGTGCCGATCCCGCCGCTGCGCGGCGCCGACGCGGCGCGCCTGCTCACCGCGTACCTCGGCGGCGGGCGACTGGCAGCACCGGATGAGGACCGGCTGCTGGCGACCGCGCAGGGCAACCCGTTCTACCTTGCCGAGCTGGTCACGCTGCTGCAGGAGCGCGGCGCGCTGAGCACCGTGCCCGGCAGCGACCCCGTCGGCTGGCGGCTCACTCCCGGATCTCTCGGCGGCCGGCTGCTGTCCCGCGACCTTGCCGCGGTCCTCGCCGCCCGCATCGACGCGCTGCCCGCCGACACCCGCGCCGTGCTGCGCGACGCGGCCGTCATCGGCGACACCGTGCCCAGCCGGGCCCTCGAGGCGCTGCGGTTCAACCCGCCCGGCCAGCCGGCCCGGCCCGCCGTCGTCGCCGCGGTCGAGCTGGAGCGCGCCGTGGAGGAGCTGCTCCAGCGGCGGATGCTGCGGCGCGCCCGCGGCGGGTTCGCGTTCGCCACGCCGCTGCTGCGCGAGGCCGCGTATGCCGGCATCGGCAAGGCCGACCTCGCCGAGCGGCACGCGGCGCTGTCCCGCTGGGCCGCCGCGGCGATGACCGCCCACCAGGGCGCCGGCAACGTCGCGGGCACGGTCACCGGCCTCAACATGACCGCTGGCGCGGCCGACGCGTTCATCGCCGACCACGCCGAGCGCGCCTCCCGGCTCGCCGACGTCGTCGGGCTGCGCCCCGACTCCCTCGCCCGCTCCGCCGCGCCCCTCGGCGTGCAGGCGCTCGGCCGGGCCGCCCGCGAGGCGCTCGCGACCGGCGAGCCCGCCCAGGCCGCGCAGGCCGCCGACCGGGCCGCCGCGCTCGGCGGCGGCGTCGTGCCACCCGGCGACCGGCTCGTCCACGCCCGGGCGCTGCTGCAGCTCGGCAGGGTGCCCGAGGCCCTCGCCAGCGCGGAGAAGATCACCGCCAACGCCCCGGACGACCCGGCGGTGCGCGTCGGCGCCCTCCTCGTCGCCGGCCGCGCCTACCGCGCCACCGGCGACCAGCGCCGCAGCTACCAGACCCTGAGCGAGGCGCTGGACGCCGCGACCGACGCCCGCCTCACCTATGAGCGCGGCGACGCCATGCGCCGGCTCGGCATGGCCGACTTCCTCGAAGGGCGCCTCGCCGAGGCCGGCGGCCGCTTCGCCGAGTCGTTCCAGATCGCGGTCAGCGCCGGGGACCGGCGGGCGCAGGCGTGGTCGTTGCAGCACCTGGCCTGGGTCACCACCACCCGCGGCGACTTCGCCGGCGCCGACGCGGCCCTCGGCCGGGCGGCCCGCCGCTTCGCCGAGCTCGGCGACCCCGTCGGCCGCGCCTGGCTGCGCGGCACCACCGCCTTCGTGCGCCTCCTGGCCGGCCGCCTCGGTGAGGCCAGGCGCCTGGCGAAGGCCTTCCTGCCGTTCGGGGAGCGGGTCGGCGACGCGTGGGCGGTCGGCACGCTGCGCGCGGTCGAGGCGTTCGCGGCCGCGGAGAGCGGCGACCTGGCTGACGCGGACCGGGAGGCGCGCCGGGCGTACCGCGACTTCGCCGCCGCCGGTGACGACTGGGGCCGCGGGCTCGCGCTCGTGGTCCGCGGCGTGGTCGCCCGTGAGCTGGCCGAGCCCGCACACGCCTACGACCTGCTCACCGACGCCACCGAGTACGGCGAGAAGACCGGCCATCCGCTGCTGATCGGCATGTCCCGGACCATGCGCGGGTTCGTCAGCCTCGACCGCGGTGACGCCGTCGCCGCGGAGGACGACGCCCGCGCGGTGCTACAGGTCGTGGAGACCCACGACGTCCTCGAGGCGGCGAAGGTCGCGCCGCGGGTCCTGTTCGGCCTGGCCCGCCAGGCGCAGGGCGACCTGGAGACGGCCCTGGAGATGCTCGGCTGCGTGGCCGCCGACCGCCCCGGCCCGTCGGTGATGTTCTCCCGGCGGCACGCGGTCGCCGCCTACGCCGGCGCGCTGCTCGCCGCGGGCCGGCACGTCGAGGCCCTCGACTGGGCCCGGCAGGCGCAGACCCTCGCCGGCGAGGACGTCCGCAGCCGGATCTACGCGGCCCGGGTCCTCGCCGACGCCCTCGAGGCCAACGGCCAGTGCGACGAGGCCGCAGTCGTGACCGCGGCCCTGACGACCTCGGCCGCCACGCCCTGAGCTGCACGCGGTCGGCCTTGCGCAGGCACGCCGTACTTCGAGTTGCGCAACAGGTCCAGCGCGCGGACAGGGCGACCGGCACGCGAGGGCGTGGGCGGCACGCCGGGGAGTGCGCGCCCGGATGCCGCGCGCACGCGCGTGCTTCGGCCGCGCGAAGCGCAGGGCGTGCGAGCGAAGCGAGCATTGGGGGTGTGGGGTGAGAATCCCCCACTGCTCTTCCGGCCGGAGGCCGCAGCGGAAGAAACAGCCGATGCGTGACGGCGAATATCCGGCGGCTGTCGTACCGTCTTAGCCGTGACCGCAGCCGCACCCATGCCGACGGTGCCCGGGATGACCGGGTTGTCCGTCTTCGCGCATGGCGGCTACGCGACGGTCTACCGGGCCACCCAGGAGTCGGTCGGCCGGGAGGTCGCCGTCAAGGTCGAGAACCGGACCCTGGAGACCGACCGCGACCGCCGGCGGTTCCTGCGCGAGGCCCGCGCCGCCGGCCGGATGTCCAGCCACCCGCACGTGGTCGACCTGTTCGACGCGGGCGTGACCGAGCTCGGCCACCCGTATCTGATCATGGAGCTGTGCGACGGCTCATACGCCGAGCGGATGAAGGACTCGCCGCTCACCGCGGTCGAGGCCCGCGACGTCGGGTTCAAGATCGCCGACGCGCTCGCCGACGCCCACGCGCTCGGGGTGCTCCACCGCGACGTCAAGCCGGCCAACATCCTCTTCAGCCGGTTCGGTGAGCCGGCGCTCGCCGACTTCGGCCTGGCCATCCTCGCCGAGTGGCGCGACGAGTCGATGACGCTCGACACGCTCACCCCGGCCTACGCGCCGCCGGAGACGTTCCGGCAGTCCCCACCGGCGGCCGCCGCCGACGTGTATGCGCTGTGCGCCACGCTGTACGCGCTGATGCGGGGGCGCCCGCCGCGCTGGCGGGACGACCAGGCGCCGAGCCTGCTGTCGCTGGTCGACATGTTCAACGAGCAGATCCCCGACCTGCCCGGCTGTCCCGAGAGCCTGATGGCGGTCCTGCGGGCCGGCATGGCGAACGACGAGGCCGCCCGGCCGAGCGCGATCGAGCTGCGCGACCTGCTGATCGGCCTGCGGCTGGAGCCGGCGCCGCAGGTGATCGTGCCGCCGCTCGGCTCGCCGCCGATCGAACCGGTCTACACCTCGAAGGCGCCGACCCCGCCCCCGCCGCCGGACCGCCTCCTGGACTCCCCGTTCATGGTCGGCGAGGACTCCGACCGGACCGTCCAGCACGGCCTGGAGGCGCCCTGGCTGGGCGGCGGGCCGCCGCCGGTCGGCCCCGGTGCCGACGGCGTGGTCCTGGACACGCCGAAGCCCCCGCCCGGCGCCCGCCGGTTCGTGCTGACCGTCGGCGCGGTGGTGCTGCTCGTGGTGGCGCTCGCCGGCGCCGGCATCGCGTACAACCTCAGCGGCGGGCCCGGACCCGGCCCCACGAAGACGCCGGGACCGACCGGCTCCGCCCCGCCGACCGCCTCGGCCGGCCCGACCCGCAGCGCCGTCGCCGTCGCGTGCCCGCAGGGGGTGTCGAAGGCGGCCCGCTGCGCGCAGACGGTCGAGTGCTTCGACGCCGGCTTCAAGGCCGTGGACTGTGCCGCGGCGCACACCTGGGAGGTGTTCGCCTACGGTGACCTGCCCGCGGGCAGCCAGGTGAAGGCGGCCAAGGACAACCCGACCGTCGGTGAGGTGTGCAGCCTGAAGACGCTGCTGCTGGTCTCCCTGCCGCCGGTGGGCTGGCGGGTCGACGTGCTGCTGCCGGCGCTGTCCGCCCAGCAGGCCGGGCCGACGACGTTTCGCTGCCTGGCCGGTAACCCGCCGAGCACGATCACCGGCCAGCAGCTGCGCCGTCAGTAGGACTTCTCCTGGCCCATCAGGTGCTGGGCGACGAAGTTGAGGATCATCTCGCGCGAGACCGGCGCGATGCGGCCCGCCCGGGTGGCGCCCAGCAGCGTCGCGACGCCGTACTCGGTGGTCATGCCGTTGCCGCCGTGCGCCTGGATCGCGGTGTCCACGGCGAGCGCCGACGCCTCCGCCGACGCGTACTTCGCCATGTTCGCGTTGACGCCGGCCTCCAGGTCGCGGCCGGCGTCGTACAGCGCCGCCGCCTTCGCCACCATCAGCCGGGCCAGCTCGACCTGGATGTGCGCGTGCGCCATGGGGTGCGCGACGCCCTGATGGCTGCCGATCGGCCGGCCCCACACGGAGCGGGTCGCGGTGTAGGTGGAGGCCCGTTCCAGGGCGTACCGGGCGGTCCCGCACGCCATCGCGGCGACCGTGATCCGCTCCGGGTTCAGGCCGGCGAACAGCGCCGGCAGGCCGGCCTCCGGGTCCTCGCCGATCAGGTCGGCGGCGGGGACGCGCACCTCGTCGAAGAAGAGCAGGAACTGGTTCTCCGGCGACACGATCTCCATGTCCAGTTTGGACAGCGTCAGCCCGGGCGCGTCGGTGGGCACCATGAACAGGGCGGGCTTCAGCTTGCCGGTGCGCTCGTCGGCCATCCGGGCGACCACGACGATCTGTGAGCATTCGTCGACGCCGGAGATGTACACCTTGCGCCCGGTGATCACATAGTCGTCGCCGTCCCGCTTGGCCACGGTGGACAGCCGGTGGAAGTTGGAGCCGGCGTCGGGCTCGGTGATGGCGAAACACACCTTGCGCGTGCCGTCGGCGAAACCGGGCAGCCAGCGGGCCCGCTGCGCGGGCGTGCCGTGCCGGTTGACGATCGTCGCCGCGATCGCGGGCGACACGACGAGCAGGAGCAGCGGCGCGCCGGCCGCGGAAAGCTCCTCGCAGACGATCGCGAGCTCGGTGATGCCGCCACCGCCGCCGCCGAACTCTTCGGGCACGCTGACGCCGAGGTAGCCGAGCCTGGCCGCCTCGTCCCACAGCTCGTCGGAGTGCTCGCCGGCCTTGGCCTTGCGCACGAAGTACTCGTGCCCGTAGCGCTTGCCGAGCTTCGCCACCGCGTCACGGAGGTCCTGCTGTTCCGATGTGTAGTCAAAGTCCATTGAGGGGTGGACCTTTCTCAAGCAGGCGTCAACACCGCCAGCAGGGCTCCCGACTCGACCTGCGAGCCGGCCGTGACCCGCAGGTCGCTGATGACACCGTCGGTGGGTGCGTGGACGGGGTGTTCGAGCTTCATCGCCTCCACGGTCAGCAGCAGCTCGCCGGCGGCGACCCGCTGCCCAGGCACGACGAGGACGCGGCCGACCGCACCGGGCAGCGGCGCGATCAGGGAACCTTCGGGCTGCTCGGCGACCGGCAGCGGATAGCGGGGCAGCTCGGTCAGCGTCACCGACCCCTCGGAACTGTCCACGAAGGACACCGGGCCGACCTCGTGCACGGCGAACTGCAGCCGGACCCCGGCGACGTCGAGCACGACCTGGCCGCCGGTCGCCGAGAGGATCTGCGCCGGCGGGTGGTCGGGCGCGCCGGCCGGGTCGAGCGCGGCGCCGGGCAGGCCGATGTCCTCGGGGTCGACCCGGCGCACCGCCCAGGCCGCCAGGTCGTTGGAGCGGTCCAGCCGGTAGCCGACCTCGATCGTGCCGGTCGGCCCCTCGTACACCACTGTCTGCAGCGCACTCGGCACGTTGCGCCAGCCGGAGGGCAGCCCCGGCAGGGTGGCCGACTTGGCCCGGCGGGCGGCCCCGGCCAGCGCGGCGGCCAGGCACGACAGGCGCACCGCGTCCACGGAGGACAGCAGCGGCGCGAACACCTCCGGGTGCCGGTCCAGGAAGCCGGTGTCGGTCCCGCCGGACAGGAACGCGGAGTGCCGCAGCACCCGCACCAGGAGGTCCCGGTTGGTGGTGACGCCGTGGAAACGGGCCCGGGCCAGGGCGTTGGACAGCATCCGGGCCGCCTCGGCGCGGGTCGGCGCCCAGGCGATCAGCTTCGCGAGCATCGGGTCGTAGTGCACGCCGACGACGGAGCCGTCCACGACGCCGGAGTCCAGCCGCAGGCCGGGCGCGGCCAGCGGGCCGAAGGAATGCGTGACGCCCGGCACGTCGAAGCGGTGCAGCGTGCCGGTGGAGGGCATCCAGGCGTACGCGGGATCCTCGGCGTACAGGCGGACCTCGATGGCGTGCCCGCGCAGCGGCGGCGGGCCGTTGAACGGCAGCGGGCCGCCCTCGGCCACGACGAGCTGCAGCCGCACCAGGTCGACGCCGACCACGCACTCGGTGACCGGGTGCTCGACCTGCAGCCGGGTGTTCATCTCGAGGAAGAAGAACTCGCCCGACGGCGCGAGGAGGAACTCGACCGTGCCGGCGCCCACATAGGACACCGCGCGGGCCGCCGCGATCGCCGCCTGGCAGAGCCGGTCCCGCAGCTGCGGGTCGACCGCCGGCGACGGCGTCTCCTCGACGATCTTCTGGTGCCGGCGCTGGATCGAGCACTCCCGCTCGCCGAGCGTCACGATGTTGCCGTGGGAGTCGGCCATGATCTGGACCTCGACGTGCCGGGCCCGCTCGACGTACCGCTCGCAGAACACCGTGCCGTCGCCGAACGCCGACGCCGCCTCCCGCCGCGCGGCCGCGACCGCCTCGGCGAGGGACTCGCGGTCCCGGACGATGCGCATGCCCCGGCCGCCGCCACCGGCGGATGCCTTCACCAGCACCGGGAACGTGTCGACCTGCTCGGGCTCGACCGCGGTCGGCAGCATCGGCACGCCCACGTCAGCAAGCAGCGCCTTCGCCTCCAGCTTCGAGCCCATCATCGCGATCGCCTTCGGCGACGGCCCGACCCAGGTGAGCCCGGCGTCGATCACGGCGCGCGCGAAGTCGGCGTTCTCCGACAGGAACCCGTAGCCGGGGTGCACCGCGTCCGCGCCGCACTTGCGGGCGGCCGCGATGAGCAGGTCGCCGCGCAGGTACGTGGCGGTCGGCGCGTTGCCCGGCAGGTGCACCGCGTAGTCGGCCTCGGCGACGTGTGGCGCGTCGGCGTCGGAGTCGGAGTAGACGGCGACCGTCTCGACGCCCATCGCCCGGCAGGTGGCGAACACCCGTCTGGCGATTTCGCCCCGGTTGGCGACCAGGAGCCTTCTGATCACGTTCTCTCCTAGAGTCGGAAGACGCCGAAGTTGGTGTCCTGGGCCGTCTTCTGTACCAGCGCCAGGCACATGCCCAGAACCGTGCGGGTGTCGCGGGGGTCGATCACGCCGTCGTCGTACAGGCGGCCGGACAGGAACAGCGCTGCCGACTCCTGCTCGACCTTGTGCTCGACCATGAACCGCATGGTGCGGTCCTGCTCCTCGTCGTAGACGTGGCCCTTGGCCTCCGCGGCCTGCCTGGCGACGATCGACAGGACCCCGGCCAGCTGCTGCGGTCCCATCACCGCCGACTTGGCGTTCGGCCAGGTGAACAGGAAACGCGGCTCGAACGCGCGGCCGCACATGCCGTAGTTGCCGGCGCCGTAGGAGGCGCCGATGTTGACCGTCAGGTGCGGCACCTTCGAGTTCGCCACCGCGTTGATCATCAGCGCGCCGTGCTTGATGATGCCGCCCTGCTCGTATTCGCTGCCGACCATGTAGCCGGTCGTGTTCTGCAGGAAGAGCAGCGGCATGCCGGCGGCGTTGGCGAGCTGGATGAACTGGGCCGCCTTCTGCGCTTCGGCGGAGAACAGTACGCCGCGGGTGTTGGCGAGGACGCCGATGCGGTGGCCGTGGATGGCGCCCCAGCCGGTGCACAGCGCCTGACCGTAGGCGGGCTTGAACTCGTCGAACTCGCTGCTGTCCAGGACTCTTGCGAGGATCTCGCGCGGGTCGAACGGCACCCTGAGATCCGCACTGGGGATGCCGAGGAGGTCGTCGGCGTCGTACTTGGGCTCGAGGCCGTAGGTCTTTGCCAGGCTGTTGCCGAAATTTCGGACACATCCCCGGGCGAGCCGGAGCGCGTCGCGCTCGTCCTCGGCGATGTAGTCGGCAAGACCGGACTTCGTGGCGTGCATCGCCGCGCCGCCCAACGTCTCGTCGTCGACCGTCTCGCCGGTGGCCATCTTCACCAGCGGCGGGCCGGCGAGGAACACCTTCGCCCGGTCCCGCACGAAGATCGTGTAGTCCGACATACCGGGCACGTACGCACCGCCGGCCGTCGCGTTGCCGAAGACCACCGCGATCGTCGGGATGCTCGCCGCCGACAGCCGGGTCAGGTCGCGGAACGCCGCCCCGCCGGGGATGAAGATCTCCGCCTGCTGCGGCAGGTCCGCGCCGCCCGACTCGACCAGGTTGATCATCGGCAGCCGGTTCTCGCGGGCGATCTGGCCGGCCCGCTGGGTCTTCTTCAGCGAGAACGGGTTGATCGCCCCGCCGCGGACCGTCGGATCGTTCGCCACGATCACGCACGGCGTGCCCTCGACGATGCCGATGCCGGTGACGACGCTCGCGCCGACCGGGTAGTCGGTGCCCCACGCGGCGACCGGGCAGATCTCCAGGAACGGCGAGTCGCGGTCGACCAGCAGCTCGATCCGCTCCCGGGGCAGCAGCTTGCCGCGGGCGTGATGGCGGGTCACGTACTTCTCGCCCCCGCCGCCGCGCGCCTGTCGCAGCGCCGATTCCAGCTCGGCCAGCCGCTCCAGCATCGCCTCCCGGTTGTCCAGGTAGACGCCCCCACGCGGATCGAGGGCACTTGTCAGGATCGGCATGCCTCAGACCCCCAACTGCTTCGCGATGATCTCGTTCATGATCTCCGTGGTCCCGCCGCCGATGCCCATGATCCGAGCGTCCCGGTAATGGCGCTCGACCTCGGCGTCGCGCAAATACCCGAGGCCACCGTGCAGCTGCACGGCCTGGTCGACGACGTGGTCGCAGGCCGCGACCGCCGTGTTCTTCGCCATCGCCACCTCCGTAACGAGTCGTTCGCCGCTTGCGACACGTCTCGCGGTGTGTCGCACGTAGGTCCGGGCGACGTCGACCTGCCGGGCCATCTCGGCGAGCCGGTGCTTGACCACCTGCCGGCTGGCCAGGGGGCGGCCGAATGTGTGCCGGTCCCGGACCCAGGCGAGGGTCAGGTCGAGGCAGCGCTGCGCGGTCGCGTAACACTGCACCGCGAGGGAGATCCGCTCGGCGGCGAAGTGCGCCAGCAGGGTCTGGATGCCGCCCACGTCATGGCTGCGTGGCACCCGCACGTCCACAAAGGACAGCTCGGCGGTGTCGGAGCAGTGCCAGCCCATCTTCTCCAGGGTCCTGGTGACGGTGAACCCGGCCGGGACCACCAGGAGCCGGACCCCGTCCTCTGTGCGCACGGCGGTGGTGGCGAAGTCGGCCCGTGCGCCGCTGGTGATGAAGGTTTTGCTGCCATTGACGGTGTACTGGTCACCGTCGGCCTTTGCGGTGGTCCGGATGCCCGCGACGTCGGATCCGCCGTCGGGCTCGGTGATCGCCAGGCAGCCGATCAGCTCGCCGCGCAATGTCGGCCGCACGAACCGGTCGATCAGCTCGGCGTTGCCGCTGCCGATGATGTGCGGCAGCGCGATCCCGTGCGTGAACAGCGCCGCGATCAGCCCGGAGGAACCACCCGACTGGATGATCTCCTCGGTGACCACGATCGTGTCGGTCAGGTCGCCGCCCTCGCCGCCGACCTCCTCCGGGAAGCCGATGCCGAGCAGCCCGATCTCGGCCGCCTTGCGGTGCAGGCTGCGGGGCACCTCGCCGGCCCGCTCCCAGTCGCCGAGGTGCGGCACGATCTCCTTGCGGGTGAAATTTCGCACTAGATCCCGCAGTTCGGGCTTCGCGTAGGCATCGGTCATGGCAGCAACTTGTCGGGGATGTCGACGACCCGCGAGCGCAGCCACTCGCCGAGCGCCTTGCCCTGCGGGTCGAAGCGGGTGCTGGCCGCGACGCCGTCGCCGAGGATGCCGCGCACCAGAAAGTTGAGCGCGCGCAGGTTGGGCAGCTCGTACCGCTCCACGGTCCTGACCTCCGGCAGCAGCTCCTTCAGGAGGTCCTCGGTGAGGGTTTCCCGCAGCCAGGCATACGCCTCGTCGGAGCGGGCCCACACGCCGATGTTCGCGTCGCCGCCCTTGTCGCCCGACCGCGCCCCGAACAGGGTCCCCAGCGGCACTCTCATCGGACCTCCACCTCCGTGCCGTCGGGCAGGACGGCGACCTGGTGGACGGCGCCGCGCGGGACGAACTCGGCCTGGAAGATCCCGAACGGCGTGGCGTCGCCGGGAGGGCCCGTCAGGGTGAGGCCGGGATAGGAGGCGAGGGCCAGCTCGACCGCCGCCTGGGAGAATGCCCGACCGGCGGCCTGCTGATCGGTGCTCTTGATGTGCACCGCGAGCAGCGCGCTGGCCCGCTGTTCGTCGTCGGCGTCCGGGTGGTCGGTCCGGGCCAGGATGAACTCCAGCTCGTGGTCCAGCCTGCGCCGCAGCTGCCGCTCGACGAGGGCCGCCTTCTCCTCGATCTGCAGTCCACACAGGACGAACGTCATGCTGTTGCGGAAGCCGGCGAGCGCCGGGGTGCCGACCTTCAGCGTGTCCGGTGGCGGGCTGCCCTTGACGCCCCGCACCTCGACCCGGTCCTCGTCCTGCTGGGTGAGCCGGATCGTGTCGAAGTGCGTGGTGACGTCGGGGCCGAGGTATTCGGGGGCGCCGATCTCATACAGCAGCTGCGCGGTGACCGTGTCGACGGTGACGGCGCCGCCCGTGCCGGGATGCTTGGTGATGACGGACGCGCCGTCCTCGTGCAGCTCGGCGATCGGGAAACCGGGGTGGTCCAGGTCGGGCAGCTCGGTGAAGAACGCGTAGTTGCCGCCGGTCGCCTGCGCGCCGCACTCCAGGATGTGCCCGGCCACGGTGGCGCCGGCGAGCGCGTCGAGGTCCTCGGGCCGCCAGCCGAAGTGGGCGATGCCGGGGCCGACGACCAGCGAGGCGTCGGTGACCCGCCCGGTGACGACGACGTCCGCGCCGGCCTTGAGGCACTCCGCGATGCCGAGCGCGCCGATATACGCATTCGGGTTGCTGGCCGCGACGTGGCCGACCCGGACGCCGAGCCCCAGCCGCGCCGCGAGCGCCTCGATCGCCCGCCTGAGGCCGGCCGGGTTGAGACCGCCGGCGTTGGTGACGATCTTCGTGTTGTGGTCGAGCGCCGTGCCCAGGGTGTGTTCGAGCTGGCGCAGGAACGTCTTCGCATACCCCGTGTCCGGGTCCTTCATCCGGTCCTTGGCCAGGATCAGCATGGTCAGCTCGGCGAGGTAGTCGCCGGTCAGGACGTCGAGGGGACCGCCGTCCAGCATCTCCCGCCAGGCGGTCGCGCGGTCGCCGTAGAACCCCGAGGCGTTGCCGATGCGGATCACTGCGCTTTCGCTTTCGCCGGCTCCCGCTTGCCACCGGGCGGGCCGGCGAACGCCTGGGCCAGGGTCATCCACTCCCGGGCGTCGTCGCCGGTGGCCTGCAGCCCGAGGTCGGCCGGGTGGCGGCGCTGGGTGACGAGCAGGCAGAAGTCCTCGGCCGGGCCGACGACCCGGTTGGGCGCCTCCTCGGGCCCGAACGTCCACACCGCACCGTCCACCGTGGACAACTCCACCCGGAACGGTGCTGCCGGAGGGTTTTTTCCATGGCTGAGGAAGCTGTGCCCGATCGTGCGGAAGCCGAGGTTGGCCACGTGCCGCAGCCGGTCCGTCGGCCGGCGGTGCTCCTGCGCGTCGGCCCGCTCCGGGAACGTCTCGGCCACGTCCTGGCCGTGCGCCCACGTCTCCATCATCCGGCCCGTCGCGCTGGACAGCGGCGACATCGCGGTGCCGAACCACGGCAGCTTCTCGTCCTTCGGCTTCTCGCTCAGCACCTTGATCAGGGCGTCCCGGCCGTTCCGCCAGCGGCGCAGCAGCTCCTCCGGCGGGGCGATGTTGTCCGCCGCCGCGCGGTCCACCATCGTGTACGGATCCTCGATCGCGCCCAGCTGCTGGATGAACGCCGCCGGGTCGGTCGCGGCGAGCGTCGCCACCCCGTCGGTCCAGTGCAGGTGGGCGATCTGGTGCGCGACCGTCCAACCGGGGGCCGGGGTGGGCCGGCTCCAGTCCTTGTCGTCGAGGGCCGACACGAGCCGGTCCAGCGACTCGGACTCCGTGCGGAGGTCCGTGAGGACCTCGGACAACGTCACCATTTCAGGTCCCCAGGATCGTCGTGAGCTGCTGCTTCCACGCCGCGAGCAGCAGGCCGCGGCGGTGGCTGTCGTCGGTGAGCAGGTTGGCCACGCCGAGCCCGCGCAGCAGGTCCAGCGTCGTCTGGACCGCCTCGCGGACCCCCGGCCGGCGCTCGTCGGCGCCGAGCACCTCGACCGTCAGCCGGTGCATCTCCCGGCCGACCCTCGCTTCGAGCGGGACGAGGGCGTCGCGCAGCTCGAGGTCGGTGCGGGCGGCGACCCACACCTCCAGGGCGGCGACGAACAGCGGCCCGGTGAACGCGGTCGCCAGCATGTCGAGGACCTTGTCGAGCCGCTCGTCGCGGTCGCCGGTGAGCTCGGCGGCCTCTTTGCGGATCTCCTCGGCGCGCCGCTCGGCCAGATGCGTGACGGCGGCGAGCACCAGGGCGGCGCGGGTCGGGTAGTGGTGCAACTGGGCGCCGCGGGAGACGCCGGCGCGCTCGGCGATGACCGTGGTGGTCGCGCCCGACCAGCCGTGCAGGACCAGGCAGTCGACGGTGGCCTCCAGCAGGCGCTGCTGGGTGGCGCGGCTGCGTTCCTGCTGCGGGGCCCTCACACCTTCCAGGGTGCTGCGCCGAAAACAAACAGTCAAGCCTGACTTTTTTGGTGGCAGACAAAAAGGCACGCGGCGGGCGTGCCTTTTTGGGGTGTCCGGTGGTGCGCTCAGACTCGGGCGCGGCGGGCCAGGCGCTCGGGATCCATGATGATGACGCTCTTGCCGTCCAGGCGGAGCCAGCCCCGGGAGGCGAAGTCCGCCAGCGCCTTGTTGACCGTCTCGCGGGAGGCGCCGACCAGCTGCGCCATCTCCTCCTGGGTCAGGTCGTGGTTGACCCGCAGGACGCCGCCGTCGCGGGTGCCGAAGCGGCCCGCCATCTGCAGCAGCGTCTTGGCCACCCGGCCCGGCACGTCGGTGAAGATCAGGTCCGCGAGGGCGTCGTTGGTGCGGCGCAGCCTCCTGGCCAGCACGCGCAGCAGCTGCTCCGCGATCTCCGGCCGGTTGGTCAGCCACGGCCGCAGCGCCTGCTTGCGCAGCCGGGCCAGCCGCGTGTCGAGCACCGCCGTGGCGGTCGCGGTGCGCGGACCCGGGTCGAACAGCGACAGCTCGCCGACCATGTCGCTCGGTCCCATCACGGCGATCAGGTTCTGCCGGCCGTCGGCGGCCCGGCGACCAACCTTGATCTTGCCGGACAGCACGATGTACAGACTGTCGCCCGGCTCGCCTTCACTGAACACGATCTCGCCCTTGCGGACGTCGATCGTCTCCATCTCCTTGGCGAGGGATTCGGCAGCCTCGGGCTCGACACCCTGGAAAATGCCGCTGCGCGCCAGTACCTCGTCCATCGCGTCCACCTCGAATCCGTCGGCGTGTCACTCGCCATGAGCAATCACGCGAACGTCAGTTTATGCACACGCCGGTCGTGCCCCGGGCGTCGGGCAGGATGCTCACGATACATGCCGACCTGCGGCGCGGCGCCGTTCAACAGTACTGGTAACGCATTGGAACCAGACCATCACGAGGTCGCGCGGGTGCGATATGTTCGCCGCGGGGCGACTCGACCCCACAGTTGAAAGACCGGTGGGGTGGGAAGCGCATGACGGTGTACGGCGGACCGCCGAGCGACCCGTCCCGTTGGCCGGACGATCGCGATCAGCCTCCACACGATCAACCGCCAGCTCCCGGCCAGGGTTACGGCCCGGGCGGCGCCGATCCCCGCGGCCCCGGCCGGCGGGGCGAGCAGCCACCGGGCGACACGCCGTGGGCACCGGACCCCCGCACCGCGGCGTGGGGCGACGGTCGCGGCCAGGAGCCCGGCACGGCGGCGTGGGGTGCTGAGCCCGGCGCCGCGGCCTGGGGCGGCGACGGCCGGGGTGCCGAGCCCTCCACGGCCGCCTGGAGCGGCGACGACCGACGCCCTGAGCCTGGCCCACCGTCTGGCTGGAGCGGCGACGAGCGGCGTCCTGAGGCCGGGCCGCCTGCCAGCTGGGGTGGGGATGACCGGCGCTCTGAGTCTGGGCCGTCGGCCGGCTGGAGCGGGGACGGGCGGCGGGCCGAGTCCGGGCCGCCGGCCTGGAGTGGTGACACCCGGCCCGGGGACCCGCACGGTGCCGAGCTGCGCGGTGGCGACTTCCGCGCGGGGCAGCCGTCCGGTGACGTTCACGGCGGCCAGCAGCACGGACGCAGCGCGTGGGCGCCCGAGGACACCCGCGGCGCCCAGCCGACCGGCTCGGCCTTCGGTGGCACCGCACCGGTCCGTGGGAGCGCCGCGCCGACCGGCTCTTTGTTCGATCCTGCCCCTCCGGCGCGGGGCGGTGCCGCGCCCGGCTATGACGGCGCGCCCCCGGTCCGAGGCTCGGCCGCACCGCCGGCGCCCTCGTTCGACCCCGGTCACCAGGCTCGCGGGAGCGCCGCGCCGACCGGCTCACTCTTCGACACCGGCGCACAGGGGACCGGGCAGGTCCGCGGCAGCGCCAGGCCCACCGGCGGCACCTATGGTGCTGCGGCGGTGCCCGGCGCGGGTCCTGAGCCGACCGGCTCGGTCCGCGACACCGGCCCCCAGGCGACGGGGACGTTCCGCGACGCGGGACTCCAGGCCACCGGCACCTTCCGTGACGCTCAGCCGCCCGCGACGGGCACGTTCCGCGATGCTCAGCCGCCGGCGACCGGCACCTTCCGCGACGGCCAGCCACCTGCGACCGGCACCTTCCGCGATGCTCAGCCGCCTGCGTCGGGGACGTTCCGCGACGCCGGCCCGCAGGCCACTGGGACGTTCCGGGACGGCGCCCCACCGGCGACAGGCACGTTCCGCGACGGTCAGCCGCCTGCGACGGGCACGTTCCGCGACGCTGGCCCGCAGGCCACTGGCACGTTCCGCGACGGTCAGCCGCCCGCGACGGGCACGTTCCGCGACGGTGCGCCGGCGGCGGGCGGTTCGATGTTCGCGGCCGGTGGGCAGGTCAGCGGTCCGGCGTATGGCGAGGGAACCGCGTACGGCGATGGACCTGGATACGGCGACGGACCTGCGGGTGCGTCGTTCGGCGCCGGGCAGGCCACCGGGCCCGTCTACGGCGCCCAGACGACCGGGCCCGTCTACGGGGCCACCCGGGCACCGGATCCCGGGGCGACCCGGGGGCCGGAGGACCTGTTCGCGGCGCAGGCGTATCAGCCCGAGGAGCGGGCGGGACGGCGCAAACTGCCGCTGCCGGGGGAGACGCCGCCGCCGAAGAGCGGGGGCGGGCGTCGCACGGCGATCATCCTGGGTGCCATCGCGGCGCTGGTGATCGGGGCCGGCACGGCCGGGGCGGCGACGTTCCTCAGCGGCGACGATCCGGGGCCGGGGAAGAGCCAGCCGCCGGTGGCGCAGCAGGGCAGCGAGGCGGCCACGCCCGGCGGCACGACCGCGCCCGCGGCGCCGGGACCGGCCGACGGGATCACGATGACCGCGACCGGTGACATCGTGATGGGCATGGCGCCCGGCGGGCTGCCGCCGAACAACGGCAAGGGGTTCTTCGACCCGGTCCAGGACTTCCTCACCGCCGACTTCCAGATGGGCAACCTGGAGCAGGTGCTGACCGACGACACCGGCGTGGGCAAGTGCTCCGCGGAGTCGGCCGGCAAGACGTGCTTCGCGTTCCGGACGCCGCCGGGGTATGTGAGCAACCTGAAGGACGCCGGGTTCCACATGATGAACATGGCGAACAACCACGCGTACGACTTCGGCGAGGTCGGATACAAGAACTCGCAGAAGGCGCTCGACGAGGCCGGGATCAAGTACACCGGGTGGCCCGGGATGATCTCGGTCGGCGAGGCCAAGGGCGTGAAGATCGCGGTCGTCGGGTTCGCCTCGTACAAGTGGTCCAACCTGTGCAGCGACCTCGACGCGGCGGAGGCCATCATCAAGGAGGCCGCGACCAAGGCCGACCTGGTCGTCGTGCAGGTGCACCAGGGCGCGGAGGGCTCCGACAAGACGCACACCAAGCCCGGCACCGAGTTCTTCCTCGGGGAGAACCGGTGCGACACGATCGCGTTCGCGCACAAGGTGATCGACGCCGGCGCTGACCTGGTCGTCGGGCACGGGCCGCACGTCATGCGGGCGATGGAGTTCTACAAGGGCCGGCTGATCGCCTACAGCCTCGGCAACTTCGCCGGGTACCGGGCGCTGAGCTACAACGGCGTCGTCGGCATCGGCGGGGTGCTCAAGGTGACGCTCGGCGGCGACGGCACGTACAAGAGCGGGTCGCTGACCGCGACGTACATGGTGGCGCCGGGGCTGCCGAAGCCCGACCCGAAGAAACAGGCGATCCCATTCGTGTCCAACCTGACGAAACAGGACTTCCCGACCACCGGAGCGAAGATCTCAGCTGACGGGGCCATCACCGCACCGGCGGGCGGCTGATCCGCGCCCGCTGGGCGGCGACGTAAAGTCGGAGCGTGACCGAGACTGCGCTGGGGTTGAAGCGGCGTGCCCGCAGGATGGGGCGGGCCCTCGCGGCGATCCATCCCGACGCGCACTGCGAGCTGGACTTCAACACCCCGCTGGAGCTTGCCGTCGCCACGATCCTGTCCGCGCAGACCACCGACGTGCGGGTCAACCAGGTGACCCCGAAGCTGTTCGCGCGCTATCCGGACGCCGCCGCGTATGCCGCCGCGGACCGGATGGAGCTGCAGGACATGCTCCAGCCGCTCGGGTTCTTCCGGAACAAGACCGACTCGCTGATGAAGCTGGGGCAGGCGCTGATCGACCGGCACGACGGCGAGGTTCCCGGCACGCTCGACGAGCTCGTCGGGCTGCCCGGGATCGGGCGCAAGACCGCCAACGTGATCCTCGGCAACGCGTTCGGCGTGCCGGGCATCACCGTCGACACGCACTTCCAGCGGCTCACCCAGCGGTGGCACTGGACCACGGAGACCGACCCGGTGAAGATCGAGTCCGCGGTCGGGGCGCTGATCGAGCGCCGCGACTGGACCATGCTGTCGCACCGGGTGATCTTCCACGGGCGTCGGGTCTGCCACGCTCGGAAACCGGCGTGCGGCGCGTGCACGTTGCGCCGCGACTGCCCCTCGTACGGGATAGGACCCACCGACCTCGAGACCGCGATCGGCCTGCTGAAGGGCCCGCGGGTCGCGGAACTGACCGAGCTGGCACTGGCCTCATGAGACGCGTCCTCGCCGGACTGCTGGCCGCAGCGCTGTTCGCCGTCTCTGCCTGTACACCGGAACCGCCGAAGACCGACGATCTCGACGCGGCCCCGACCGGCCCGCCGTGCCTGCAGGCCGCGTCGCCAGGTCCGTCCGCGTCCCCGTCGGCGGGCGCGACCTCCGCCGGCAAACCGCTGCCCGCGATGGCCGTCAAGTGCTTCGACGGCGGCCGGTACGTCGATGCGGCCCAGCTCGGCAGCCTCCCCACGATCCTGAACCTGTGGGGCTCCTACTGCGAGCCGTGCCGCACCGAGCTGCCCGCGTTCCAGCGGTTCGTGACCGCGGCCGGCGGCAAGGTCCGCGTCGTCGGCGTCGTCGTCAGGGACTCCCGTGACGGCGCGCAGTCGGTGATCGACGACAAGCAGTTGACGTTTCCGATGCTGGAGGACCGCGACCAGCAGTTCTCGATCGCGTTGAGCCGGGTCGTGGGCAAGCCCGTCGCCAGCTCACTGCCGGCCACGCTGTTCATCGCACCGGGAGGGCGCATCGTCTACACGTACCAAGGGGAAGCCCTCGACGAGGAGAAGATCCGCGCGCTCACGGCCGGCCACCTCGGCATCGAGGTGCCGGCATGAGCGAGCTTCCTGACTGGTTCGAGCCGCTGCTGACCCGCCTGCACGACGCCGAGGCGGGCGACTTCACGCGTCTGCCCACCCCGGACGGCGAGGGGCAGCGGCAGAGCGCGGTGCTGGTCCTGTTCGGTGAGCAGCCGGAGAGCGGCCCCGACATCCTGGTGCTCCAGCGCGCCGCGACGATGCGCAACCACGCGGGGCAGCCGGCGTTCCCGGGCGGAGCGGTCGACGCGGGCGACATCGACACGGTCGCCTGCGCCCTGCGGGAGGCCGAGGAGGAGGTCGGGCTCGACCCGGCCACCGTCGAGGTCGTCGCGACCCTGCCGACCCTGTGGATCCCGGTGAGTAACTTCCTGGTCACGCCGGTGGTCGCGTGGTGGCGTTCGCCGCACCCCGTCGGGCCCGCCGACCCGGCCGAGGTGGCCCGGGTCGAGCGCCTGCCGATCCGGGATCTGATCGACCCCGCGAACCGGCTGCGGGTGCGTCACCCGAGCGGATGGATCGGCCCAGCGTTTCGGATACACGACATGTTGGTGTGGGGCTTCACCGCCGGCGTGGTCTCTACGCTGCTGGAACTCGGCGGATGGGCGGTCGAGTGGCCGACAGACCGGGTTGAGGAACTGCCGACACCTGGTGCCGCCCCCGTACGCTGAATGCGTGTCTGGCAGCGTGATCGATATCGTCCTTGTGCTCCTCGTGGTGATGTTCGCCGTCAACGGCTATCGCCAGGGGTTCCTCGTTGGTCTGCTGTCATTCGCCGGGTTCTTCGGTGGTGCGCTCCTAGGCCTGCAGATCGGGCCGCTGATAGCCGACCAGTTCGATGACGACCCGATCAGGGTCGTCATCTCGTTGGCGGCCGTCTTCGGCCTCGCGGTCGCCGGCCAGGCCCTCGCCAGCTTCGTCGGCAACCGGCTGCGCAGCGCGATCGTCAACCGCACCGCGCAGGGCGTCGACAACGCCGGCGGCGCCGTCGTCTCCGTCGTCGCCGTGCTGGTTGTGGTCTGGCTGGTCGCCGCGCCGCTGAGCCAGTCGTCGCTGCCGTGGC
The DNA here is from genome assembly GCF_040676755.1 of Dactylosporangium sp. NPDC049525. Classification (NCBI taxonomy): domain Bacteria; kingdom Bacillati; phylum Actinomycetota; class Actinomycetes; order Micromonosporales; family Micromonosporaceae; genus Dactylosporangium; species Dactylosporangium sp. NPDC049525. The sequence continues at coordinate 63,093 of NZ_JBFAPO010000040.1, read as the reverse complement.
TGGCCAGTTCGGTGAGCAACTCCTTCATCCTCAACGGCGTCGACAAGCTCATGCCGCGGCAGGCCGACCAGCTCTCCGCCGCGCTGCGTGAGACCGTCGACACGCGCGGCTTCCCCGACGTGTTCGACGGCCTGTCGCCGACCCGCGTCCGCGAGGTCGAGGCGCCGGACCCGAAGCTCGCCGGCTCCGAGCTGGTGATGAAGTCCGAGCGGTCCGTGGTCAAGGTCCGCGGCATCGCGCAGAGCTGCTCGCGGCGCATCGAGGGCTCCGGCTTCGTGTACGCCACCGACCGGGTCATGACCAACGCCCACGTCGTCGCCGGCACCAAGTCGACCACCGTCGAGGTGAAAGGTGTGTCGAAGAAGGCCATTGTCGTCGCGTACGACCCCGACCGTGACCTCGCCGTGCTGTACGTCAAGGGCCTCAACGCGCCGGTCATGCCGTTCGCGACGAAGAAGGCCGAGACCAACGCCGACGCGATCGTGATCGGGTATCCGCTGGACGGGCCGTACAACGCGCAGTCCGCCCGCATCCGCGAGCACCGCAACATCACCGGCCCCGACATCTACGAGGACGGCAAGGTCACCCGCGAGATCTACACGATCCGGGCACTGGTGCGCAGCGGCAACTCCGGCGGTCCGCTCGTCGCCCCCGACGGCACCGTGCTCGGCGTCATCTTCGCCGCCGCCGCGGACGACCAGAACACCGGCTTCGCCATCACCGCCGACGAGGCGTCCGTCGTCGCCGAGGCGGGCAAGACCCACAACGACGCCACCGGCACCGGAAAGTGCGCCTGACGTTCTAGAAGCGGTCGGGGCGCCTGGTCCGGTGGTGGGTCAGGACCCCGGCGGCGCCGACGACCAGGATCAGCAGCGTGGCCACGAGGCCGATGGTGATGCTCGACCCGACCGGCTCGTCGTCCGGCGACTGCCGGGCACCGGCCAGGCCGGCCGCCTCGGCGGCCGGCAGCGGGGCCGCGCCGCCCTGCTCGCGGGGGATCGTCGAGGCCGTCGCCGAGGCGGTGGCCTGCGCCGGTTTCCCGGACCCCGCCTTCGGCGCGGCGACCGTCAACGGGTTCGCGGCGACCTCCTCCACCGGCTCGCGCAGCGCGGACAGGGGGTCGACCTCGCCGTAGCCGAACTGGTCGTCCCGCCCCGCCGGCCCCAGATCCTTCGCCGTGCCGATCAGCCGGTTGATCACGTTCGCGGCGCTCATCGCCGGATACTTCGACCGGATCAGTGACGCCGTCGCCGCGACCAGGGGCGCGGCGAAACTCGTGCCCTGGACCTGCCAGTACCCGCCGCCCGGGCGCGCGCCGGTGAGATTGTCGGCGGGGGCGGTCAGCACCGTCTCCGGCCCCGTCAGCGACCCCGACCACAGCCCGTCGGCCCCGCCGCCGCGCCCACCCGGCGCGGACGGGCTGGTCGTCGGCTTGGCGCTCGGCGACACACCCCCGCTCAACCCGGCGACCGCGACGACCCCGGGCTCCCGGGCCGGATACCACACCTCATGGATCGACGGATCCGTTGCCACGTTGCCGGTGCACGCGACGACGACGACGTCGTGGGCCGCCGCATACCTCAGCGCCTCCGCGATCGCGTCGCTGCGCAGCGCCCCGCCGAGCGATAGGTTCAGCACCGTCGCCCCGTGATCGACGGCCCACCGCATGCCCTTGGCGATGACTGCGGGGTCGTCGTATTTGTTCAGCTTGTCGAGCACCCGCACCGGCAGGATCTTCGCCCCCGGCGCGATCCCGGCGACGCCGGTGCTGTCGTCGGCCCGCCCCGCGATCAGGCCCGCCACCGTCGTGCCGTGCCCGACCGGGTCGACCCGGCCGTCGCCGCCGTCGACGAGGTCCACGCCCGGCAGCACCTGCCCGGCGAGATCGGGATGCGTCGCGTCGACCCCGCTGTCGAGGACCGCGACGATCACCCCGCTGCCCGTCGACACCTTCCAGGCGTCCTTCGCGTCGAGCGCGTTGAGCTGCCACTGCGCCGACCTGGTCTGATCGGCGGCGGCCGGCTGCGCCGCGACCAGACACGTCAGCAGCGCGAAGGCCGCCGTAACGAGGCCACGGGCGGCGGCGCGGGGGAGGGAGGCGGGTGCGATGGCACCCATTCTGGACCGTGTTGGTGGGGTCTGTCAGCCTCCCGCCCCGCCGCCGCGCGATTCTTAACCGGCAGCTAAATGTGTCCGCGCCGGCTCCAGAGTCGTTGCCGGGTCAGGTGAGCAGCCCGTACAGGCCCAGGACCGCGCAGGCGAGCGGCACCGCCGAGACCAGGCAGAGGATGTCGAGGACGTCCGCGGCGCGGCCGGCATACGGGGACATGGGGCGCAACGCCGCACGGGCACCGGTCAGGGCGGTGGCCGTGGCGGCCGCCGCGATCAGGGTGGCCAGCACGGGTGTGGGTGGGGCGGACAGGGCGAGGGCCGCCAGGGCGCAGGCGCCGGCGGTGAGCAGGGGCACGCGGTGGCGGACGGTGACGAACATGCGGGCGCGCAGCAGCAGGGCCAGACCGGCGATCGCGACCAGGGCCAGCCCGGACACGTCGCGGGAGTGGGCCAGGACCACGGCCGCCGCGGCGGCCGCGAGGGCACAGCCGAGCAGCATGCCGGTGAGCATCTCGTCGGTGCGGGCGACGGCGGCGAAGACGCGGCCTCTGTCCGGGGCCGCGCCGAGCCCGGCGCCGGTCGCGGTGAGGTCGCCGGGGAGGGCGACGACGGGCATGGGCAGCTTGCCGAGGCGGATGGCGAGCAGCGGGGTGCCGGCCACGCCGGCGACCAGCGCCGCGAGGACGACGGCGGCGGCCGCGGCGGGGCGCGTTTGCATGGCGAGGAAGGCGCCGGCGACCCCGAGCAGGGCGGCGGTGGCGCCGGCGACGAAGAGCCGGAGCAGGTGTGCGACGCCGGCGCCGGCGAGGAGGGCCGCAACGAGCAGCGCGGTCGAGGCCAGCAGGGTCCGGCCGTCGGCGCCGGCGAGCGGCGGGGCGGTGAGCCAGCCGAAGGCGGCCGCGAACGGCAGGCCATAGGCGGCGAGGGTCGCGCCGGTGAGCGCGTCGCCATAGGCCCGGGACGCGACCGTGCCGGTGAGGATCAGGACCAGCGCGGAGACCGCGGCGAGCAGCGGCAGGTCGCCCCGGACGGCGGCGGTGAGGGCGACGGCCAGGCCGGCGCCGGCGGCGGTGAGGGCGGCGGCGCGGGTCGCGGCGGGGCTCCACGCGACGCCCTGGCGGCGGGCGCCGGCGGCGATCGCGTCGACCACGTCGTCGAACTCGAGCTCGGGCCAGCTCGACCGGGCCGGGACCAGGTGCAGGACGGCGCCGTCGCGGACCTCTTGGCCGGCGAGGCCGGTGGTGGTGGACAGTGCGGTGCCGTCGCCGCGGCGCAGGAGCCAGCCACCGTGGCGCTCACCGTCGTCGGCCAGCCCGACGCCGGCGTGCTGCAGCAGCTCGGGCAGGAGCTCGGCCAACGGCACGGCGTCGGGCAGCGCGACGTCGACGCGCCGCTGGGGCGAGCTGATCGTCACGCGGGCCAGGCCGGGCGATGCTGCGGGCATGGATTAGAGGTATCACGGTCGATGGATGGGCGTCGTCCCGTCGCCGCGAATCGGACGTTGTGTGATGGAGTTGTCACGCAGGACGCATCTGGGGTCCCGCGCCGCCCGTGCCGGATTTACAGTTCCTGGCGTGAGCACGGTCGTCGTGAAGCGGTCGCCGCGGCGGCCCGCGCCCGAGATCCCGAGCGGCGACCTCGTCGTCCAGGCACCGCCGGAGCTCCCGCCGGCGCCGCCGTCGCGCTGGCAGCAGATGCTCCAGGTGGTGCCGATGCTCACCGGCACCCTCGCCACGGCGCTGCTGTTCGCCGGGCGGGACGGCGGGACGTATTCGTATGTGATCGGGGCGGTGTTCGGCTTCTCGACGCTGGGCATGCTGCTGACGTCGGCCGGTGCGGGCGGCGGGCCGAAGAAGGCCGAGATGATCGCCGCCCGCCGGGACTATCTGCGTCACCTGGCGGCGTTGCGCCGGCAGGTCCGCGACACCGCCGCGAAGCAGCGCACCGGGCTGCACTACCGGCATCCCGATCCGGGTTCGCTGTGGTCGACGGTGGACAGCTTCCGGTTGTGGGAGCGGCGCCCGAGCGACGGCGACTTCGCGGTCGTGCGGGTCGCGGTCGGCCCGCAGACCCTGGCGACGCCGCTGCACCCGCCGCTGACCGGGCCGCCGGCGGAGCTGGAGCCGCTGACCGCCGGGGCGCTGCGCCGGTTCCTCGACGCCTTCTCGGTGGTGCCCGACCTGCCGGTGGCGATCTCGCTGCGCAGCTTCGCCCGCGTCCATCTGAGCCCCGAAACGTCCGATCCGGAGGCAGCGCCGGCACTGGTACGGGCAATGCTGGCCCAGCTGGCGGTGTTCCACGCCCCCGAGGACCTGCTGATCGCGGTCTGTGCCGCACCGCACCGCCGCGAGCGCTGGGAGTGGACGAAGTGGCTGCCACACGCCATGCACCCGGCCCGCACGGACGCGGTCGGCCCGGTCCGGCTGGTCGCGGGCTCGGCGGTCGAGCTGGAGGGCCTGCTGGACGACCTGCTCGCCAACCGGGCCAGGTTCGCCCCGGACCGCAGCGCGGCGCAGCGGGCCGCGCCGCACCTGGTGGTCGTGCTCGACGGTGCTGACCTCACCGGCAGCGGCCACCTCGGCACCGACGGCGGCGTCGACGGGGTGACCCTGATCGACCTGGACGGCCCGCCGTCGCGGCTGCTCGATCCGGCCGCGATCGTGCTCGACCCGTCGGGTGGGCGGCTGACGACCACGGCCGTGCCCGCCGACGGCGACCCCGCCGGCCCGAGCGCGTCGATCGGGGTGCCCGACGCCCTCGCCACCGTCGAGGCCGAGGCGCTCGCCCGCCGCCTGGCACCACTGAGGTTGGCGGTCGCCGCCGGTACCGGCGACGACAACGCCAAACGGGACACCAGCACCGACCTGGCCGCGTTGCTGGCGCTGGACGACCCATGGTCGCTCGACGTGGCGAGGGCGTGGGCGCCGCGTCCGCACCGCGACCGGCTGCGGGTCCCGATCGGGGTCGACCCGCAGGGGCAGCCGGTGGAGATCGACCTGAAGGAGTCGGCGCAGGACGGCATGGGCCCGCACGGGCTGCTGATCGGCGCGACCGGATCCGGCAAGTCGGAGCTGCTGCGCACGCTGGTGCTCGGCCTGGCCGTCACACACTCGTCCGAGACCCTCAACTTCGTGCTCATCGACTTCAAGGGCGGCGCGACGTTCGCGCGGCTGGACCGGTTGCCGCACGTCGCCGCGTTCATCACCAACCTGGAGGCGGAGCTGCCGCTGGTCGACCGCATGACCGACGCGATCAACGGCGAGGTCGTGCGGCGCCAGGAGCTGCTGCGCCGCGCCGGCGACTACGACTCGGTCCGCGACTACGAGCGGGCCCGCGCCGGCGGTGCGCCACTCGCGCCGCTGCCGAGCCTGCTGGTGGTCTGCGACGAGTTCAGCGAGCTGCTGGAGGCGAAGCCGGACTTCATCGACCTGTTCGTGCAGCTCGGGCGGGTCGGCCGGTCGCTGGGCGTGCACCTGCTGCTGGCCTCGCAGCGGCTCGAGGAGGGCCGGTTGCGTGGCCTCGACACGCACCTTTCGTACCGGGTGGGCCTGCGGACGTTCTCATCGCTGGAGTCGCGCACGGTGCTCGGCGTCCCCGACGCGTATGAGCTGCCGCGCTCGCCCGGGCACGGCTACCTGAAGTCCGGGACCGAGCCGCTGACCAGGTTCAAGGCGGCATATGTGTCCGGGGCCCACCATCAGCCCGGACGATCGGGCGCGGCGGCCGGCCTCGGTCGGCGGGTCGCGGTGTACGACACGCGGTTCGCGCCGCCACGCGCGTTGCCGGATCCTCCGGCGGACGAGCCGACGGGGAGCCTGCTCGACATCCTCGTCGACCGGCTGGCCGGGCAGGGTGTCCCCGCGCACCAGGTGTGGCTGCCGCCGCTGGGCCCGCCGCCGTCGATCGACGAGCTGCTCGGCCCGGTCGCGCCTGTGGCGGGCCGCGGCCTGAGCGTCGCCGACCCGCGGCTGCGCGGGGCGTTGCAGGTGCCGGTCGGGCTGGTCGACAAGCCGCTGTCGCAGCGCCGCGACGTGCTGTGGCTCAACCTCGACAGCGCCAACGGGCACGTCGCCGTCGTCGGCGGCACGCAGAGCGGCAAGTCGGTGGCGCTGCGCACGCTGATCGCCGGGCTCGCGCTGACCCACACCCCCGCCGAGGTCCAGGTGTACTGCCTCGACTTCGGCGGCGGGCAGCTGCTCGGCCTGCGGGACCTGCCACACGTCGGCGGGGTCGCCGGCCGGCTCGACCCGGCCGCGGTCCGCCGCACCGTCGGCGAGGTCGCGGCGCTGCTCAACGACCGGGAGCGGCGCTTCGCCGAGACCGGCGTCGACAGCATGGCCACGTATCGGCGCCGCCGCGCCACCGCCGCGGCCGCCGACGCGTGGGGTGACGTATTCCTGGTGGTCGACGGCTGGGCGACGGTCCGCGGCGAGTACGACGACCTCGAAGGCGCGATCACCGACATCGCCACCCGCGGCCTGTCCTACGGCATCCACGTCGCCGCGTCCGCGTCCCGCTGGATGGACTTCCGGCCGGCGCTGCGGGACCTGCTCGGCTCCCGCATCGAGCTGCGGCTCGGCGACGAGAGCGACTCCCTCGCGTCCCGCAAGGCCGCCGCGAACGTGCCGAAGGAGGCACCCGGGCGGGGCGTCACCGCCGACGGGCTGCACCTGCTGGTCGCCCTGCCGGCGCTGGCCGGTGGCGACCAGGCCGACCTGGTCAAGGCGGTCGCGGCGGCCTGGAGCGGGGCGGCCGCGCCGCGCGTGCGGCTGCTGCCGAGCCACGTGCCCTACGCGGCCATGGCCGGCGCCGCCGCCGTCCCTGCCGACCCGGCCCGCCCGCTCGACCTGCCGATCGGCATCGCCGAGGTCGACCTGGGCCCGGCCCGGGTCGACTTCGGCGCGGAGCCGCACCTGCTGGTCTTCGGCGACGCCGGGTCGGGCAAGTCGACGCTGCTGCGCGGCCTGGCCACGACGATCAGCGACCGGTTCGCGCCCGAGGCGGCGCGCATCGTGCTCGTCGACCACCGGCGCAGCCTGCTCGGCGCCGTGCGCACCGAGCACCTCATCGGCTACGGCACCGGCGCCCAGCAGACCGAGGACCTCATCGCCTCCGTCGCCGCCTACATGCAGCGGCGCCTGCCGGGACCCGACGTGACCCAGGACCAGCTCCGCACCCGCGGCTGGTGGGCCGGGCCGGAGTGCTTCGTGCTGGTCGACGACTACGACCTGGTGGTCACCGGGCCAGGCAACCCGCTCGATCCGCTGCTGCCCTACCTCGCGCAGGCCCGGGACATCGGCCTGCACCTGGTCGTGGCGCGGCGCAGCGGCGGCGCGTCACGGGCATTGTTCGAGCCCGTGCTGCAGCGGCTGCGGGAGCTGTCCTCACCGGGCCTGCTGCTGTCCGGGGACCGGGAGGAGGGGGCGCTGCTCGGCAACGTCCGCCCCGGTCCGCTGCCGCCGGGGCGGGGCTGGCTGGTCACCCGCCGCGACGGCGCGCGCCTGATCCAGGTGGCGCACGTCGAGGCGGGCTGAGGCGCTATTCGATCGGTCGGGCGTTCGGGGCGACGCCCGGGTCGTGATAGGTGCCGTCCGCGATCGCTTCCTGGTAACGCTTGCGGGAGGCGACGATCTCGGCCTCGGCCTCGACCCGGCCCACCCACGTGGCGCCCTCGACGCTCTTGCCCGGCTCCAGGTCCTTGTAGACCTCGAAGAAGTGCTGGATCTCCAGCCGGTCGAACTCGCCCAGGTGGTGGATGTCGCGCAGGTGCTCCAGCCGCGGGTCCTCCGCGGGCACGCAGAGCACCTTGTCGTCGCCGCCCTTTTCGTCCGTCATGCGGAACATGCCGATCGCCCGCGAGCGAATCAGGCAGCCCGGGAACGTTGGGGACTGCACCAGCACGAGCGCGTCGAGCGGGTCCTCGTCCTGGCCGAGTGTGCCCTCGATGAAGCCGTAGTCGGCCGGGTACTGCGTCGAGGTGAACAGCGTCCGGTCGAGCCGGATCCGGCCGGTCGCATGGTCAACCTCATACTTGTTGCGTTGACCTTTCGGGATTTCGACCGTTACGTCGAAGTCCATCTGATGACTCCTCACCCTCGCACCGCTGCGCCGACCATTAGTCTCCCTGACAGCACCACGACGGAGAACGGGGAGGGTCCGTTGGCGAGGGAAAGACCACAGGTTGGCACTGTCGTCGCGGCCATCGCGCTGGTCGTGGCGCTCGTTGCCGCGCTCGGTTCGGTGTATGCCGGCCCGCAGACCATCCGGCTGCTGGGCCTCGCCGGGCCGGACGAGCAGGCCAGATGGACCGCCGGGGTCACGCCCGAACTGCCGCCCGCGGTCCTTTCCGCGATGGACAGCCAGGCGCCGCTGCCGTCGCCGGACGGGGTGAAGGCCGCGCTGACGTCGCTGCTGGCCGCGCCCGCGCTCGGCCCGCACATCACCGCCTCCGTCGTGGACGTGGCGACCGGACAGGTCCTGTTCTCCTCCGAGCCCGACGCGGCGATGACGCCGGCCTCGACCACGAAGATCGTCACGGCCGTGGCGGCGCTCGCCGCGCGCGGGCCGGCGTATCGCATCCCGACCCGTGTCGTCGCCGGCGCGCAGCCGGGCGAGGTCGTCATCGTCGCCGGCGGCGACCCGACCCTCGCCGTGTTCCCGACCTCCTACTATCCGGGAGCGGCCCGCCTCGACGACCTGGCCGCCCAGGTGAAGAAGGCGCTCGGCGACACGGCGCCGACGAAGGTCATCTACGACAACTCCGTGTTCACGGGGTCCGGGATCGGCCCGGGCTGGGACGCCGACGCCACCACCGAGGGCTCCGGCGCAGTGATCACCCCGCTGATGACCGAGGGCGGGCGGCCGAACAGCGGCAGGTACGCCATCCGGTATCCGCAGCCCGATGTCCAGGCCGCGCAGGCGTTCGCGAAGATGCTCGGGCTGCCGGCCGCCGCCGCCGTCGCGGGCACCGCGCCGGCGGGTGCCCAGGAACTCGGCAAGGTCGAGTCGGCGCCGATGGTGCGGCTGGTCGAGTTCATGCTGATGGAGAGCGACAACGTGCTCGCGGACATCCTCGCCCGGCAGGTCGCCCTCGCCAAGGGCCAGCCGGCGTCGTTCGAGGGTGGCGCCGCGGCGATGCGGGCCGTGCTGGAGGAGCTGAACGTGCCCGTGACCGGGTACGGGCTGGTCGACGGCAGCGGGTTCTCCCGCAACGACCGGCTGTCCCCGGCGCTGCTCACCACGCTCCTGGCGATGTCCGCCCGCTCCGACCGGGCCGACCTGCACGCGATCTTCGGCGGGCTGCCGGTCGCCGGGTATTCAGGAACCCTGGCGTTGCGGTTCACCAAGCCGCAGGAGGGTTCCGGCGCGGCCGGCATGGTCCGGGCGAAAACGGGCACGCTCACCGGCGTCAACTCGCTCACCGGGATCGTGGTGGACGCCGACGGGCGGACGCTTGCGTTCGCGTTCATGGCCGATCAGACCACCGACCGGGACAAGGCCGTCGTCGCGCTCGACCGGGTCGCCGCCGCGCTTGCCGCCTGTGGCTGTCGGTAGTCGGGGGACTACTGAAGGTCGAAGTCCGGTCGTCTCGGCGGCAGGCGGTGGTCGGGCGCGGGTACGGTGGGTTCATGGCGCAGTTCGTCGATTGGGATCTGGCCGCGGCAACCGCCGCGGCGTTGGGCAAGAGCGGCCCTGCCGTGTCCTACGAGGAGGCCGCCGCCGCAGTCACCGATCTTCGGGGATTGGCGGACGAGGCGACCGAGCACGTCAGCTCCTTCACCGGTCTGCGCACAAAACTTTTGGCACCGCCGGTGCGCATCGTCGACCGCCGTGACTGGGCGGCGACCAACATCGAGGGCCTCCGGCAGGTGATCCAGCCGCTCGCGGAGCGGCTCGCCGGCGGCAAGCAGCCGGGCCCGATCACCAGCGCGATCGGCTCACGGTTCACCGGCGTGCAGGCGGGCACCGTGCTGGCATATCTGTCGGGCAAGGTCCTCGGGCAGTATGAGGTCTTCTCCGCCGACCCCGGCCAGCTGCTGCTGGTCGCCCCCAACATCGTCGAGGCGGAGCGCCGGCTCGGCGCCGACTCCCGCGACTTCCGGCTCTGGGTGTGCCTGCACGAGGTCACCCACCGGGTCCAGTTCACCGCGGTCCCCTGGATGCGGGGCTATTTCCTGGGTGAGGTCGGCGCGTTCGTGGACGCCTCCCAGCTCAACCAGGATCAGCTGGCCGAGCGGCTCCGCCGTGGCATCGGTGCCCTCGCCGATGTGGTCCGCGACCCCAACAGCAAGGTGTCGGTGCTCGACCTGGTCCAGACGCCCGGCCAGCGGGCCGTGCTCGACCGGCTCACCGCCCTGATGACGGTCCTGGAGGGGCACGCCGAGTTCGTCATGGACGGCGTCGGCCCCGAGGTGCTGCCGTCGGTCGAGGAGATCCGGGCCAAGTTCAACCGGCGCCGCGAGGCGACCGCCAACCCGCTCGACCGGGTGCTGCGCAAGCTGCTCGGCGTCGACGTGAAGATGCGCCAGTATGCCGAGGGCCGCAAGTTCGTCCACGCGGTCGTGGAGCGCGTCGGCATGGACGGCTTCAACAAGATCTGGCAGTCGCCGCTGACCATCCCGCGCCTCGACGAGCTGGGCGACCCCGACGCGTGGGTGGTGCGGGTGCACGGCGCGAGCGCGCTGAACCGGCCCGTCGCCATCCCGCCCGTCGCGCAGGCCGCGACCGCCACGACCGTCCCGTCGCCGGCGGCGTCCCCGGCCAAGGCGGGGGTCGTCGAGGTGCCGCCGGCTCCCGTGCCGACGGTGCCGGAGCCCGTGGAGACGGCGCCGGCCGAGGCCGGCATCGCGGAGTCCACCGAGGTCGCGGGCCTGTCGGCCGAGGAGGCCACGGCGCCCACCCCGGTCACCGCGGCGACCACGACCGTCGAGCCCGCTGCCGAGAGCGTTGCCGAGCCTGCCGCGGAGCAGGGCGGCGGCGAGTCCGCTGCGGCGGATGATGCGGACGAGGTGGAGCCCGCCGAGGTGGAGCCGCCGGCGGCGCAGGCGGACGGCGACGACGAGGTCGACGACGCTCAGGATCGGCCGGCCAAGCCCGACGCCACCGGCTGATCGCGATGGCCGCGCTCGCGCCGGCCGTGGCCGCGGTGCGTGCCGCGGTCCGGCGTGGCCTGGCCGACGTGTCGCCCGGTGACATGGTGCTGGTCGCCTGCTCCGGCGGCGCGGACTCGCTCGCGCTCGCGGTGGCGGCCAGGTTCGTCACCCAGCGCATGCGCACGCACTGCGGGTTCGTCACGGTCGACCACGGCCTGCAGGCCGGATCCGGGGAGCGGGCCGCGCGGCTCGCCGGCTGGGCCCGGGACCACGAGTTCGACCCGGTGGACGTGCGGGCCGTGAAGGTCGCCGGGCACGGAGGGCCGGAGGCGTCCGCCCGTAACGCCCGGTATGCGGCGCTGGTCGCCGCCGCGAAGGCGCACCGGGCGGTCCTGGTCCTGCTCGGCCACACCCGCGACGACCAGGCCGAGACGGTGCTGCTGGCCCTGACCCGCGGCGCCGGCCCGCACGGGCTGGCCGGGATGCCGGCCAGGCGCGAGCGCCAGGGGGTGCTGTTCGCCCGGCCGCTGCTGGACGTGACGCGGGCCGACACCAGGGCGGCGTGCGAGGTGGCGGGGCTGACGCCGTGGGAGGACCCGCACAACACCGACCACGCGTATGCCCGCTCGCGCGTCCGGCCGCTGGTCGCCGCGCTCGGCCCGGCCGTGATCGACAACCTCGCCCGGACCGCGGGGCTGATCGCGGCCGACACCGCCCTGCTCGACGAGCTCGCCTCCGACGCGTTCGACAAGGCCTTTGTCGGCGCGGAGGAGCTCGACGTCGCCCAGCTGGAGCGGCTCCCGCCGCCGGTCCGCACGCGGGTGCTGCACTCCTGGGCCCGCCGGCTCGGGGTGTCCGGCGGCGCGCTCTCGCACCGCCACGTGGTCGCCATGGACGCGCTCATCACCGACTGGCACGGGCAGGGCCCGGCGGCGCTGCCCGGCGGCCTGCGGGTCGCCCGCCAGGGCGGCAGGCTGCGCCGCATCGCATAAGATCCACAAATGTCGAAAGACCTGCACCAGCGCCGGCCGGTCCACGCACCGCGCGGCGTCGTGGCGACCGCGCAGCCGCTCGCCGCGTCCGCGGGGCTGGCGGTGCTGCGCCGCGGTGGCAACGCCATCGATGCCGCCATCGCGACCGCCGCCGCACTGACCGTGCTCCAGCCGGGCTCGAACGACATCGGCAGCGACCTGTTCGCCCTGGTGTGGGACGGCTCACAGTTGCACGGGCTGAACGCCTCGGGTCGCTCGCCGGCGCTGCTGACCCGCGACCTCGTCATCGAGCGCGCGCCGGCCGCGCGCGCCGCGTCCGCGCTCGGCGGCGCGCAGGCCGTCGCGGCCCGGGTCATGCCGGCCCGCGGCTGGCTGCCGGTGACCGTCCCCGGCGCCCCGGCCGGCTGGCGTGACCTGCACGGACGCTTCGGCTCGCTGCCGTTCGCGGACCTGTTCGACGACGCGGTCGCCTACGCCGAGCGCGGCTACGGGGTGTCGCCGACCGTCGCGCATCACTGGGACCGCGCGGTCGAGGTGGTGCAGGCGGGGCTGACCGGCGAGGAGTTCACCGAGTGGAGCCGCGTCTTCACACTCGGCGGCCGGGCGCCGCGGGCCGGGGAGCGGTTCAGCAACCCGGACGCCGCCAGCACGCTGCGCTCCATCGCGGCGACCGGCGGCGAGTCGTTCTACCGGGGCGAGATCGCCGAGGCGCTGGTGGCCTACGCCGAGCGGACCGGCGGGCTGCTGCGGGAGGCCGACCTGGCCGGGCACACATCGCTCTGGGTCGAGCCGCTGTCGGTGGGGTACCGCGGGCACGAGGTCTGGGAGCTGCCGCCCAACGGTCAGGGCATCGCCGCGCTGCAGGCACTCGGGATCCTGGACGGTTTCAGCGCCGGTGGCGAGGATGACCTGCACCGGCAGATCGAGGCGGTCAAACTCGGCTTCGCCGACGCGCACGCCTACATCGGGGACCCTTCGCTGGTCGTACACCCGCCGCATCTGTTGGATGCCGACTATCTGGCGGAGCGCCGGGGCCGTATCGGCCCGGACGCCGCCGAGCACCCGCCCGGTGATCCCGCACGAGGCGGGACGGTCTACCTCTGCACGGCGGACGCCGACGGGCGCATGGTCAGCCTGATCCAGTCGAACTACATGGGCTTCGGCTCGCACGTCGTGGTGCCCGGCACCGGCTTCAGCCTGCAGAACCGGGGGGCCGGCTTCGCGCTCGCCGAGGGGCACCCGAACGAGGTGGGGCCGGGCCGGCGCCCCTTCCACACCATCATCCCGGGATTCCTGACCAGGGACGGCGCCGCGGTCGGCCCGTTCGGCGTCATGGGCGGGCACATGCAGCCGCAGGGTCACGTGCAGGTGGTCCGCTCGACCGTCGACGACTTGCTGGATCCGCAGGCCGCGCTGGACCGGCCGCGCTGGTACTGGCACACGGGGCTCGACGTGCACCTCGAGCCGGGGCTCGCCGGCGCCGCCGACGACCTGCGGCGGCGCGGGCACCAGGTGCGCATCGTCGACGAGCAGGGCGCCTTCGGCTACGGGCAGGCGATCTGGCGCACGCCGTCCGGCTACGTCGCCGGCTCCGAGCCCCGTGCGGACGGGATGGCGGCGGGCTACTGACCGTCCTGCGACCTCTCCTGCGACGCGGGTCCCTGTCGTGTGACCTCTTCCGCGACGCGGGTCGCTGTGTTGTGTGACCTCTCCTGCGACGCGGGTCTCTCGAGGGTGACCCGCCGTCGATCCGGGAGGGCCGATGCGGCAGGCTAGGGGCATGGCCGACGGCACCACCTGGCATGCGTCCGACATCGACCACGTGATCATCAGCGAGGAGCAGATCCGGGACAAAACGGCCGAGCTCGCCAAGCAGGTCGCGGCGGACTACGCCGACGCCGAGTCGATCCTCCTCGTCGGGGTGCTCAAGGGCGCCGTCATGTTCATGGCGGACTTCGCCCGCGCGCTGGGCCGGGTCGGCCCACCCGTCGAGCTCGAGTTCATGGCCGTCTCCTCCTACGGGCAGGGCACGACGTCCTCCGGGGTCGTTCGCATCCTCAAGGACCTGGACCGCGACATCGCCGGCCGCCACGTGATCGTCGTCGAGGACATCGTCGACTCGGGGCTCACGCTGTCGTGGCTGCTCAAGTATCTGCAGAGCCGCTCCGCGGCCCAGGTCGACGTGGTGGCGCTGCTGCGCAAGCCCGATGCGCTGAGAGTGAACGTGCCGGTGCGCTACGTCGGTTACGACATCCCCAGCGAGTTCGTCGTCGGATATGGGCTCGACTATGCCGAGCGCTACCGTGACCTGCCGTTCGTGGGGGTCCTCAAGCCGTCGGTCTACGGGCGCGGCTGACCCGGCTCTTCCTGAGAGTCTGCTGGGAGCATCTCCTCGGCGGCCCACGCCGATCCGCGACTGTCGGTGCCACGGTGTACCGTCAAATGGTCGCGAGCGTCAACCGGACCATACTCCTCGACGTTTTCGACATCGCGTCGGCACAGTGGGTCCGGCGTGGTCAGCGGTCTTACGGATGGAGGGGCCGGGCGCCGCGTGCGCCCGACGACAACATGGAACGTACCCGTTTGTTCCGCCGGCCGGTGGTCTGGATCCTCCTGGTGATCATCGGTGCGATCGTCCTTAGTTCCTTCTTCACGTCCGGCCCCAGCTACACCAAGGCGGACACATCGCAGGTGCTTGCCCTGTTGCGTGAGGGCAAGGCCAAGAAGGCGGTGATTCAGGACAAGGAGCAGACGCTCAGACTTGACCTGAGGACCAAGGAAACGATCAAAAACACCAAGACTGACAAGGTCGAGACCCAGTTCTCCGCCCAGTTCGCCGACGAGCTGCAGAACGAGCTCGCCACGCTGCAGGCGGACAAGAAGCTCGACCAGTACAACGTCAATGTCACTCAAGACAACATATTCGTCAGCCTCCTGATCAACCTGCTGCCCATCGCGGTGCTGGTCGTGCTGCTGCTGCTCTTCATGTCGCAGATGCAGGGCGGCGGCTCCCGGGTGCTCAACTTCGGCAAGTCCAAAGCGAAGCTGATCTCCAAGGACACGCCGAAGACGACCTTCG
This sequence comes from Dactylosporangium sp. NPDC049525, assembly GCF_040676755.1. NCBI lineage: Bacteria > Bacillati > Actinomycetota > Actinomycetes > Micromonosporales > Micromonosporaceae > Dactylosporangium > Dactylosporangium sp. NPDC049525. The sequence goes on along the minus strand of NZ_JBFAPO010000040.1, from coordinate 47,818 downwards.
CCGACGTCGCCGGCTCCGACGAGGCCGTCGAAGAGCTGCACGAGATCAAGGACTTCCTGCAGGCCCCGGCCAAGTACCAGGCGCTCGGCGCGAAGATCCCGAAGGGCGTCCTGCTCTACGGCCCGCCCGGCACCGGTAAGACGCTGCTGGCCCGCGCCGTCGCCGGCGAGGCCGGCGTGCCGTTCTACTCGATCTCCGGCTCGGACTTCGTCGAGATGTTCGTCGGTGTCGGTGCCTCCCGGGTCCGTGACCTGTTCGAGCAGGCCAAGGCCAACGCGCCCGCCATCGTCTTCGTCGACGAGATCGACGCGGTCGGCCGCCACCGTGGCGCCGGCATGGGCGGCGGGCACGACGAGCGCGAGCAGACGCTCAACCAGCTCCTCGTCGAGATGGACGGCTTCGACACCAAGGGCGGCGTGATCCTGATCGCGGCGACCAACCGGCCCGACATCCTCGACCCGGCACTGCTGCGCCCGGGCCGCTTCGACCGGCAGATCCCTGTCGACCGCCCCGACATGGAGGGCCGCAAGGCCATCCTGCGGGTGCACGCCAAGGGCAAGCCGTTCACGCCCGACGTCGACCTCGACGCGGTCGCCCGCCGCACGCCCGGCTTCACCGGCGCGGACCTGGCCAACGTCATCAACGAGTCGGCGCTGCTGACCGCCCGCCACGAGAAGCGCGCGATCACCAACGACTACCTCGAAGAGGCGATCGACCGGGTCGTCGCGGGCCCCGAGCGGCGCACCCGCATCATGAGCGACCACGAGAAGCGGGTCACCGCCTATCACGAGGGCGGCCACGCGCTGGTCGCCTGGGCACTGCCGCACTCCGCGCCGGTGCACAAGGTGACGATCCTGTCCCGCGGCCGTTCGCTGGGCCACACGCTGGTCCTGCCGACCGAGGACAAGTACACGCAGACCCGCTCCGAGATGATCGACACCCTGGCCTACGCGCTGGGTGGCCGGGCCGCCGAGGAGCTCGTCTTCCACGAGCCGACCACCGGCGCCGGCAACGACATCGAGAAGGCGACCGCGCTCGCCCGGTCGATGATCACGGAGTACGGCATGAGCGCCAAGCTCGGCGCCGTCAAGTACGGCGTCGGCGACGGCGAGCCGTTCCTGGGCCGCACGATGGGCCACGAGCGGGACTACTCGGAGAAGGTCGCGGCCGAGATCGACGGCGAGATGCGCGCCCTCATCGAGATCGCGCACGACGAGGCGTGGGAGATCCTGGTCGAATACCGCGACGTGCTCGACCAGATCGTCGAGGAGCTGTTCGAGAAGGAGACCATCTCCCAGACCGACATGGCCCGCATCTGCGCCCGCGTGGTCAAGCGTCCCCCGATGGCTCCCTACAGCGGCAACGGCCGCCGGCGGCGGGCCCTCGAGTCCGGCGCCAACGGAGCCGACGTCGGCCAGCCGGTCGGGTTGAACGGCGACGGTGACCACGTGCGGATCACCAGTGGCGGCGAGACCACGGACGGCAAAAACTGAACGAGACCAGCAGCACCGAACCCGACGACAATGTCGTCGGGTTCGGTGTGTCCCAGGAGAGAATCGTCGAAGGCGACCTGATCGACGCCGGGGTCGAGCTCGACCACGTCGCGGCCCGGCTCGTCAGCGGAAAGCTCGGCGGCGTCGAGGTCGAGCGCAACGTCGACCTGAAGCGCATCGAGGACGCGGTCCGCGAGATCCTCCTGGCCATCGGCGAGGACCCGGACCGCGACGGGCTACGCAAGACACCCGCCCGGGTCGCCCGGGCCTATGCCGAGCTGTTCGCAGGGCTGCGCGTCGACCCCGCCCAGGTGCTGTCCACGACCTTCGAGGCGGACCACGAGGAACTCGTCCTGGTCCGCGACATCGAGGTCATGTCGATGTGCGAGCACCACCTGCTGCCGTTCCACGGCGTAGCCCACATCGGCTACATCCCCGGGCACGACGGTCGCATCACCGGCTTGTCGAAGTTGGCCCGGCTGGTCGAGGTGTATGCCCGGCGCCCGCAGGTCCAGGAGCGGCTCAACTCGCAGATCGCCGACCTGCTGATGACCGAGCTCAACCCGCGCGGCGTCATCGTGGTCATCGAGTGCACGCACATGTGCATGTCGATGCGCGGCATCCAGAAGGGCGGCTCGCGCACGATCACGTCTGCGGTCCGGGGGCTGCTCCGCGACGACGCGAAGTCACGCGCCGAGGCGATGTCGCTGATCCTGCGGGGCTGAGGCCTTTCCTCGCCCTTCCTCGCCTTTCATGGTTCTTGGCCGGCGTCCTGCTTCAGGGCGCCGGCGTCCTGCTGTCGGGGTCAGTCCAGGAACAGGACGGCGGCGAAGACGATCATGGGGATCAGGGCGAGGAGGCTGATCGCCATGCCCATCACCGGGGTCCTCGCCGTGGGGCGGCGGGTCGTCGCGCCGATCGTCAGCCAGCCCAGGACGAAGGCGAGCGCAGGCAGCACCAGCGCGCAGGGCAGCGCCAGCAGACTGATCTCGTCGAACCGCTCGCCTGCCAGCAGCGTCGGTACCTGGACGATGGCGGCAAGCACGGCGAACGTGAAGTAGATCGCGGCGTTGATCCAGACGCGGGAACTGGACGCCGTGCCGGACCGGTCAGGGGCGGCGAGCGCGCCCTCAGACTGCTTCAGGCCGGCCGCTGCCACGCGCAGGGCATGGGACACCCTCCCCGGTAGGGACTCGGGCGCTGGGGGGCTCAGAGGGCGCACGGTGCCTGTCCCAGTGGCGCCGGCGGCCACGGACGCCGGCACGCCGCTGACGGCCGCGGGCCTGACCGGGCCACCGCTGACCGGCGGGCGGGCCGGGCCTCCGCTCACCTGTGCCGGGCTCTTGGGGTAGGTCTGTGCGTGGCTGGGCGTGTGGCCTGGCGTGTGGCCTGGCCCGTGGCCTGGGCTCTGTGGGCGGGCAGGCACGCCGCTCACCGGCGGGCGGTAGGCCGGCTGCGCGCCCGTGGGACCGTTCAGCGCGCCGGTCGCGGGGCCGCCGGGGTAGTTCTGGAACGGGCCCATGATCGCGCCCGTGTTGCCCGCGGTGGAGCCCATGTAGAGGTTGCCCGTCGACGACGGCGCCGGGCTGGTGACACCGGGAGGCGCCGGCGGCGCGCTCACTGGCAGCGTGGCGGTGCGCGTACCCTGCTGCGGCCACGAGGCGGCCGGCTCCTGAGCGGTGCTGCGGCGGCGACCGGCGGGCTGGGCCGCACCGGTCAGCACCGCCGCGGCGGTCTGCGTCTCCTGCCAGCTCGGCACGAGGTCGAACGGCCGGCCACCGGCCTCCCGGGCGATCTCCGCCAGGAACGCCTGATGGTGGGCGAGCTTCGCGCGGATCGCGGAAAGGTCGTCGCGGGCGGCCTTCAACGCCGCCTTGTGCTCCGCGACCACCGCGATGACCTCCCGGCGGACCACGTCGAGCCGCTGCCCGGCGGCAACGTAGTTCAGCCACGCGGTCCGGCTCGGCTCACCGACCGGCGTCGGCGGCGTGCCCCACGGCCCGCTGAGCTGGGCACAGACCCGCCGCACCAGGTCGGCGGGCGGGTCCGGGTCGAGATACACCGGTGCGTTGAGCCGGGCCGGGGTCACCCCCGTGCCGGAGAACGTGCCCCCCGGCGGGTCACCCACCCACGCGTGCGGGTTACGGATCGCGATCTGCGTCGCGTGCGGCAGCGGCGCCTGCGTCGTCTCCGCCGTCAACGGCGGCGGCGGCCAGCCCGCGGCGATCAGATGCAACCGTCCGGCGGGACCCGCGTGCGCCAGCCCCGCGATCCGGGCCAGATCCCGGCCCTCGGTGAGCTCCGGCAGGGAAGCGATCACGATCAGCAGCGTCGGGCCGGGGCTGTCGGTGCGGGCGGCAATCCACTGCTCGCCCTCGTCCAGCACCGCGCGAAGCCCCTCCGCATCGCTCACCGGCGGCGGCATGATCGACTCGATACCGGTGAACCACCCGAACGTGGACCCCGAGTCGACCGCGTCGATGGCGCGGATGCGTACCGAACCCGGCGGTGACGAAGCCAGCAGCCGCAGCACCAGACTGCGCAGCAACCCCGCGACCCGGCTGTCCCTGGCGTCGGCGTCGATGGCGATGTGCCCCGCCCGCAGCAGCGGCACCACCACGGGGAACCGCGCGTCATCCAGCGGATGCGCCTGCCCGACCCGCACGAACGTCGGCGGCAACGGCCCCCCGAGCGGCGTGCTCGGCGCGAGCGCGTCCAGCTGCGCACCCAACCAGCCGGGGGCCAGCATGTTCGCGTCCGCCCGCAACTCCGCGGTGAGGTCGTGCTGCTCCGCATATTGCGAGGCCGGCGCCGCGCTCGGCGAATACCCGTCCAGGACCGGCCCAGCGGCGGCGACCAGCGCAGCGGTGTGCCGGTGCAGCGCAGCCGCTCGCTCGATCCGTGCCCGCAGGCGTGCCACCGTGCCCCTTTCCGATCCAGCAGATGCGGGAACGGTAACGCAGACCGCGGAACCAGTCAGTAGGCGCACTGGGAGTCTTACGTTCCCGCAGGTGCAAGCTCTGGTCTTCGCATCCCCGCCCACCTCTTTCGATCTTGCACGGGATGCCGCGGGTACTTGCGATCTTGTGGTTGTTCACCGCCGGCGGCGCGGGAGCTTGTGTTGTTCGGCGCCAGCGGCGCGGGAGGATGCCAGTCCCCGTACGGGCGGATAGCCTCTGATGCGTGGACCCATCGAAGCCGAACGAGCCGAGCATTGATCAGGGCAGGTCGATTCCCCGCTCCCGGCCCGGCGACGACGAGGTGCTCGAGGGCGAGGTCATCGGCAAGGACGAGCCCCTCGGCCGTCCCGCCGCCGTTCCCCCACAGCCACCGGAGCCCCCGAAGCGAGGCCTCGGCCTGCGCAAGACGCTGCTGCTGGTGCTGGCGGTTGTCGCGGTGGGCTTGTGCCTGGGCGGCTCAATCACCGCCTACGTCCTGTACGACAAAGCCACCAGGCCAGAGCGTAGTAGCCCCTCGGCCACGCTGCAGCAGTATGTCAGTGCGCGCTTTGAGCGGAGGGATGCGATTCGTGCTCATGTGTTCGAATGCTCGTCGCCGCAGCTTCAAAGTGTGAGCGAGGCGCTTGCCGAGATTGAAGAATTGGAACGTAAGTATGGTATATCTGTTAGCACGTCGTTGTCTGATCTTGAGGTAAATAATAGCGATACGACTGCTGATATACGCGCCAATGTCAACACCGTAATTCCTGAGCAGAACGGTCAGGACTCGATTCGCGTGCAGAAGTGGACCTTCCATCTCGTGAAAGAAGATGGCTGGCGAGTCTGTAGCGCCGAGAGAGCCACGTAGATCTATTCGATCCAGACCAAATGGATCGGTAGTTCGAGGGTTTTTGGTGCCTGGCCACTCCAGGCCCACCGGTACCAGTCCAGCTCCGTGCACACTCGGACGCAGATGTCGCCCTCGGCGCTGTTGTACGGCTCCGTCACCGCACGGAGATCTCGCTCGTCTCGCCCGACCTTGTCATCTGGCCCGGGCAGTCGAATCACCCGCAGCCCGGTGACAGTTCCGACCTCGCGTACCGGCCTCGGCGGCCGGGCCGGCGGTGCGTCCAGCGACACTAACCGCCCCACCAGGTCCGAGCCGCCTTCCGCCGGCTTCACCGCTGACGAAATCCGCTCCACCCAGACCCGCTCAATCGGCACCAGCGGCGCGAAGACCTCGGTCTGTTCGGATTCGGCCCGGTACCACTCCTGCTCCGGCAGCACCGGTACATACGTCCGACTCGCCTGCACCACCGCGTCATCGACGCGCAGGTCGCCGCGCCAGCCGAGACCTGGCAGTCCGACCATCGCCCGCCGCCCCCGTAGGTCGCGGACGGACCCGGCCGGCACCAGTTCAATGCCCGCCGGAGTGCGTTCGGTGTTGCCGGCGATCAGATCCCAGTCGGGAAGATCGTCATCGCTGGGACGGTTGCTCACGGCTCGGCTCCGAGTGGTGCACCCATCAGCTGCATGAACTGCACCGGATCGACCGCACCGTTCTTGCTCGAATCGTTGTTCCGGTGCGTCTCGAAATGCAGGTGTGGACCCGAAGAATGGCCCGTCGTGCCCGAGAAGCCGATTTCCTGGCCGGGTGCGACGCTCTGGCCGACGACGACGCTCGGCTGTTTCACCATGTGGCAGTACCGAGTGATGATGCCGTTGGCGTGCATGATGTCGACGAACCATCCGCAGCCGCGAACTGACGGCGAACCGTCGCGGTCGCAACCCCAGGGTTTTCCATTCGGCCCGATCGCATCGCAACGGACCTTGATGACGCGGCCCGCCGCAGCGGCGTGGATGACGGTACCCCTCGGCACAATGAGATCGACGCCTTGGTGGGTGGGACGGGAAGCAGTCCGGAACCCCGACCCCACCTTTCCCTTGACCGGCGCCGTCCACCCTGATGCGGCGATCTGCCCGGCATTGACACATGTCAGATCGGTCTGGTCTCCGACGGCCCGCGCCGCGCCGCCGGTCAAGGAGTTGACGACCGTCGACGCCAGTTCCTCGTGTTTCGCATAAGCGTTGGGGTACGCGCTGCGCTGCACCTTCTGCGCGGCCCGGGTCAGGCTCATGGTCTGCCAGCCGGGAACGGTCACCAGCTTCTCGTAGAACTTCCGCGACGCGTACTTCGGATCCATGATCTGTTCGGGCGTGCCCCAGCCGGTGCTGGGACGTTGCTGGAACAGGCCCAGCGAATCGTGGTCATTGCGGTTGCCCAGGTTCGGCAGGTTGCGCAGCCACGATTCCTGCATCGCGGTCGCGACGGCGATGACCCACCCCCGTGGCGGGACATTCAGGTCCTGTCCGACCCGAACGATGATTGCCGCGTTGCGCACCTGCTCGGGACCCAGCCTGCGATGACTCGGCATCTCCGCCGATACGTCGACCAGTTTGCCGTTGCCGCAGCCGGAATCGTACGTGACGGTCTTGTTTGCCGCATCGAGGAAGAAGGACACCACGCCGCCGCCACAGCACACCAGCACCAGTACCGCGGCGAGCGCGATCAGGAGCGCGGGACGGATCCTGCGCCGACCGTCTGTGCCGTCGCCGTCGGCGGTCTCGAAGTCGGTCACGCCACCTCCCAGTCCAGTGAGGTGACCTGCCAGCGCCCGTTGATGGCCTCGAGTTGCAGGACGATGGTCCCGCCGTCAGCCGGCACCTTCGCGGTCGCGACCTGCCCGAAGTCCTCCAGGGCCGTGGGGCCGGTGATCGTGGCAGTCGGTACGTCGGCCGGGTCCGTGTCGGCGAGGTCCTCCATCAGTTCGCTCGACGCGTCCGGCTTCAGCCCTGCCCGCCACTGCTCGCCGGTGACCCCCGCCTTGCGGATCCACGCCTTCGCGAACCGCGTGGCCACCGTGTTCGCGTCGGCGGCACCCTTGCTCAGGGACGGCGCCACCGAGGCCGGTTCGTCCTGGACTCCGTCGTCACCGAGCGAGCTGTACGGATCCGGCGTCGTCGGCGTGGCCGGAGCGACGGTCGGACCGAGCGCGTCGTTGGTCGACCGGTCACCCTCGGTGAAGACAATCCGGCCGAACCCCACGACCACGAGCACCACAACGATGAGCACCATCGCGATGCCGTACCGCGTGCCGAGCAGACGCAGAACCGTACGCATGGATGCTCACCCCGGCAGGTTTGCCGACTCCGGCCGTCGAGTCGGCGCCCGGTCTGGCACGGACCGTTCCGAGTCGGGTCGATAGATCGAATACGACGGCGCCGTCTCCGCCGGCGAGTCCGGCTCCTCCCACATCGGCTGCCGGCGCTGGCGCTGTGGACTGTCCTGTCGCGCGGGCCGTTCTTCAGGTCTTGCCACCCGTTCGCCGGTCCCCGCGGACCGCTCACCGGCACCCACCGGCAACGAGTCCTCGTCCCGGGATTCGGGCCGCTGCCGAACCGGACCGTCCTCGCCGCGCTGCCGCGGTTCGTTCGTCCCTCCGGCGTCGACGACCTTTAACGCGGCCGCCTGGCGCACATCGCGCAGGAACAGCCGGTGCCAACTGCCGGCCGACGTGATCGCCCGGGTCGAGTCCTTTCCGCCGAGTTGTGTGATCCGGCGGTAAGGGCGCAGTAGCAGCCAGCCGACCACCCCGGTCAGCCAGATCAGCAGCACCTGCAGCCATCCAGCCAGCGAAGCGGTACCGAGGATCAAGCTGACCGCGAAGAGATAGATCGCAGAGCCGGTTCCAAAGATGATGATGTTGAACATTGCCGCGATGACGGCGTTGCCGAGCCGCCGCAATCCAGCATTAGCCGGTCGAAGCAACCCGACCGTGCCCAAGATCGGCGACGCGATCACCGCCCACCGGAAGATCAAGAAGCCAAGGATGACCAGCACTGACGCGGTGACGTCAAAGAGCGCAAAGAACAAAGCTGAAAGGATCGCCAGGAACCCCGCTCCAATGCGGTCCATTCCCTTGCTTCCCTGAAGATGCTCGTATGCCTCCGGATCTTCGGTCTTGATCTGTTCGGCAATGCGCATCCAGCGTTGCTTTTTCTCTTCGGTGACAATCTTACGCATTGAGGACTCGACCGGGGGTCCGGGACGCTTGTCGACGATTCGTTGCTCTTCTTCTTTTGCTGCGCGTCGTTCATCTGCGCGGATCTTCTCAATGTCTTGCCATGAGAATGATTTGGCGTCGTATAGCGCCGGACCATACTTGGTTGCAGTTGTGCTGTCGGCAGACCCCAGGGTGCCTCGAAGCCAATTTTTGTAGAGAAGTCCGTCAACTACTGTGTTGCTAGCCCTGACCGCCGGCGGCCGCGGGTCGGCGCAGGCGGACGGATCTGGATTCCGGCACTCATCTGGTGGAATCTCCTGAGATGGTGGACCTACCGCGTCGTGGATTACGCCCAGACTGGACACCAGAGTCTTGTCTGCGAGGCCTGCTGCTAGCGTCGGCCATTCCGCGATTCCGGTGATGAGCACCATTACGAAGAGCGCCCAGCCAGCCGTTGTGACGGCATTGGACAGATCGGACTGTCTTGAGCGCCACAATAGGTAGAGCCCAACGATCGAAATCGTTACGGCTCCGAATGCGGTAAATACTTTGGCGTACACCGCCTTCGTCGCTTGCTCGACGAGGGGCTCTGCCCAACCCCACATGTACGATGGGTCCCAAGCGCGTTCCCGCAGTGCATTCGATGCGCCGATGACCGAAGTGGCAAGCAGGAACTCGCCATTGGCTATTGTGTTCTCGAATTCCGCACTCGGATTGGTTACCACCGAAGCGCATTTAAGATCATAAGTGGTAAAGTCGTAGCCAGCGTATCCGTATTCACTGTATCGGAAGCGAAGGCGTGATGTCTCAGGGGTGGTTGGCTGCTGAGAAAACCAGCCGGCCATTCCCGAATCCGGGGCGTCCGGAGTTGGTGCGTCCAAGCAGCTCACTCGAGACTGAATATCTACCTGCAGTCGATCGGCGCAGTTCTGGAAGTTGCTCGGAACCCGCCACTCTTCTACAGAGCACAAGCCTCCCTCCGGTGCCCGGACTGGTGCTGGTGATGCGGCTGCTGGCCCTACCGGTCCGCCGAACAGCGTCGCCACCGCGGTGACGATGACTACGGCTGCGTACACGGGCAGGCGTCTCACCTGTCGACCTCCGGGTCGTCGTCGTGGATGTCCACGACCTCGCCGCCGACGGTGCCGTCGACGTGTACACCCCCCGGTGTCGTGTCCAGGTATCGCAGGAGGTCCCGGACATAGGAGACGTCGACGCGGACCTTCTGCACCCTGCCGTCCACATCGCGCATCACGAACTCGCGGAACCCCAGCCGCGAGGACGAGGACGTGTCCACCTGGGACAGGGCCGCCAGCGTCTGCTCGTAGCCGACGTCGGTCGGGACCCGCAGCAAACGCAGGGCCTCGGCGGCGATCTCGGAGTCCTCGGCGATGCGGCCGACGAAGACCGTGGAGACGAGGTTCTGCACGTCCAGGCCGAGGATGTCCTTCGGGTTCTGCGAGGCGACCAGCGCTGCCAGGTTCCACTTGCGGGAGTCGCGGGCGAGCCGGACCAGGAAGGAGCGCCCGGAGCGCCAGCCTTCCATGAAGTGGGCCTCGTCGAGGCCGACGAGTTTGCGTTGGGTCATGTCGCCGCCGTAGCAGCGGCGGACCGCGAGGCGGTGGGCGGTGTGCAGCATCGGCAGGGCGAGGGATTCCTCCGCGGACCAGTACTCGCGTTCGATCTTGAGGTCGGGGAGGCGGAGGCCGGCCATGGTGATGACGGTGAGGGTGGCGTCGGCGCCGAGGAGCCCGGGTGGCGGGGTGCCGAAGAAGAGCATGGCGAGGGGCATCTCGGCGGTGTCCAGGAGCAGGTTGCCGAGTTCGAGCGCGTCGTGGTCGCCGGTGTCGCGCAGCGAGCGGATGACGTCCTCGAGGGTTGAGGACTCCTCGGCCGGCACCTGGCGGACGGCGTGGCGGAGCATCGTGGCGGTGGAGGCCTCGCGAGCGACCTGCGGCGGGACGAGCATCATGCAGATGTCCTGCACGAGCATGCGGCGCTCGGCCCGGGCGTTGGAGATCGCGATCTCGAACTCGCGGTCGCCGCCGGAGCCGGGTGCGTAGTGGCCGCGCTGCGGGGTCGGGATCAGCGAGTACGGCGCCAGCGTGCCCTGCTCGGACCCGGTCAGGTTCAGCACCCGGGAGTACGGTGCCAGCTCCGGCATCGCGCACAGCCTGGCCAAAGGCCCGGACGGGTCGAGCAGCGTCACCTGGACACCACGGCGGGCATTCAAATAGCCCAGCGCGCCCATAAGGGTGGACTTGCCACCGCCGGGCTCCGCGACGAACACGGCCAGGCCGGAGCGTTCGCGGACCTCCATGGGGAAGTGCAGGTCGAGGAAGACCGGGCGGCGGGAGGTGCCGGCGGTGCGGCCGATGAGGTCGCCGCGGCGGTCGCCGACGGTGGAGGCGGCCTGCGGCAGGGCGGCGGCGAAGAGCTTCACCGGCATGCGGCGCAGGTAGCCGGTGTTGGCCAGGGGCTCGCCGGGGATGAACTCGCGGGCCAGCCAGTCCTGCTGCTTCGGGTGCTGCAGGGCGACCCGCATCTCCCGGGAGTACATCTGGGTGACCCGGCGGGCCCGCTCCAGGCATTCCTCCCGGGTGCGGCCGCCGACCGCGATGCGGTGCCAGCCGTGCGCGCGGGAGGAATCGACGGGCAGGCCGGTGCTGATCTCGTCGCCGATGGTGAGGGCGCGCTTCGCGAGCCGCTCCAGCTCCGGCGGCGCGTCGATGCCGTGCTCGCTGTAGTCGGCCTGCTGGGAGCGGATCAGCCGGAGCCGGTGCTCGAGGTTCCGGAAGGAGTCGTTGGGGCCGAGGATGTCGATCCGGGAGGAGAGCTCCATCGGCCACGGCAGCCGCTCGTGGAAGTGCAGCCACGGCTCGTGCCGTTCGGGGATCTCCAGGGGCTCCATCCGGCCGACGGTGAGGACCGCGACGTGCCGCTCCTCGCCGCTGACCCGGTTGACCAGCTTCACCGTGGAGCCGTAGGGCGTGCGGTACCGCTCGACCTGCTCGGTCAATGCCAGCAGGTCGCCACGTTCCCAGCCGCCGTCGAGGGTGGTGATCTGCCCCGGCGGCGACATGCACAGCGCGACGGACCGGTACAGCAACCATTCCAGCTCGAACGCGGTGACCCGGCGGCCGCGCATGCCGAACGCGCCGAGGACCTCGTCGAACTGCTCGACGGTGCGGGCCATCCTGCGCCGTTCGGCGTCGGCGACGCCTCGGCGGAACAGGGAGCCGATGCGCTCGGCGAAGGTGTCGCCGAGGGTGCGCCGGGCGAAGGAGATGCCGAGGTAGGTCTGGCCCTCGGCGTGGTTGATCGCCAGCAGGTGCTTCTGGGCGGCGACCAGGTGATCGGCCCACGACGGGCCGGCGCCGGCCGACGGCAGCGGATACGGCGTGTTGTTGTCCACGACGCGGGCCCACTGGTCGGCCGGGAACGGCTTGGTGGTGCGGCGCAGGTGCAGGCGGAAGCCGGCGAGCCCGGCGTACTGCTCGGAGATCGCCGACAGCAGCGCCTCGCGCTCGGCGTCGGGGCGGAAGGCCCAGCGCACCTCGGGCAGCCAGTACCACGCGGTGACGGTGTTCGGGGTGAACGTGAGGTGCCCGGCGATCTCGGTGATCGCCAGGTCGATCGAGGCCTGCCGGTCCTTGTGCCGGGGCTTCGGGGTGCGGTCCAGCTGGGTCTTCCTGCCGGGCTTCACCGCCGGCCGCGGTGGCTTCCCGGGCTGGCTGCGCCCCGGTGGCTCCGATGGCGTGCGGCGCGCCGGCGGCACGAGCTCCCGGCCCGGCACCACCTTGCCGTTGCTTTTCGCCGGTGTACGACTGGCGCTTCCGCCCGACGGCCGGCTGGGCAGCCGTGAGGAACGATCCGGCTGCCGCTGGGCGGGCTGCCGTTCAGCGGGATGCCGGTCGACCTGCCCGCGATCCACCGGCACACGGTCCACCGGCACCCGGTCGACGGGTCCGCGGTCGACCGGGCGCCGCTCGGCGACGCCGGGCCGCCCGAGCAGGCGCGGGTGCTCGCCGCTCCAGTCGTGGATCTCCGGATAGCCGGGGTGCTCGCCGCTGCGCTCGAGCCGGTCCGCGGCAGACGGCAGCGCCGGCGGGCCGGCGTCGATCGTCCGGCGCTCGACAGGCTGACGCTCGACAGGCTGGCGCTCAACGGGTTGACGTTCAACGGGCTGGCGTTCAACGGGCGGCCGGTCCAGCTGGCGTCGCTCGTAACTACCCGCCGGCAGCGCCTCGGTGCGCGGAACGACCCGTTTGGGGGCGCGCAGGTCCTCCGGCGCCCGCCCCGCGCCGGACGACGGGGCCGCCGATACCGGGATGCCCGAGATCGGCCGGTTGTTGCCGGGCTCGAGGGCCTTCACCCGGTCGCGTGGGCGCCCGCCGGACGGGTCGTCGAACAGGCCGAGAAACGGCGAGTCGACGTCCGCCGCGGGTGGCGCGCTCGTCGGCCGGTCGGCCGCCGGGCCGCGGGCCGGACCGCGGAACATCGCCACGCGACCGCCCTCGGCGGCGGCCCGAAGTCCGCCATCGTAGTCAGACGTGTGCGCAGCGTCGTCGTCGGTGTCCGGCTGGTTGGAATAGCCCCCAGTACGGCGGGGAGGCGGGTTGGTCATGCGAGATCACCGGTGAGTTCCGGGCGGATGCGCACCCGGGTGGCCACGAGCCTGGCATCGCGCTGCTCGTGGCTCGGCTCCCGGGTGTGGCGCCAGTCGGTCAGGGCTGTGCGGACCACCATCCGGGCGGGACGGTCGGGGTCGACGTAGCGGAAGATCAGCGACGTCGCCACGATCGCGAGGGCGATCTCGTAGGCGGGGAAGTAGTCGACCTGCAGGGTGATCAGGTAGCGGATGAACATGAACAACGGCACCAGCAGTGCGAACACCCCATACTGCGCATACGGCAGCTGGATGGGCAGGGTGTAGCCGGGCGGCCCGAGGTAGACCAGGCGGGCCCGGTAGATGTCGTCGTCGGTGCGCAGCCGCATGTGTTATTCACTCGTCTCAGCAGTGAGGCCAGGAAGGCACGGCAGCTCTAGTTGAAGAGCAGTTTGACGAGCGAGTCGCCGAAGAAGAACAGCGACGCGGCGCCGGCGACGAAGGCCAGGCCGATGATCGCGATGGCTGAACTGGTCAGCACCCGAGAGACCTCACCCTTGCTGGCCCGCCCGATGAAGATCACGCCGAGCGCGGCGAGGAGGATCGGAACGATCTTGGTGGTGAAGAAGTTCAGAATGCCGTCGGTGTTGATCGTCTTCGGTGCGGGCTCTGGCGACGGAGCCAGGGCGATCGCGTCCACGACGCGGGTGGTCTCCCCCCACAACGTGTGGCCGATCTCCAACAACATCATCAGACCTCCCCGGAGGCGCGACGGGCGAGGTGCACGCCGCGCGTTAAGCCTCGCTGATAAGACGACCCGGTCATACGACCCCGGCTGCTGTGTCGCCCTCCAGCGGAACCTTATCCGGGCGTTTGCCCTGCTAAATGCCCATTGTCGGGTTTAACGGTCCGAATAACGTTCACTTGCAGAGAGTACGTTGCAGCCCTCTTTCCAACAAGCTGACCGGTCCGTGATCAGTGTTGCTGATGAGGCGTTCCAGCGGTTACCCCTGGTGGGGGACAGGTGACAGACCGAAGGTGAGTACCTTCATTCAGGTGACGCTCCTTCACCGCCGTTCCCCCGTGGTCATGGGGGTGCTCAACGTGACCCCGGACAGCTTCTCCGACGGTGGTCGCTACGCCGGGCTGGGCGCCGCGGTCGAGCACGCCATGCAGATGGTCGACCAGGGCGCCGACGTGATCGACATCGGCGGCGAGAGCACCCGCCCCGGCGCGGAGCGGATCGACGCGCGCACCGAGCTGGACCGGGTCCTGCCGGTGATCCGCGAGCTCGCCGCGGCCGGGGTCGCCATGAGCATCGACACGACCCGCGCGGCGGTCGCCGCCGAGGCCATCGCGGCGGGGGTCGCCCTGGTCAACGACGTGTCCGGCGGGCTGGCCGACCCCGACATGGCCCGCGTGGTCGCGGACGCCGGCTGCCCCTGGGTGCTCATGCATTGGCGGGGCCATTCGCGGAGGATGGCCGATTTAGCCCTTTACGACGATGTCGTGAAAGAGGTTTGCGCCGAATTGCTGGAGCGCGTCGACGAGGCCGTCGCCGCCGGGGTCGCACCCGAACGGCTGATCCTCGACCCCGGCCTGGGGTTCGCGAAGAAGGCCGAGCACACCTGGCGGCTGGCCGCGCATCTGCCGGACCTCGTCGCGCTCGGGTACCCCGTCCTCGTCGGCTCGAGCCGCAAGTCCCACCTCGGCCGGCTGCTGGCGGCCGAGGACGGGTCGCCGCGCCCGACCGAGGACCGGGAGGCGGCGACGATCGCCACGACCGTGCTCTCCGTCGCCGCGGGTGCCTGGGGTGTGCGGGTGCACGAGGTCCGTGGCAACGTTGACGCGATCAAGGTGTGGCAGGCCGTGCAGGCGGCACGATGACAGGCGGTGACATGACGGCCGACCGGATCACCCTGACCGGGCTACGGGTCCGCGGCAACCACGGCGTGTTCGACTTCGAGCGCCGCGACGGCCAGGACTTCGTGATCGACGTGGTGCTGGAGCTCGACCTCGCGCCGGCCGCGAAGTCCGACGACGTCACCGACACCGTGCACTACGGTGAGCTGGCCGGACGCCTCGCCGAGGTCGTCGCGGGCGAGCCCGTCAACCTCATCGAGACCCTCGCGCAGCGCCTCGCCGACGTGTGTGTGGACGATCCGCGGGTACGAGCCGCGACCGTGACCGTCCACAAGCCGCAGGCGCCGATCCCGCACGTGTTCGCCGATGTGGCCGTGACCATCCGCCGGACCCGGGCATGAGGCCGGACCCGGGCATGAGGCCGGACCCGGGCATGAGGGAGCAGCCGTGACGAGAGCGGTGCTGGCCCTGGGCAGCAACCTCGACGACCGCGCGGCCAACCTGCGCGGCGCCGTCGCGGGGCTGGGCGACGTCGTGATGGCCGTCTCCGGGGTGTACGAGACACCCCCGTGGGGCGACCCTGACCAGCCGCACTACCTCAACGCGGCCCTGCTGGCCGTCGACCCGGCCGCGACGCCCCGCGACTGGCTCGACCGGGCCCACCAACTGGAGGACGCCGCCGGCCGGATGCGGGACCCGGAGCGCCGCTTCGGCCCGCGTACGCTTGACGTAGACGTCATCGCCGTCTGGGACGACGACGACCGGCCGGTCACCACCGACGATCCGGAGCTGACCCTGCCCCACCCGCGGGCACATCTCCGGGCGTTCGTGCTCCGGCCGTGGCTCGACATCCAGCCCTATGGGCAGTTGCCGGGCCACGGATGGCTCTATGACCTGGTCCGGTCCGCCCCGGTCGCGGCCGACCTCGCCGACCTGCGCCCGCGGGAAGACATCCACCTCGATTCGTGATCTGGAGCCGAGCCGATGGCCACGCCGTCATCCGACGAACCGAACGCGACCGGGCCCAAGGGCCGTATGGAGCCGACCAGCCCGGCCACCCTCGTCATCGCGGCGCTCGCCACCACCGCGCTGGCCTGGATCGGCATCAGCAGCCTCTGGAACAGCATGCCGACGCTGCCCTGGCTGCCGCCGCTGACCCTGATCGGCCTGGCGATCTTCGAGGGCTTCGAGGCCTACTCGACCCGCAACCGGATCCTCCGCAAGGAGGGCGCCGGCCCGCTGCAACCGCTGGTGATCGCGCGGTATGCCGTCCTCGGTAAGGCATCCGCGCTGGTTGCCGCCCTGTTCGGCGGGCTCTACCTGGGCATGTCCTCCTGGCTGCTGACGCAGAAGGGGGTGCTCGCGAAGGTCTCGGACAACCTGCCGCAGGCGCTGCTCGGCGTCGCCGGATCGATCGTGCTGGTTGCCGCCGCGCTGTGGCTGGAGCGGGCGTGCCGGGTGCCACCCAGCCCGCGGGACAAGGACCTGCCCAGGCAGGGCCGCCTGGACGGGCGCCACGAGGGCGATCGCACCGAGGACGAAAGCCTCGATCGATAGGCATCTGTAACAAACACTGTCGTCTTCCTCGCCCAAAGACTGTCGCAGGTCACAATCCGCGGTTACTGTGCGACCCGTACCGGTCGTCGGCTGGCAGGAGGCGCGCACGATGGCGTACGACGACTCGCGGTTCCGCGGTGAACCCGGGTTCCGTGAGGAGCCCGACTTCCGCTCGGGCGGCGTGCCCGAGGACGCGCCGACGCTTGGGGTCGCCAACCAGTCGGTGTACACCCCGGGCGCCTACTCGGCGAGCACGGACTACAGCGTGCCGCCGACGGAGAGCACGCTGGGCCTCGCCGCGAGGCGGGCCGCGCCCAGCCCGGCGCAGCTCGGCGACGTCTTCGACGACCCGGAGCACGGTGAGCCCGGCCGCGACCGGCTGGCGGTGCACGCGTTGTGGGAGATGGTCCTCCTGCTCGCCTCCGCTTCCCTGCTGTACCTGCTGCGCGACGCCCGCCCGGAGGCGCTGCGCGGCGCGGAGTTCGAGTCGCTGCTGCTCGCCGGCGCCGAGCTGGGACTCGTCGCGGTCGCCATGGGGCTCACTCTGCGTGCCGGCGCCGTCAACCTGGCCCTCGGCCCGATCGCGTACGCGTCGGCGCTGTTCTTCGCCGACAACTCCCACCGTGGCCTGGCGGTCACCGCCGGCATCACCGCCCTCGTCGCGCTCGGCGTCGGCGTGGTCATCGCGGTCCTGGTCGTCGGCTTCCACGTCCCCGGCTGGGCGGCCAGCCTCGGCGTCGCGCTCGCGCTGATGGCCTGGATCGCCGACCAGAACGCCGAGAAGGTCGTCGCCGGCGCCTACGACCCGCATGACAAGGCGCTGTTCTGGCTGCTCGCGGTCGTCCTCGTCGGGGTCGTCGGCAGCGCCGTCGGCCTGATCCGGCCGGTCCGCCGCGCCGTCGGGCGCTTCCGCCCGGTCGCCGACCCGGCCCGCCGCCGCGGTGGCGGCGCGGCCACCATCACCGGCCTCGCGATCGCCGGTTCGGCCCTGCTCGCCTCGGCCGCCGGGGTGCTGACCGCCCTCGACGTCCGCGAGGTCGCCACCACCGAGAACGGCATGGCCGCGGCCGGCCTCGCCACCACCGCCCTCGCGCTCGGCGCGGCCCTCATCGGCGGCACCTCCGCCTACGGCCGCCGCGGTGGCGTGTTCGGCACCGTCCTCGCGGTCGCCGCGATCACCGTGCTGTTCCGGTACTCCGCCGCCGAGCGGTGGAACATCGCCCCGCTGGCCGTCGCCGGTGGCGCGATCGTGATCGGCCTGATCGTGACCCGCCTGATCGAGACCTTCGGCCGGCCGCGGACCCTCGCGGAGGAGGAGATCGAGGAAGAGGTCTGGACCCCCAGCAGCAGCTCGGCCGGTAGCTACGGCTCGAGCCAGGCCGAGTCCGACAACGGCTGGTCGGCGTCGCGCACCGGAGGCTGGACGAGCCAGCTGCCGGCCCGCACCACCGACGAGGACTGGGGCGTCGAGGAGCGGTGGGGCAGCAGCCGCTGACCGCGGCGCACGCCTGGCTAAGCTGTGGTCATGACCGACGCCACCCTTGCGGAGCTTGACGCGCTGTCCACCGAGGAACTCCGCGAACGCGCCTTCAGCCTCGCCCGGCAGCGTCGCGACGTGAAGTTCTTCTGGGACCTGTTCAAGCACGTCACGTCCAGCAACGACGAGACGCAGGACGGGTGGCTCGGCTCGCTGGACGCCACCGTCGATGACGTGGTCGCGCTCTGGCGTGAGGTGACCGACCACACCTATGGCGAGTCCGAGCCGATGGTCCGCGCGGCCTTCATCGACTACCTGATGTCGCCGGCGAAGTAACTATCGGTATCCGTTTATAAAATTTGTTTCCCGGGACTAATCCGGGGCATGGCTGTTACTCGTTCGCGCTACCGCTCCGCGTCAAGCGCGGGCACGCTGGTGGCGTTCCTGTTGGTGCTGATTTTCGGCAGTCCCTGGTACGTCGACTGGGTCAACTCGGGCAACCGCGGTCTGTTCCTGGAGACCCTCGCGTGGCCCCAGTGGAACATCGACAGCGACCAGTCGGTGCGGGAGCTGCTGGCCGCCGACCTCAAGGCGATCCTGCTGATCCTGTTCACGGCCGTGTTCATCTCACTGCTCGTCGGCGCGCAGCTGTCCAGCGCGCGCGGCACCATCTCGGCGATCCTGACCGGTTGGGCCGCCTTCATCTTCGCGGCCGCGCTGGCCGCCCTCCTCACCGCGTTCCTGCTGGCGAACACGTCCTTCGGGACCGCGGTCGTCAACGCCGCCGGTGGCGCCGGTTACGGCCTCATCGTCGGCTGGATCGTCGGCATCGCCTCCATGGCAGGCCGGCGGACGTAAGCGGCACCGCGAAACAGACCGGCGACAGGCCAACCCCGTCGCCGGTCTTCGCTGCGTCAACGGGCGGCGGTGTCGACCTCGGCGAGCGCCAGCTGTACATCCGCGGCGGACAGCAATCCGAGCGGCTTGTCGCCGTCCCGGACGACCACCGATCCCGTCCCCGCGGCCAGCATGGTGCCGAAGGCAACCCGCAGCGTCGCGTCGGCGGGCACGGTGGGCAGGCCGTCGGGGGCACCGTCCAGCGGGTGGAGGCGGTCGCGGGGGATCGGGGTCACCGACAGGCGCATGACGCCGCGGTCCTCGCCGATGAACTGCTCCACGAATGCGTTCGCGGGGTTGGCCAGCAGCTCCGCCGGCGTCGCGTACTGCTCCAGGTGCGCGTGGTCGGACAGCACCGCGATCTTGTCGCCGAGCTTGATCGCCTCCTGGAGGTCGTGCGTGACCAGGATCGTCGTCTTGCGCACGCTCTGTCGCAGCCGCAGGAACTCGTCCTGCAGCCGGCCGCGGTTGATCGGGTCGACCGCGGAGAACGGCTCGTCCATCAGCAGCACCACCGGGTCCGCGGCGAGCGCGCGGGCGAACCCGACCCGCTGCCGCTGACCACCGGACAGCTCGTGCGGATACCGGGCCGCGTACCGCTCCGGCTCCAGGCCGACCAGGTCCAGCAGTTCGTCGGTGCGCTTCGCGATGCGGGCCTTGTCCCAGCCGAGCATCCGCGGCACCGTGCCGACGTTGGTCCGGACCGTCTGGTGCGGGAACAGTCCCACATTCTGGATGACGTAGCCGATGGTCCGACGCAGCCGCACCGGATCGACCGTGGTCACGTCCTCGCCGTCGACCAGCACCCGGCCGCTGGTCGGCTCGATCAACCGGTTGACCATCCTGAGCACGGTCGACTTGCCGCAGCCCGACGGGCCGATGAGCACGGTCACGTCGCCGCCGGCGATGTCCAGGCTCAGCTCGTCGACCGCCGTGGTGCTGTTCGGGTACGTCTTGCCGAGCCGATCGAGGGTGATCGGCGCGGCGTCGGCCTTCGCGGTACGGTCCACGCATGTCCTTCCTGGCTCGCGGTGAGGCGGGCAACCCCTGGTTCTCCTGGAGCTATGTCCGGGACAACTCCGACACGATCCGGGACGCGCTGGTGGATCACGTGGCCATCACCGTGTGGTCGGTCGCGATCGCGGTGGCCATCGCGGTGCCGCTGGCGGTGCTGGCGTACTGGGTGCGCCCGCTCGCCACGCCGATTCTGACATCAGCGAGCGTGCTTTACACGATTCCGTCGCTCGCCCTGCTGGCCTTCCTGGCCCCGTTCCTGGGCACCGGCCGCACCCCCGTGGTCGTGGCGCTGGTGATGTACGCGCTGATCGTCATCATCCGCAACTCTCTCACCGGGCTGCAGCAGGTGCCCAGCGACGTGCGGGAAGCCGCCACCGCGATGGGCTACGGCAGGGGCGCCCGCCTGCTGCGCGTCGAGCTGCCGCTCGCGCTGCCGGCGATCCTCACCGGACTGCGGCTCGCGACGGTCTCGACAGTGGCGTTGGTCACTGTCGGCGCGGCCGTCGGCTCCCAGGGCGGCCTCGGCGCGCTGATCCTCAGCGGCTTCCGCAACAACTTCTACAAGGCCCAGATCGCCACCGCCGCGCTCATCTGCGTGCTGCTCGCCCTGGTGCTCGACCTGCTGCTGGTCGCCCTGACCCGGGCGCTGACGCCGTGGACCAGGGGGAAAGCATGAGCGGCCCGCAGCGCAGCGAGGACGCCGCGAACCAGGGGTGCAGTGTTGGCTCAGGCCGGCGCCGGAGCGCAGCGGAGGTGACGGCATGAGCGCTATAAGCGACATGATCACTTGGTTCAACGACCCGCTGAACTGGACCAACCCGGACGGGATCGTGGTCCGGCTGCGTGAGCACCTGGAGATCTCGTTCCTGTCCGTGCTGGTCGGCTGCCTGGTCGCCTGGCCGATCGGGATCTGGCTCGGCCGACGCGGCGCGGGCTCCGGCGTCGTCGTCACGCTGTCGAACATCACGCAGGCAATGCCGGTCATCGCGCTGCTGACCATCCTGTCGCTGAGCCCGCTCGGCATCGGCATGCCGGCCGTCGTGGTCGCGCTGACCGTGTTCTCGCTGCCGCCGCTGCTGGCAAACGCGTACACCGGCATGCGCGCGATCGACGAGGAGGTCCGCGACGCGGGCAGGGGCATGGGCCTGACGTCGGCGCAGATGCTGTGGCGGGTCGAGGTGCCGCTGGCGGTGCCGTTCCTGGCCACCGGGCTGCGCATCGCGACCACCCAGGTGGTCGCCACCGCCACCCTCGCCACGCTCGTCAACGGCGGCGGACTCGGCAACATCATCTCCGCCGGGTTCGGGCTCGGACCGGGCCGCGGCGACGCCCAGATCCTCGCCGGCGCGGTCCTCGTCGCGCTGCTCGCGCTGCTCATCGACGGCCTGATGGCCCTGGTGGAGCGCAAGGTCACACCGAAGGTGTTGCGGCAGGCCGCAGGCCGTGCGTGACGGGTCGTTACGAAACCGTGCCTGGTTGCGGTTGCCGATTTCCCATGGGCAGAGTTGCCTATTGATTAGCGGGCGGGCTTCAAGCCGATAGCGCCGTCCGTCGGACACGCGGCCGGTCAACAGTGATCGCGCCGGGACACGGAAGGCGGGCCATTTTGCGAACTGCCATGCGCGCCACGCTCGGGGTCCTTCTGGGCCTCGCCACCGTAGGCCTCGCGGCCTGCGGCGATGAGGGTTCCTCGGGCACCCAGGCGCCGGCGAGTGTGAGCGGGGCCGGCTGTGCCCCGGTCGCCGGGGACAAGCTGGTCGTCCTGACCGACGACAAGCAGCTCCAGACGGCGGACAACATCATTGCCGCGATCAACACGAAGGCCGCCGACCCGGCCCTCGTCGCGGCACTGGACAAGGTCTCCGACGCACTCACCACGGAGAAGCTGATCCAGCTCAACAAGGCGGTCGTCGTGGACCGCAAGACCTCCAAGGTCGCCGCGGAGGACTTCGCCAAGGCCGAGAACCTCACCACCGGCCTCGAAAAGGGCAAGGGCGGGGCGATCAAGATCGGCGCGGCCGACTTCGCGGAGAACGCCACGCTCGGCGCGCTCTACGAGATCGTCCTGGACTCGGCCGGCTACGACGCGACCGTCCAGACCATCGGCAAGCGCGAGGTCTACTACGGCCAGCTCACCAAGGGCGACATCCAGGTCGTCCCCGAGTATGCCGGCACCCTGACGGAGTTCATCAACGGGCAGGTCAACGGCAAGGACGCCAAGACCCTGGCCTCCGGTGACGTCGACAAGACCGTCACCGCGCTCAAGGACATCGGCGGCAAGGCCGGCCTGACCTTCGGCAAGGCGTCGAAGGCCGCCGACCAGAACGCGTTCGCGGTCACCACCGCGTTCGCCGACAAGAACGGCGTGAAGACGCTCAGCGAGTTCGCCGCCAAGTGCTCCGGCAAGGACACCGTCCTCGGTGGCCCGGCGGAGTGCCCGCAGCGGCCGTTCTGCCAGCCCGGCCTGGAGAAGACCTACAGCATCCAGTTCGGCAAGTTCGTCAGCCTCGACGCGGGCGGCCCGCAGAGCCTCGACGCGCTGAAGAAGGGCACGGCGACGGTCGCGCTCGTCTTCTCCTCGGACGGCTCGCTCGGCTAGCCCCACCGATAACGCACGGTAGTTGCGAAATGCCCGTCCCCGGCACATCCTTGCCGCCGAGGGCGGGCATTTCACTTGTCCTGAAGACTAGGTAAGGTCTCTGCTCATGCCAGCCGCGGAAACCACCGGAGGACGGCCGAGCGCAAAGCTCCTCCAGATCCTCTTCTGGGCTGGCGTCGGCCTTGCTCCGCTGGCCGCGCTGCTGTTGCTGTTCGGCGGCGGGTTCGTCCTGCAGCTCGCCGCGGTGCTCGCCGTGCTCGTGGTCGTGCTCATCGGCCTGTCCATCGCCCTGCGCCCCGACAACGACAACGTGCGCAGCGAGATCGAGGACGCGGTGTTCGAGGAGCTCGACACGCTCCGCGACGAGATCCGCGGCGACATCACCCACGCGGCCCGCGCCACGCATGGTCAGCTCGTCGAGCGCATCGGCGTGCTGCACGAGACCGTCGACGCCCTGCGCAACCAGGTCGACCTGATGCGCGGCCAGCTCGAGCGCACCACCCGGGCCGCCCAGCAGGCGGCCGCCGCGCAGCACGCCGGGCCGCAGCCGGTCGGCTCCGCCGCGGTGCCCCAGGGCGTGCTGCGGCACACCGAGACCGTGCAGGTCACCACCAAGACCATGGTCGTCGACCCGACCGACCAGCGCCGCGACGGCACCGTCTACGGCGCCCGCCCCGAGATCCCGCAGCAGCGCCGCCCGATCACCGAGCGCGTCGCCGACCGGGACGGCGACTGGCCCCAGCGCCCCGCCGAATGGTCCGATCGCGACGGCCAGGACTGGCACGAGCCCGCCGACCGGGCCCGCCACGACGGCAGAGACGCCGGCAGGGACAACGGCAGGATCGTCGACGGCGGCCACTGGAGCGAGGCGCCGGACCGCACCGGCCGCGCCGCCCGCACCGGCTGGACCGACCGCGGCGACGACCCAGACCAGGACGACCGCGACCGTGGCGGCCGGGCCGGGGCGCACGACCGCGGGCGCATGGGCCGCGACGCCGCCGACTGGGCCGACCAGTCCGACCGCACCGGCCGTGGCGACTGGACCGACCGCGGCGACGACGGCGACCCCGGCCGGGCCGAGCGCGGTGGCCGTGGCGACCGGGCCGACCGCGGCGACGCCGGCGGGCGCATGGGCCGCGGCGAGTGGGCCGACGGCGACCGGGCGGACCGCGGCGCGCGGGGTGACCGGGTCGACGCCGACCCCGGCAGAGGCGCCCGCGGTGACTGGGGCGCCCGCGGCGACGGGGCCGACGCCGGCGAAGGCGGCCGCCGCCGGCGCGGCGAGTGGACCGACCGCGGCGACGCCGCCGACCGGGCCGACCGGGGCCGCGGTGAGCACGCCGGCCGCGGCGACTGGGGCGACCGGGGCGAGCAGGCCGCCGACCGGGGCGAACGAAGCCGGGGGGACCACGCCGACCGCGGCGGACGTGGTGAGCACACTGACCGCGGGGGCCGGGACGAGCAGCCCGACCGCGCCGAGCGCGGCTGGGGCGCCGAGCGCATCAGCCGGTCCGAGCGCACCGAACGATCCGAGTGGACCGAGCGCAGCGAACGGTCCGAGTGGATCGAACGCACCGAGACCCCTCGCGAGGAGCCCCGCGAAGAGTCATGGACCGAGCAGCTGCTGCGTGAGCGGATGGCGCGGGCCGACGCCGACGGGCCGTCCCGCGACGTCGAACGCGCGGGTGGCCGCCGCCGCGCGCACGACCCGGACGAGGCGGGCAGCGTGACCGGGGTCCGCACCACGGACCGGTGGGCGTCGGTGCACAGCGACGAGCGCGGCGGCCGTGAGCTGCGCATGGGCGAGCGCCGCGCCGCGGTCCACGCCGACGAGACCGGCACCCACGTCCGGATCGAGGACCGCTGGGCGTCGGTGCGGCACGAGGAGTACGCGCCCACCCCCGACGACGACGAGCCCCGCCGGGAGAGCCCCCGCCGGTCCGAGGCCCGCCGGGAACGCGAGCAGCAGCGCGGGGCCGACGGGCAGTGGTCGGAGAGCAGCTACGAGGAAGCCCGCCGGGACGAGGGCGGCACGACCCGCTGGTCCGAGGTCCGCCGCGACCGGCCCGCCCTTGGCGCCGCGCAGGCCGCCCTGCCCGCGGCGCCCGCGTCGCGCTGGCAGGACCCCACTCCCGCCCGCGACGACGAGCGCGTGTCCCGCCGCGCCCGCCAGGACGACGACGAGGACTACGGCTGGAACGGCTCCCGCGACGAGCCCCGCTCCCGTCCCACCCGCCAGATCGTCGACTTCGAAGGCAACGACGACCGCTGGCGGTAAGGCTATTTGTCGACGTCGCCCACGACGAAGAACATCGAGCCGAGGATGGCGATCAGGTCCGGGACGAGGGTGCCGGGGAGCAGCTTCGACAGGGCCTGGACGTTGGAGTAGGACGCGGTGCGCAGCTTGAGCCGCCAGGGCGTCTTCTCGCCGCGGGAGACCAGGTAGTAGCCGTTGACGCCGAGCGGGTTCTCGGTCCAGGCGTAGGTGTGGCCCTCCGGGGCCTTCACGACCTTCGGCAGGCGGACGTTGACCGGGCCGGTGAGCTTGTCGACCTCGTCGAGGCAGGCCTGCGCGAGGTCGAGGGACGCATACACCTGGTCGAGGAGCACCTCGAAGCGGGCGTGGCAGTCGCCGGTCGTGCGGGTCACGACGGGGACGGTGAGCGCGCCGTAGGCGAGGTAGGGCTCGTCCCGGCGCAGGTCGAAGTCGAGGCCGGAGGCGCGGGCGACGGGGCCGGACGCGCCGTATGCGGCGGCGTCGGCGGCGGAGAGGACGCCCACGCCGACGGTGCGGGCGAGGAAGATCTCGTTGCGGCGGATCAGGTTGTCCAGGTCGGGCATGCGGCGGCGGACCTGGTCGATGGCGGCGCGGGCGCGGGTGGTCCAGCCGGCCGGGACCTCCTCCTTGAGGCCGCCGACGCGGTTGTACATGTAGTGCATCCGCCCGCCGGACGCCTCCTCCATGACGGCCTGGATCGTCTCGCGCTCGCGGAACGCGTAGAAGACGGGCGTGATCGCGCCGATCTCCAGCGGATACGAGCCGAGGAACATCAGGTGGTTGAGCACCCGGTTGAGCTCGGCCAGGGCGGTGCGCAGCCAGATGGCCCGCTCGGGGACCTCGATGCCCATGAGGCGCTCGACGGCCAGGACGACGCCGAGCTCGTTGCAGAACGCCGACAGCCAGTCGTGCCGGTTGGCCAGCATGATGATCTGCCGGTAGTCACGGACCTCGAAGAGCTTCTCGGCGCCGCGGTGCATGTAGCCGATGATCGGCTCGGCGCTGAGCACCCGCTCGCCGTCCAGGACGAGCTTGAGCCGCAGCACGCCGTGGGTGGACGGGTGCTGCGGGCCGATGTTGAGCACCATGTCGGCGGTGTCGAGGCCCGCCCCGGTGCCGACCGTCAACTCGGAGGTCATACGGCTAAGCCTAGAGGTCTTGCAGGATCCGCAGCGCGCGCGAGACGTTGTGCATCGTGGCGGTGTCCGCGACGGCGACCCGCTCGGTGAACCAGCGCTTCAGCGGCGAGGAGATCCGGTCGGGCATGACGACCAGGTCGTCGAGTTCGACGGCGAGCGGCGAGTCACGCAGCTCCTCCTGGTCGGTGACCTCGGCGACGATGACGACGGGCACGTCCGTGCTGTTGAACACGTCGGAGCTGATGATCAGTCCGAGGCGCTCCCGGGCGCCCTTGATCAGCCAGACTTCACCGCGCCGCACGGCGCCCGCTGAACAGCTCCGCGTCCACCAGGGCGATCTCTTCCTCGTCGGCGAGCGCGGCGCGCTCCAGGTCGGGCTTGGCCCGGCGCACCGCCTCGGCGTGCGCGGTGAAGATCTCGCGCAGCGCGCGCTCCTGCGCGGCGCGGTCGATCCACGCGCTGAGCGAGACGCCGTCGCGCTCGGCCCAGTGCCGGGCGTCGGCGATGGTCTGATCGGAGAACGACAACGTCACCTTGGCTGTCATGGCCCCCAGTGTACCGCCGGTATGACGAATGTTCATACCCACCGCATGACCCAGTGGTGGCCGCCGAGGCCCGCTGGGTCAATGAGCTCGGCCGCCTCGCCGGCCCGCGCCAAGGCGCGCACGTAGCCGGCCGGGTCGGTGGAGGCGAGCGCGATCGGCGGCCGCCCGCCGTGCACCCCCAGGAGCCGCAACGCCTCTCGCTGCGTCATCAGCAGGTGGTGTACGCCCAGCGCGTCCAACGCCACCGCGACCGTCAGATCGCACGACCCGTCGGGCGTCGCCGGAGTCTCCTTGCCGTCCCGGAAGCCGGTGAGCGTGCCGAACAGCGGCCGTGCCCCGGCGAGGTGCCCGTAGTCGACGGCCAGCGCCAGTCCGCGCGTCAGGCTGCCGACCGCGGCCGCCCAGGCCTCGTCGCGCGGCGCGCCCAGCTCGGCGCGGGCACCCTCGGGGAGGCCGTCGAGTGGCCACCATTCGGCCAGCCAGGCGGCGTCACCCGGCGCCAGCGGTGCCTCGTCGAGGGTTTCCGTGCCGTCGGCGGAGCTCAGGACGTACCGCGGCCGCAAACGCGAGTCGAGCTCCACGATGTCGACCGGGATGTTGTCGAGCCACTCCGTGGCCACGAGCAGGCCGGTGCTGCCGGAGGGGATGGCAGAGGTCCACCCGATCGTGTCGGGGAGGTCCTCCGGGCGGGGTGCGACCTCGACGCCGACGGCGGCGACCCGGGCGGCGACGGCCGGCGGCAGGGCGGCGAGGACACCCCGCAGCAGCTCGCCGCGGCCGGCGCCGACGTCGACCAGGTCCAGCCGCGAGGGGTGCTCCAGGGCCTCGTCGAGGCGCTCCAGCAGCGTGGCGATCGCCCCGGCGAACAGCGGCGAGGCGTGCACGCTGGTGCGGAAGTGGGCGGCCGGGCTGGCGTGACGGAAGAACCCGTCGTCGCCGTAGAGCGCCCGCTGCATTGCCGCCCGCCACCGCACGCCTGTGTTCACAGGAACACTTTGCCTTCTCCCCGGTAGGTGGGGACCACGTCCACGATCGTGTCGCCGGAGACGAGGTGCACCTCGTTGACGTGTTCGCACAGCTCGCCGGCCTTGGCGTGGCGGAAGTACACGCGCTCGCCGAGGCGCAGGCCGGCCGCGCCGGGGCCGACGAGGGGGGTCTGCACCTCGCCGGCGCCCTCGGTGCCGATGAGCTGCAGCCCCTCCGGCAGCCAGGGCAGCGGCTGGCGGGTCGGTGAGGTCTCTCCGGACGCGATCCAGCCGCCGCCGAGGACGGTGGCGACCTGCGGGTTCGGCCGGCGGACGACCGACATCGCGAAGAACGCCGCGGGCTGTGGGCGCCAGCGGCGGTACCCGTCGAAGAGCCACGGGCCGAACAGCCCGGAGCCGGCGGCGACCTCGGTGACCGCCGGGTCCTGCGCGGTGGCCTGCACGCTGCCGGTGCCGCCGCCGTTGACGAACTCCAGGTCGGCGTGGCGGCGGACCTCGGCGACGACCGCCGCGCGCCGGGCGAGCAGCTCGGGGAACGAGCGGGACTGGATCATGCGGATGAGCGCCCCGCGGACCGGGCGCCCGGGCGGCGCGTCGCCGAGGCCGGCGATCTGCGCCTCGTAGGACATCAGCCCGACCAGGCGGAACCCGGCCCGGCCGGCGATCGCGGCGGCCAGCTCGCCGGCTTGGCCGGCGCTGTGCACGGGTGAGCGCCGCACCCCGATGTGCACGCCGCGCGCGGGGCGCCAGGAGGCGTCCAGGTCGATGCAGACCCGCACCGCCCCGGCCCGCTCGCCGGCCGGCACGACCGCGTCGATCAGGTCGAGCTGGGCGGTGCTGTCGATCATGACGGTGACGGTGGCGGCGAGCTTCTCGTCGGTGGCGAGGCGGTGCAGCGCGGCCCGGTCGGCGGTGGGATAGGCCACCAGGATGTCCCCGGACGTGCCGTGCCCGGCCAGCCAGATCGCCTCCGGCAGGGTGAACGCCATGACGCCGTGCCAGCCCGGCTGGGCCAGGGCCCGGTCGATCAGCGCGCGCACCCGCACCGACTTGCTGGGCATCCGCAGCGACTTGCCGGCCGCGCGGCCGACCATCGCGGCGCTGTTGGCGTCGAACCCGTCCAGGTCGACGATCGCGAACGGCGGGTCGAGGTCAGCGGTGGCGTGATCGTAGCGAGCCCGTTGGGCGGCACGTGAGCTGGACACGACTCACCGTACCGAGTCGGCGATGAATATGAAAGAACCTCGCGTCCGTGCGTCGGCCCATATCTGCCCGACACTTCGGGACCGGTAGCGTGGTTACAGTAGGCGCGAGCTGTCACCCAGGTGGGGGGCGTCGACGACGGGAGGTGTCGCCATCGCGAGCAGTGACCTGTCCGGCTTCGGGGAGCTGAAGGCGGTCCTGCGCATCCGGGCGTTCCGCCGGCTGTGGGCCGTCCTGGGGCTCTCGTCCCTCGGCGACTGGCTCGGCCTGCTGGCCGCCGCCACCTTCGCCGCCGACCAGGTGTCCAACTCGACGGCGCAGGGCGTGGCGTTCGGCTCGGTCATCGCCGTGCGCCTGCTGCCGGCGCTGATCCTCGGACCCGTCGCCGGCGTCTTCGCCGACCGGTTCGACCGGCGCCTGACGATGGTCGTCTGCGACCTGGTCAGGTTCCTCTTCTTCGCCTCGATGCCGGCCGCCGCGCTGATTGTCGACGACAGCACGCTCGTGATCGCCTGGGCCGCCATCGCCACGTTCATCATCGAGACCACCGCGATGATCTGGACCCCGGCCAAGGAGGCGGCAGTGCCCAACCTGCTGCCCCGGGCCCGGCTGGAGACGGCCAACCAGCTGACGCTCGCCACGACCTATGGCATCACGCCGGTGCTCGCCGGCCTGGTGCTCATCGGCCTGGAGAAGCTCGTCGTCGTGATCTTCGGCGGCGGCGACGTCCGGCCGCAGGGGGTCGAGCCGAGCGAGGTCGCGCTGTGGTTCAACTCGCTGACCTTCCTCGCCACCGCCATCACCGTGTTCTTCGGCATCAAGGAGATCAGCGGCCGGCGCACGGCCGCCGTCGAGCGCAAGCCCGGGATGCTCAAGGAGTTCACCCAGGGCTGGGCGTTCGTCAGCCGGACCCCGCTGGTGCGCGGCCTGGTGCTGGGCATCTTCGGCGCCTTCGCCGGCGGCGGCGTGGTCGTCGGCACCGCGAAGTTCTACGCCGTGTCGCTCAGCGCCGGTGACGCCGGCTTCGCACTGCTCTTCGCCACGCTCTTCCTCGGTCTCGGCGTCGGCATCGCGGCCGGTCCGCGGATCGTCGGGGCGCTGTCGCGGCGCCGCTGGTTCGGCCTGTCGATCATCCTCGCCGCCGGCTCGGTGCTGATCCTGGCCCTCGCCACCCACCTCACCGTCGCCGTCGGTGGCGCGCTGCTCGTCGGTGTCGGTGCCGGCATGGCGTTCCTGTCCGGCACCACGCTGCTCGGCGGCGAGGTCTCCGACGACATGCGCGGCCGGGCGTTCGCCTTCGTGCAGACGGGCACCCGGGTGGTGCTCATGCTCACCATCTCGCTGTCCAGTGTCATCGTCGGCGCCGGCGGGTCGCGGCACCTCAACCTCGGCTTCAAGGACTTCGAGGTCTCCAGCACCCGCCCGCTGCTGGCGATCGCCGGCATCTTCGGCGTCATCGCCGGCGTCGTCGCCCTGCGGCAGATGGACGACAAGAAGGGTGTGCCGCTGTTCGCCGACGTGCTCGGCTCGATCCGCGGCCGCCCGCTCAGCCCCGACGAGCCCCTCGCGGCCCGCGGGCTGTTCATCGTCTTCGAGGGCGGCGAGGGCGCCGGGAAGTCCACCCAGGTCCGGCACCTCGCCGAGGCGCTGCAGCGGATCGGCCGCGACGTCGTCGTCACCCGCGAGCCGGGCGCGACACCACTCGGCGAGCGGATCCGCAGCCTCGTGCTCGACCCGCCCGAGGTCACCGGCGAGGAGGTGACCCCCCGTGCCGAGGCGCTTCTCTACGCCGCCGACCGGGCCCACCACGTCGCCTCCGTCGTCCGGCCCGCGCTCGCCCGCGGCGCGGTGGTCATCAGCGACCGCTACGTCGACTCGTCCCTGGCCTACCAGGGCGCCGGCCGGACCCTGCCGGTCGACGAGGTGTCCTGGCTGTCGAAGTGGGCGACCGGCGGGCTCAAGCCCGACCTGGTCGTCCTGCTCGACCTCGAACCGTCCGTGGGCCTGGCCAGGGCCGGCCGCCGCGGCAACGCCGACCGCCTCGAAAGCGAGTCGCTCGCCTTCCACGAGCGGGTCCGCTACGCGTTCCTCGACCTGGCCGCCGCCGACCCGAGCCGCTACCTGGTCCTCGACGCGTCCCGGCCGGCCGAGGCACTCGCCACCGGCGTGCTGCAGCGGGTCCGGCACCTGATGCCCGCCGAGGAGGAGTTCGACCTCGCAGAGGCGATCGAGGAGGCCCTGGAGGACACCGCCGAGACCGTCACCGCGCTCACCGGCGACGAGCTGACCGGTCATTTCGACGGCGTCCGGATCGACGGGCAACGGCTCGACGCTGGTCATCTCGGCGCTGGTCATCTCGACGGAGGGCGGCTCGACGGGGACCGGCTCGATGGGGACCGGCTCGACGGAGACAGGTTCGACGGCGATCGGTTCGACGGGGGTCGGGAGACGCGGGTATGAGCGCGGACGTCGGCACGGTCCCGCCGATCTTCGCCGAGCTCGTCGGGCAGGACGACGCGGTCGCGACCCTGACCCGCGCCATCTCCTCGGCCGCCGCGATCGTCCGCGGCGACGTCGCCGAAGCGGGCATGACCCACGCCTGGCTCTTCACCGGCCCGCCCGGCTCCGGCCGGTCCGTCGCCGCCCGCATCTTCGCCGCCGCCCTGCAATGCCCCACGGGCGGCTGCGGCGAGTGCCCGGCCTGCCACACCACGCTCGGCGGCACCCACGCCGACGTGCGGTTCGTGGTGCCGGAGGGGCTGTCCATCGCGGTCGGCGAGATGCGCGCCCTGGTCCTGCGCGCGGCCAGCTCGCCGACCCAGGGCCGCTGGCAGGTCCTGCTCGTCGAGGACGCCGACCGGCTCACCGAGGCCGCCGGCAACGCGCTGCTCAAGGCCATCGAGGAGCCGCCGCCGCGCACCGTCTTTCTGCTGTGCACCCCCAGCACCCACCCCGACGACATCTCCGTCACGATCCGCTCCAGGTGCCGGGTCGTCCCGCTGCGCCAGCCGCCGGCCGACGCGATCGCCGCGCTCCTGCGCCGCCGCGACGGCCTCGACGAGCAGACCGCGGCCTGGGCGGCGGCGGCCGCGCAGGGCCACGTCGGCCGGGCCCGCCGCCTCGCCCGGGACCCGCAGGCCCGGGCCCGCCGGGAGGCGGTCCTCGCGGTGCCGCGCCGCCTGACCGGCATCGGTGCCGCGTTCGACGCCGCCGCCGCGCTCATCGAGGCCGCCGAGGCCGAGGCCGCCGCGTCCGTGGTCGAGACCGACGCCAAGGAGCGCTCCTCGCTGGAGACCGCGCTGGGCGCCGGTGGCACCGGCAAGGGCGCCGCCGGCGCGGCCCGCGGCTCGGCCGGGCAGCTCAAGGACCTCGAGCGGCGGCAGAAGTCGCGCGCCACCAGAGCCCAGCGCGACGCCCTCGACCGGGCCCTGGTCGACCTCGCCGGCTTCTACCGGGACGTGCTGGTCCACACGTTCGACGCGCGTGTCGAGCCGGTCCACGGCGACACCGACGAGCTGGCGGCCGCCGCCGCGCAGAAGTGGGCGCCGGAGAGCACGCTGCGCCGGCTGGAGTCGGTCCTGGAGTGCCGCGTCGCGATCGAGACCAACGTCAAACCCCGCATCGCCGTCGAGGCGATGATGCTCGCGCTGTGGCGCGGCTGAAGTTATCCACAGGCCGCGGCTCGGGGTTTCGCGTCACTGCGTGGTGCCGTACGGTCACCCGGGGGAGGGGCCGACATGGGGCGCGAGATCGACGAGACGTGGATCGAGCAGGCGGTGGAGCGTTATCGCCGCATCGACGCGTTGCTCGCCGAATTCGACAAGGCGGTCACGACCGTCGAGGTGAGCGTGCGTTCCCCGGACGGCCTGGTCGAGGTGGTGGTCACCGCCGACGGCACGATCCGCGACGTGCGGATCGACCAGGTGCGGGGGCAGACCGGGGCCGAGCTGTCCCGCTCGGTCCGTGCGGCCGTCACCGCCGCGACCGACGCCGCCGCCTGGGCCAGGAAGAAGCTGCACGCCGAGACGTTCGGCGACTACCGCTCCCTGACGTAGCGGGCGGTTGGTGGGCGGTTGGCAGCGCACGTGGACACGGCGGGGGGACTGCATGCGACTCGACGATCTGGCCGGCCGGCTGGACGCCGCCGGTGACGAGCTGGCCGGCGCGAGCACCACGATGGCGCTTGCCGACCCGGGCTCCCGGGCGCTCGGCGGCGATGCGCCGGGCGGCCCCGGCGAGCTGGGCCGCGCCCTGCACCGCACCCTGACCACCGCCCTGACCGCCCGCGCCCGGGAGGCCTCGGCGCACGGCGTCCGGCTCGCCGAGACCGCGGCGGCGTTGCGCCTGGCCGCCCAGGGCTACCGGGCCGCCGACCACGACGCGCGGCGGCAGCACCAGCGGCAGGAGGATGCGTGATGGACGCCCTCGACCGGCTCGCCGGGATCGGAACCGACCTGCTGCACCGCGTCGACGCCGCCCTCGTCGCCGGCGGGGCACCGGCCGGTGACCCGCTCTGGCCGCTGCTGCGGCAGGTCGGCGCGCTGCCCGGCGACGCGCTCGAGTTCGGGCTGAAGCTCACCCCCGAGCCGCTGCGGGCGGCGGCGGCGCAGCTGCGGGCCGACGCCGACCGGTTCGCCCGGCGCCGGGACCGGCTCGCCGCGGACCTCGGCACCGCAGGGACATGGGAGGGGTCGGGGGCGGAGGCGTTCGCGGCGCGGTGGCGGTCGCTCGCCGGGCACCTCGGCGACGGCGGTGACCCCGCCACCGTCACCGGCCGGCTGCGGGCCACCGCGTCCTATGCCGACGCGCTCGCCGACTGGTCCGAGGGCCTGCGCACCGAGCTCGCCGAGGCGGTCGCCCGGGTCGCGGGCTCCGCCGAGGCGGTCACCATCCGCGGCAACCAGGTCGACGGCCCGCCGCCGGCGGCCGTGCTCGCGGCGGCGGCCCGGATCGGGGTCCGCGTCCTGCAGCCCGTCGCCGACGCGTTCGGCGCCGCCCGCGACCTGGAGCGGCGCTGGTCGCCGGACCTCGCGGAGCTGCGCTACGCCGAGCCCGAGGCCGCGCCGGCCGGCACCGTCCCCCTGATCACCCGGGTGCCCCTGTAGGTCCGTCCATCGCCTCCGACGGCGGCGGCAATTCGACGACCTCGACGTGTTCCTGTATTCGATCGTGCGGTACGAGGCGGCCCGGGCCGGCGTGCTGACCCGGGCCGCCGTCGAGGAGGATTTTCGTGCCCTTGCCCAGCCCGGCGCCCTCGCACCGGAGGTGGGCCTCCTCGCATACCTGAGCTAAGACACGTTGATCGGGGGCTCCATGAGCCGCAGCGCCATCGGCTTGCGCGGGGCGAACCAGGAGCCCACCGGCTGCGCGTGCCAGCGGCGGGCGGTGCGGTCCACGCCGATCGGGTAGATCGTCAGGGTGCCGTCGGCGCCGAACCGCAGCCGCAGGAACCCCTTGTAGCCGGTGATGCCCTGGCCGGCGAACAGCTCGTTGAGGTTGACCCCGAACTTCGAGGCGATCAGCAGGTACAGGGCGAACAGCTCACCGGCCGCGACGCACGACAGCGGGAAGTACAGCACGATCGCGATCAGCAGCGGCAGCGGCCACGACTGGTCGACGAACGGCAGGCTGAGCCACGCCCAGGTGCCGAGCACCGCGATGCCCACGAACGCGGCGCCGTGCCCCAGCCCGAGGATCCAGTGCTTGGGTCTGCGTCTCCCGGCGACGCCCGGCATCGCGAGGAAGTACGCGCTGACCACGTCGACCATCACCATCAGGAACGCGGGGATGGTGACCAGGCGCTGTTCCGCGCCCGACATGACCCGGTCGGCGGCGTTGACGAAGGCGAGCATCGTCAGGGTCTGCAGCACGCCGAGCAGCCCGAGGAACATGGGGTTGCGCCACGGCACCCGCCAGAACACGCCGAACGAGAGCCCGCGCGACCTGGCCTTGCTCGGGTAGGCCGCCTTGAAGTCGAACCACTGCGACGGGCTGGCGTTGCGCACCAGCGACCGGCGCGGCGGCACCTCGAGCCGCTGCGGCAGCTCGTGCGTCGGATACAGGTACGCGCCCCCGCCCCCGCACGTGATCAGCTGCCGGTCGGCCCCCTCGTACCGGGCGTAGTGGTGCAGGTCGCCCGACAGCATCAGCTTCACGTCGGCACCGGTCGGAGTGATCACGGTCCGCACGAAATAGTCGAGGCTGTCATACGCCTTGCGGTCCTCGTGCGCCTCCACCCAGCTCGGCGACGGCGGGCAGATGATGACCTTGTCGCCGGGACCGAGGCGGGCCGCGACCCGGTTGAAGTACCGCAGCTGCGGGTCGTCGATGTAGGCGCCGGCCTGCACGTCCGTGCCGAGGATCCACCACCGGTTGGGCAGCTGGATCGCGAAGTACGACCGGGACTGGCGGGTCTGCCAGGCACCGATCTTGCCCTCGCCGCCACGGACGAACAGGCGCAGGAAGGCGGTCAGGCCGTCGTACCAGTCGTGGTTGCCGGGCACCGCGTACATGCGGGGGCGCGGCCCGTGCTCGGGCGGGTCGGGGAACGCGGCGCGGAACGGCCCCTTGAACCGGTCCTCGTACTGCTGCCCGCTCGCCGTCGGATAGACCTGATCCCCGCCGAGCACCAGCACCTCACCACGCGGCAGCTCATGCCCCTCGACGCTCAGCGACCGCTGCGCCAGCAGGTAGGCAATGGAGTACGTGGCGTTGAACCCGTCACCCGTGTCGGCGCAGTAGTCGACCCACAGCTCACCGTCGGGGATCTCGACGATCTCCGAGTCCTCGGCGCCCAGCTCCCCGGTGAACCCGGGCGCCTCGCGCATGATCCGGTCCGGCATCGAGTCCTGCAGCTCGCGCTTGTCCAGGTATGCCCCGAACAGGTCGGCCAGCACGACCCGCACCGCGGTGCCGCTGAGCAGCACCGGGCTCAGCCACGGCACGGCCCGCCGCGGAGTGAACCCCATCTGGTCCGGGTCCAACGCGTTCGGCCGGTCACCGACCTGCGCGGCGGGCTTCTCCACGTCGGGCATCGGCAGGAGTGGCTCGCCGGGTTCGGCGGTGAGCTCGCCGGGGGCGGCCGGCAGATCGTCGGGGATCACGCGCCGGACGTTACCCGGGAAACCCCTCGCGCGCGCCCCCGAGGCGTGCCGTACACTTGGTCATCGTTGCCGCCTTAGCTCAGTCGGCAGAGCGATTCACTCGTAATGAATAGGTCAACGGTTCGATTCCGTTAGGCGGCTCGGCAACGACGCCCTGGTCAGGGGATACCTGGCCAGGGCGCTGCCGTTTCCGGTGCGGGTTGATCCGGCCCGAAATCACGGGTTGCGGTCATCGCCGGCAGTGGACCCGGTCAGGACGTCCGTAGTGCGTCGGTCGGGTTGAGGCGGGCTGCTCTCGCCGCTGGGTACGCTCCGGCGAGCGTCCCGATCACCAGTGTTGCGGCCAGGCCGCCCCAGACGCCCGTCACTGGGATCAGCATCTGCCAGCCACGGTAGGTTGCCACGCCGTAGGTGACCGCGGTGCCGAGGAGCGAGCCTGCCACCGCGCCCAGGGTCGACAGCAGCAGCGACTCGGACAGGAACTGGGCGGCGATGTGCCGTCGGGCGGCGCCGAGGGCTCGGCGCAGTCCGATCTCGGTTCGGCGTTCCAGCACCGAGATGACCATGACGTTGGCGATGCCGACGCCGCCGACCAGCAATGCGATCGCGCCGAGGCCGAGCAGCAGCGAGGTGACCGAGTCGGCGACGAGCAGTCGTGAGGCGAGCGCGTCGGAGGGGCGGCTGACGTCGACGGTGCTGGGTTCGGCGGGGTTGGCCGCCCGGGCCAGCATCGTGGCGACCAGCGCGGTGCGGGTGGTGTCCGTCCGCACGTACACGCGGGTCGGGTGCCCGTCGAATCCGAAGTACTCGGCGGCGACCGGCAGGCCGATCAACGCGGCGTGGTCGACCTCCGGCGCGAGCTCGAACGGGCGCAGCACCCCGGCGAGGGTGAACCAGTGCTCGCCCAGCCAGATCCGGGTACCGGGGTCGACGTGGTTGATGCCGAGCTCCGACGCGGCGTCGTGGCCGAGCACCACCACCGGATACCGCACGGTCGCCTCGTTGAGGAACACGCCGGTGTCGACGTGGCCGTCGAGGGTGGCGAGCAGGGACGGCTCGGTGGCGCGCACCTCGATGCCGCCGCTGCGGTACACGGGAACCTGGTCGGTCCGGAACACCTGGAGGTGGCCCAGGTCGGCGGTGGCGGTGACCCGCTGGACGCCTTCGGTGCGGGCGATGCCGGTGGTGGCGTTCGCCGGCAATTTCGACTCGTCGCCGCCGAGCTGGTGGCCGTTGACCACGGTGAGCAGGTTGGTACCCAGCTGGTCGATGCGGGCCAGCAGGTCCGACTGGCTGGAGCGGGTGATGCCGAGGACGCCGATGATGGCGGCGACGCCGATCGCGATGCCCAATGTGGACAGTGCGCCGCGCAGCGGGCGGCTGCGGATGCCGATGGTCGCCAGGGCGAGCAGGTCCGCGGTCCGTACGCGGGAGATCATCCGGCCGCTCCCGTGTCGGCGACGACCCGGCCGTCGCGGAGGTCGACGCGTCGCGGGCAGGCGCCCGCGACGGTGGCGTCGTGCGTGATGATCAGCAGGGTCGCCCCGTCGGCGTGCAGGTCCCGCAGCAGCGCGAGGATCTGCGCGCCGTTGGCGCTGTCGAGGTTGCCGGTTGGCTCGTCGGCGAGGATCAGCGCCGGCCGGCCGACCAGCGCGCGGGCGATGGCGACGCGCTGGCGTTCGCCGCCGGAGAGCTTGCCGGCCGGGTGTCCGGCCCGGTGCCCGAGCCCGACGCGGTCCAGCGCCTCCGCCGCCGCCCGCCGGCGTTGCCGCACCGGCACCGCGCGGTACAGCAGCCCGTTGGCCACGTTGTCCACTGCGGACAGCTGGTCCATGAGGAAGAACTGCTGGAACACCACGCCCAGCGTGTGGGCGCGCAGACCGGACAACCGTCGGTCGGAGAGGCGCTCGACGGCCTGACCGGCCAGCCGCACCGAGCCGGTCGTCGGTCGGTCCAGCCCGGCGGCGAGGTTGAGCAGGGTGGTCTTGCCCGACCCGGACGGGCCGGCGACCGCGACCATCTCACCGGCGCGGACGGCCAGGTCAACCCCGCGCAGCGACTCGACCGGCGGGGTGCCGGGGTAGGTGCGGCCGGCGTTCTCCAGGGACAGCACGACGTCGCTCACGAGACCGGCACCTCCACCCTGGTGCCTTCGGCCAGGCCGCCACCGGTGATCTCGACGGCGCCGGTGCCGTCGTCGAACAGCCCCGGCTGCACCGGCACCAGGTGCCGCCCGGCGTCGTCCACGACCGCGACCTGATAGCCGCCCGCGGGTCCTGCGAGTAGCGCGGTCACCGGGACCAGCAGCACGTTCCGGCGTTGCGCGCCGGCCATCGCGACCTGGACCGGCGCCTGGTCGAGCGTCGGCGCGCCGACCGGCAGGCTCAGCGTGATGACCACCGGGATCGTCGCCGCGCCACCGCCGCCGGGTCCCTCGCTGGGCACGGTCGCCACCGCGCCGATGTCCCGGACGGTCCCGGCGACCGCCTGATCCAGGCCGTGAACGGTGACCCGGACCGGGTCACCGGCGTGGACCATGGACTGCCGGCCGGCGGTCAGCGCGACGCGCACCACGCGTGCGGTCCCCGTCGCCGCCAGCACCGGCGCGCCGGGATCCACGGAGGCACCGACGTCCGCGACGATCTGCCCGACCCGGACCGGACCGGGCAGGAAGACCACCTGGCCGAGCGGGAGCCTGCCGGTGCGCTGGGCCCAGGGCAGCCCGCGGGCCGCCTGCCAGCGGCGGATCGCGCCGGCCGTGGCGTCGTTGAAGTGCCGGTCGACGGTGATGGTGTGCGACGGGTCGAAGCCCAACGCGACCAGGTTCTGCTCCAGCTCCAGGACGTCGTTGCCGTCGGTCATCCCGGCGGCGAGGTCGCGGTAGGCCGGCGTGCCCCCGTACAGCAGCACTGCCGGCACGCCGGCCACCGCGAACAGGTCGGCGCCGCGGCCGACGGCCGAGCCGAGTGCCGCCACGGCGGTGACCACGCCGCCGGGCAGCTGGTTGGCGACGGTGTAGGACCCGTCGAAGCCCAGCGTGCCGGCGACCTGGACGCGCGCCGTCACGTCGCCGCGGGTCACGGCCGCCGTCGTCGTACGCACCTGAGGCGCGGCGACCGGAGCCGCCGCGGGTGCCCGGGTGACCGCCCAGCCGACCACACCCGCCGCGGCCAGCAGTACACCGGCGGCCGCCAACAACCGGGTCCTCATGTCGTGACGATCCGCTTGTCGGCAAGATGCTGCTTGCAGGCGTCGATGCCGGCCATCCAGGTTTCCGACTGGTCCTGGCCCTGCAGCGGCGTTCCGGTGATCTGGAAGGAGCCGTCCGGCTTCGGGTCGGGGAAGTCGGGCAGTCCGTGCGCCCGCATGCACTCGGCGAAGTCGCGCAGCTTCGGCAGGTCGGACGGTCCGATGGACGGGGTGTGCCGGGTGCCGAGCGCACCCATCTGATCGCTGATCGCCCTGCACTCCGGGATCTCGCCGATCTTGTTGATCTGGTCCTTGAGGCCGATGCCGGTGTCGGCCGGCCAGACGAGGCGCCCGCCGTCGACGTCCGGATCCGGGAAGCCCGGGTACCCGTGGTCCCGGGCGCACTGCGCGAACTGGCGTCCGACGTCCAGCATCCGCTGGGTGTTGCCGCCGGCGGTGGACGACGCGGACGGCGCCGCGTCGTGGCTCGGCGAGCAGCCGGCCGAAGCGGCGACCGGAGCGGCCAGCAGTGCGCCGACCGCGAGAGCGACGGCGAGAGATCTGCGTGTCATGCGGCCCAGGTTCGTCGCTCCGAGGGCATCGTCGCGTCTGCCCGTCGACGGACCTCCGGGTCTGTCCTACGACGGATTCCGGCCCGCCGTACCCCACGTACGCTGGGGCGATGCGACGGCTCTGGCTCGATGCGGCGTTGATCCTGCTGCTCGCCGTCTGCAGCCTGATCTGGAGCGATGCGCTGCTGTTGTTCAGCGGCTCGACGAACGACAAGAAGCTGCAGATGTTCGGCTCGTTCGATGCCTGGCGCACCCACGTGCTCTGGTGGTGGCTGGCCGGCGTGCCCGGAGCGGTCGCGATCGTCCTGCGGCACCGCTGGCCGCTGACCGCGATGCTGCTGGCCGCCGGCTCGGCGGGCGCGCACCTGCTGGACCGGACCGTGGCGCCGCCGCCGATGGATGTGGCCGCGCTCATCACTATGTACACGCTGGCCGGGTCGGCCTACTCCCGCCGGGCCGTCATCGCCGTCCTGGCCGCGACGGAGGCCGCGGTGTTCGTGGTGTGCCTGTTCGCCGAGCTGGATGTGGTCGCCAGAGGTCCCGGCGGCGGCAAGGCCGGCCCGGCCACCGCCGACCGGCTGGCCAAATCGCTCCACGCCACCCTGCACGGCGACACCCTGATGATACTGTCCGATGCGTTGAAGGCGGCCACCGTGCCGGCGCTGCTGCTCGCCGCCACCTGGGCGGTCGCCGACAGCGCCCGGACCCGCCGCGCCCACGTCGCCACCCTGCGCGCCCGCGCCGACGACCTGCAGCGGGAGCAGGAGCAGCGCACGGCGCTGGCGGTCGCCACCGAGCGCGGCCGGATCACCCGGGAGCTGCACGACGTCGTCGCGCACGGCCTGTCCGTGATGGTGGTCCAGGCGCAGGGCGCCAAGGCGATGCTCACCAGGCAGCCGGAGCGCACCGAGGCCGCCCTGACCAACATCGTCACCACCGGTCGCGCGTCGCTGGCCGAGATGCGCCGGCTGCTCGGCCTCGTGCGGAAGGACCCGCACGCCGAGCTCGCGCCCCAGCCGAGCCTCGGCACGCTACCCGAGCTGGTCGACCGGGTGCGCGACGGCGGCACCAGGGTCGACTTCCAGGTCACCGGAGAACCGACCACGCTGCCGGCCGTGGTCGAGCTGGCCGCCTACCGCATCGTGCAGGAAGCCCTCACCAACACGCTCAAGCACGCGACGCCGGGCGCGGGCTGCGCGGTCGCGCTCGACTTCGGCCCGGCCGGCCTGGGCGTGCGGATCGCGGACGACGGCGGCCCCGTCGCGCCGCCGCTGCCCGGCAACGGGCTGCGCGGGATCATCGAGCGCGTCCACGCGCTCGGCGGCGACCTGCGGCTCGGCCCGGGCACCGACGGGGGCTTCGAGGTGTCGGCGTGGCTTCCGGTCGCCGTCGGCCCGGTGCTGGAGCCGGTCCCGTGATCCGCGTCGTGATCGCCGACGACCAGGCGCTGGTCCGGGCCGGCTTCTGCATGATCCTCGACGGCACGGACGACATGACCGTGGTCGGTGAGGCGGCCGACGGGCTGCAGGCGCTCACCGTGGCGGCCGGGACCCGGCCGGACGTGGTCCTCATGGACGTGCGCATGCCCGGCATCGACGGCATCGAGGCGACCCGGCGGCTGCGGGCCGATCATCCGCCGGACGAGCCACCCCACGTCATCATCCTGACGACGTTCGACCTGGACGAGTACGTGTACGCGGGGCTGCGCGCGGGCGCGGCCGGGTTCCTGCTCAAGGACTCGCTCGACGCCGAACTGCTGCAGGCGGTCCGGGCCGTCGCGGGCGGGCACAACGTCGCCGCGCCGAGCGTCACGCGGCGGCTGGTCCAGCACTTCGTCACCACCGGACCGCGGATCGCCGACCCTCCCGCCGTCGAGGCACTCACCACGCGTGAGCGGGAGGTGCTGAGGCTGATCGCCGAAGGACTCTCGAACCAGGAGATCGGCCGCCGGCTGATGATCACGGAGGGGACGGTCAAGACGCACGTCAGCCGGATCCTCGCCAAGCTGGCGCTGCGCGACCGCATCCACGCGGTGATCTACGCGTACCAGACCGGCCTGGCCTGACAGGACGTTGACAAGAACAACCGGCGTCGATGGCATTGACAACGGGGGCCGGAACGTCGAGCCTTCACTGCAGGAGAGCGCTTTCTGCTCATGTCCGCGCGGCACGACCCGCGCGGAACCGCCCCTGAGCAGGGAGTGTCAATGCAACCTGTCCCTCTGTCGTCGGCGTTCCGGCGCGGCATTGCCCGCCGGATCGCCACCTCGAGCATCGTCGTCACACTGATCGCCGGCCTGATCGTGGCGGGGTGGATCAGCCCCGCCCAGGCCGCGACGCGACCGCTGTCGCAGGGCCGGCCGGTCGTCGCCTCGTCCGTGGAGAACGCCGGCACCCCCGCCTCGGCCGCCGTCGACGGCAACGGCGGCACCCGCTGGTCGAGCGCGTTCAGCGACCCGCAGTGGCTGCGGGTCGACCTCGGCGCCCCGGCCGCGCTCACCCAGGTGGTGCTGAACTGGCAGAACTCCTACGCCGAAGGCTTCGCCGTGCAGGTGTCCAACGACGCCGTCACGTGGACGAACGTCTACGCCACGAGCACCGGCACCGGCGGCACCCAGACCCTCGCGGTCACCGGCACCGGGCGATACGTGCGGATGTACGGCACCGCCCGGCACACCGCGTTCGGATACTCGCTGTGGGAGTTCCAGGTCTACGGTTCCTACGTCCGGACCGGCTGCGGCGCGGCTGACCTGGCCCGGAACCGTCCGGCGACCGCGTCGTCGACGGAGAACTCGAGCACCCCGGCGTCGGCCGCGGTCGACGGCAACGCCGCCACCCGCTGGTCGAGCGCGTTCAGCGATCCACAGTGGATCCAGGTGGACCTGGGCGCCTCCCGTGACGTCTGCCAGATCGTGCTCAACTGGCAGACGTCGTACGCCACCAGCTTCACGATCCAGGTCTCCGCCTCGGGCACCGGTGGATGGGCGACCGTCTACTCCACCACCACGGGCACCGGCGGCATCCAGACCCTGCCAGTCACCGGCACCGGCCGCTACGTGCGGGTGACCGGCACCGTCCGGCGCACCGGCTACGGCTACTCGCTGTGGGAACTGCAGGTGTTCGGCTCGGCGACGCCGCCGATCCGCGGCACCTGGGAGGCGGAAAGCCTGGACGGGTCCGGCAACAACCCCGGCTCCGTGACCCTCGGCACCTCCGGCACCGAATACCGCCGGGTCGGCGCGGCCCGCTACGCCGACGGGCACAGCCAGCAGGTGGCCGGGCCAAACGCCCGCCTCGTGTCGAACCGGGTGTTCAACGACACCAACGTCAACGTGTTCTCCGAACGCGGCGTGACGCAGTGGGGCAACGTGTGGGGCCAGTTCCTGGACCACACCATCGGCCTGCGGCAGGACAACGGCACCGCGGCGGACATCCCGTTCAACGCCGCGGATCCGATGGAGTCCTTCAGCAACGACCTGGGCGTCATCCCGTTCACCCGCACCGCCGCGGCACCCGGCACGGGGGTCACCAACCCCCGCCAACAGGTCAACACGGTCAGCTCCTACATCGACGCCTGGGCCGTGTACGGCGGTACCGACGCCCGCCTGGACTGGCTGCGCGACGGCTCCCAGGACGGCAACCCGGACAACAACAACGCCACCCTGCTGATGCCCGGCGGCTACCTGCCGCGCCGCGACAGCCGTGGGAACCCGGGCGCCGCGCCGGCGATGCAGGTCGACGGGCGGCTGCTCGGCAATCCGAACAAGGCGGTCGTCGCCGGTGACGTGCGGGCCAACGAGAACATCGCGCTGACCGCGACCCAGACCCTGTTCGCCCGCGAGCACAACCGGATCGTGGGGCTGCTGCCGGCGTCACTGTCGCAGCAGGACAAGTTCCAGATCGCCCGTGCGGTGGTCATCGCGGAGCAGCAGTACATCACCTACACCGAGTTCCTGCCGGCGATGGGCGTCACGCTGCCGGCGTACCAGGGCTACGACAGCAGCGTCGACCCTTCGGTCTCCAACGAGTTCGCGACCGTCGGGTACCGGGCGCACAGCCAGATCCACGGCGAGATCGAGGTCGACACGAACGCGAGCCGGTACACGGCCGCGACGCTCGCCGCGATCGAGGCGCAGGGTGCGGAGGTGACGGTCGACGGCGCCGACGCGGAGATCGGGGTGCCGCTGAACGTGGCGTTCTTCAACCCGGACCTGGTGCCGATGCTCCAGCTCGGACCGCTGCTGAAGGGCATCGGCGGGGAGTCGGAGTACCGCAACGACGAGATGATCGACAACCAGCTGCGCAGCGTGCTGTTCCAGGTCCCGGTCGGCGGCAACCCGGCCTGCCTGGACGGGCCCGAGCTGCCGCAGTGCTTCGACGGGGTGGTCGACCTCGGCGCGATCGACCTGCAGCGCGGCCGGGATCACGGCATGCCGACCTACAACCAGATGCGGGCGGCCTACGGGCTGCCGGCGAAGACCTCGTTCACCGCGATCACCGGCGAGGCGACCGACGCCTTCCCGGCCGACCCGCTGCTGACGCCCGGCCACGAGATCGACGACCCGAACAGCCTCGACATCGTCGCCCTGTTCGACATCGACGGCAACCCGACCACCGTCGAGGCCGACAACGCCACCCGGGTCGTGCGCCGCACGACGCTCGCCGCCCGCCTCAAGGCGATCTACGGCAGCGTGGGCAGCCTCGACGCGTTCACCGGCATGCTCGCCGAGCGGCACCTCGCCGGCTCGGAGTTCGGCGAGCTGCAGCAGGCGATCTGGCGGGAGCAGTTCGCCGCGCTGCGCGACGGCGACCGCTTCTTCTACGCCAACGACCCGCTGCAGGCCGCCATCCGCAGCGAGTTCGGCATCGATTTCCACACGTCGCTGAGCCAGCTGATCGCCCGCAACACCGACATCCCGCTCACCGACCTTGCGGCAAACGCTTTCCGCATCCCCGGAGCGCCGGGAATCGTTGCGGCGGCGGCATTCCAGGCGGTCGGCGATGGCGCCGGTACGCCGCTGGGCAAGACCAATTTGGCAACCTGTGGCAACGCCTATTTGATCGACAGACGCAGATGCTAGCCTCGCCGCAGAGAGCGCTCTCCCGCTCGAAACCGCCGCTCAGCGGGGTTCAACCGCCCCGCACACACACCCGCCGCCGGCCGTCCCGGTGCCGCCACCGGACCGGCCGGACCACCCCATGCTTGCAT
The DNA here is from genome assembly GCF_040676755.1 of Dactylosporangium sp. NPDC049525. NCBI lineage: Bacteria > Bacillati > Actinomycetota > Actinomycetes > Micromonosporales > Micromonosporaceae > Dactylosporangium > Dactylosporangium sp. NPDC049525. The sequence goes on along the minus strand of NZ_JBFAPO010000040.1, from coordinate 3,080 downwards.
CCCCTGGAGTCAGCATGACCACAACCCGGCGCGGGATCACCCGCGCTTGCATCGTCCTGCTCGCGCTCACCGGCATCGGTCTCGGCGCCACCCACGCCGCCATGGCCGCCGATGTGCCCAACGCCCCCGAGGAACTCGAACTGGTCGCCGGCAGCGACCTGTCGATCACCATCGAATGGCCCGCCGTCGCGGGCGCGACCAGCTACCGGATCTACCGGGGCACCGCGTCCGGCGCCGAGGGCAACACCCCGATCGCCACGACGACCGACACCGAGTACAAGGACAACAACCTCAGCAGCACGCCGATCTACTTCTACCAGGTGACCGCGGTCAACGCGGCCGGCGAGTCCGCGCGCTCCGACGAGGACGCGTCCAAGACCCCGCCGCCCATCGGCACCGGCGGCAACGTCGCCGGCGTGACCGTCGGCGCCGGCAAGGTCTACTACTGCAAGGACGCGCTGCTCGGCGGCTTCGACTGGTTCCAGACGCTGAGCGGCTGGTTCCCGTCGGTGCTGGGCTCCTCGGGCTCCGACTCGCCCGGCGACCGGGTCGTCGACATGGCCTATGCGGAGGAGGGCACCATGACGTTCAACAACGTCGTCGTGCCGACCACCGGCCTCTACACCGTCGACTGGCGCTATGCGTTCCAGGGCGGCCTGTTTCCGGGCGTCAACAACCGCCAGATGGGGCTCAAGGTCAACGGCGTGGTCATCACGTCGACCCAGAGCTTCCCGATCACCGGCAGTTTCGACGTGTACGGCCACTCCGCGCTGCAGGTCCGGCTCAACGCCGGGGTCAACTCGATCCAGCAGTTCGCGGTCTCCGACCACGGACTGTCCAGAGTGGACCTGATGACGGTCACCCCGGCCACCGCCTCGTCGCCGGCCGGACCCACCAACCTGCGGGCCACCGCGGGCAGCACCAGCGTGACGCTCAACTGGAACGCGAGCGCGAGCGGCAACCCGACCTCGTACCGCGTCTACCGGGGCACGAAGTCCGACGGTGAGGTCCCCACCCCGGTCGCCACCGTCGGCGGCGGCACGACCACGTTCACCGACACCGGCCTGCAGAACAACAAGCTGTACTTCTACTTCGTCGACGCGGTCAACGCCGTCGGTGGCTCGCCGAACTCCAACGAGGTCTCCGTGACGCCGGTGGCCGGCGGCGGCGGTCCCAGCGGCGGTCCCAGTGGTGGTCCCAGCAACCCACCCGGCCTGCTGTCGCAGGGCCGCCCGGCGACGGCGTCGTCGGTGGAGAACGGCGGCCTGGTCGCCGCGAACGCGGTCGACGGCAGCACCACCACCCGCTGGTCCAGCGCCTTCAGCGACCCGCAGTGGCTGCAGGTCGACCTCGGCGCGTCCCACCCGATCAACCGCGTCGTGCTCAACTGGCAGAACGCCTACGGCAAAGCGTTCCAGGTCCAGACGTCCCTCGACGGCACGAACTGGACGACGGTGTACACCACCACGACCGGCACGGGTGGCGTGCAGAACCTCGCCGTCACCGGAACCGGCCGGTACGTGCGGATGTACGGCACCCAGCGGGGCACCCAGTACGGCTACTCGCTGCTGGAGTTCCAGGTCTACGGCACGTGACGACCGTGGGGTGCCGGCTCACAGGGGCCGGCACCCCACGGCGGCTGAAGAACGACGTCCGCCCGGCCCGGCCCGCAGCCCGGCCGGGCTGTCGTCGTGCCCGTGGTCCGGTCGCGCGGGAGCCCGGCACCTGACCGGGTGACCCCGGCGCGGTTGCTCCGTGCCGGGCCGCGGGGGAGACGCAGTCCTGTCCGTCAGAAGGCAGCGACATGCAAGTCCCCCCACGGAGATGAGGATCCGCCGTGTCGGTTCTGGAGCCGACCTCCGGTTTCGACGTCGTACATCCGGACACGCGATTCCCGGTGGTCGAATCGACCCAGTTGGACCCACTACCCAGCCGGCTGTTCCGGCAGGCCCGCCGCCGGATCGACGAGCTGCCCCAGCTCGCGGGCGGCTCGGTCTTCGTGTTCCAGACGAATGACAAGTTCGCCCTCGCGCCGGAGGGGCCAAAGATGCTCGGCTCCGACGTGGTGGTGAAGGCCAACATGGTCGCGGTCGTGCTGATGCGCGCGCACGAGGTGCCGGCCTTCGCGACGTTGTCGGCGACGAACTCGGGCAGCCGCCTGATCCTGCGGGCCAGCTACAACTGTCGGGTTCTGGACCCGGTGCGGGTGCTGGAGAGCGGCTGCTGGGACGTCCGCGCCGACCTGCGCGGCTACCTGCTCAGGGACGCGAAGCTGCGGATGCTCGGCGCGCGCGAGGACGCCGGGCGCAACCCCGAGGTCGCGCAGCGCATCCTCGCCCGGATGTATGCGCGCAACCAGCTGGAGCCGCCGGTGATCCCCGGGCTCGCCGTCGAGCTCATCGACCTGGCGCTGAACGTGCAGCACGACAACGGATGGCTGCCGGGTCCCCGGCGCTCCCCGGAGCAGGCCGGCGAGTTCCGTGAGTACGGCTACCGGACCCGGGACAGCTTCGGGGACGCCGAGGACAACCAGCCGCGAGACAGGTACTGAAACCACAAGGCGGACGGTGGATAGAGGTCATGGGTCAACCATTTGAGGGACAGCACGACACGGACTCGTTGCGGCCGCCGCCCCCGGAGCCGGCGCGCTGGGGTCTCGGCCGAGTGCTGCGGCTGGCCACCGGCGTCCGGGAGGACATCCTGGCCCAGGTGCCGAGCGAGCGCGCCCGGTACACGTCGATGGGTGGCGTCGTCGTCGGCACGGCGATCATGGCCATGCTGTCGATGGGCGCCGCGCTGTACTGGGTGTTCGGCGGCTTCGAGCCGTTCATCCCGGTCGCGGTGCTGGTGTGGGGCATGTTCATCCTCAGCCTCGACCGCTGGCTGATGTCCTCGTCGACCGGCACCGGTGGGCGGGCGTGGGGCAAGCTGTTCCCCCGGTTCTTCCTGTCGGTCGCGCTCGGCGTGATCCTGGCCGAGCCGCTCCTGCTCGGTGTGTACAACACGGCGATCAACGAACGGGTCGCCAAGGACCGGCAGGAGGAGCTGACCACCCGGGAGAGCAACCTGCGCACCTGCAA
>NZ_JBFAPO010000039.1:0-113833 GCF_040676755.1 Dactylosporangium sp. NPDC049525 | reverse complement strand
GGGATGGATGTGGTGAAGACGAACATTGAGCGCATCGGTGGTGCGGTTGATGTGGATTCGGTGGTGGGGAAGGGCACGACGTGGCGGTTGACGATTCCGTTGACGCTGGCGATCATTCAGGCGCTGACGATCGAGTGTGGTGATGAGCGGTATGTGATCCCGCAGGTCGCGGTGCATGAACTGGTGTATCTGGACGGGCAGTCCGGCCGCGTCGTCGAACACGCCATGGACGCCCCCGTATACCGCCTCCGCGGCAAGCTCCTGCCCCTCGTCTACCTCGACGACATTCTCGGCCTCACCCGCGACGGCGAGCACGACAAGGACGTCTACGTCGCGGTGCTGCAGGCGGAGGGCAAACGCTTCGGGCTCGTCGTCGACCGCGTCCTCAACACCGAAGAGGTCGTCGTCAAACCGCTGACGTCCCGGTTCAAGGACATCGGCGTGTACGCCGGCGCCACGCTCCTCGGCGACGGCCGGGTCGCACTCATCCTCGACGTCGCGTCCCTCGCCCGGCGCGCACACCTCGCCGCCGGCGTCGAACGGACCGAGGGCGACACCGTCCGCCGCGGCGGTGGCAACGGCGACCGGCTCCTCATCGCCGGCGTCGGCGACCGCCGCGTCGCGATCCCCCTCGACATGGTCACCAGGCTCGAGGAGTTCCCGGTCGAACGGATCGAACGCACCGGCAGCCGCGAGGTCGTCCAGTACCGCGACCAGATCCTGCCGGTCCTGCGCCTGTCCCACATGCTCGGCGCGTACGAGACCGAATCCGGGCCCACGGTGCCGGTCGTCGTCTACACCGAGAACGGGCGGTCCGTGGCCCTCGCGGTGGAGAAGATCCTCGACATCGTCGAGGAAGGCCTCGACGACTCCCGCCGCGACTTCGGCGACGACGGCCTGCTCGGCTCCGCCGTCATCCAGCAACGCGTCACCGAACTCCTCGACGTCCGCCGCGCCATCCTCGCCGCCGACCCCCTCTTCCACACCAAGATCGACGACAGCATCGACCCGTACGACCCGTACCAGTCGGACACCAACGCCGACTACACCTACCAGCACGCCGGAGCCTGATCATGGCCAGCCGCCAGTACGCCACCTTCGAGGTCGCCGACCAGCTCTTCGGGCTCGACGTCGCCAAGGTGCAGGAGGTCCTCTCCTTCGACCAGTACACGCCCGTGCCGCTCGCCCCGGAATCCGTCGGTGGGCTGTTCAACCTCCGCGGCCAGGTGATCGCCGCCGTCGACCTGCGGGTACAGCTCGGCCTGCCACCACGGACCAAGAGCGCCGAACCGGCCATGAACGTGATCGTGAAGACCGACGAAGAGTCCGTCTCCCTGCTGGTCGACCGGATCGGCGAGGTCGTCACGCTCCAGGACGACACCTTCGAGCCGCCGCCGGACACCCTGCACGGGCCGAGCCGGCACCTCATCACCGGCGCGTTCAAGCTCGACGGCAGGCTGCTGCTCGCGCTCGACACCACCAAGGCCGTCAACACCAGCCAGCCCGGCACCGGCAATCGCGAGGAATGAGTCCATGAACTGGTTCACCAACCGCGGGGTGCGCACGAAGGTGCTCAGCGCCCTCGTCGTCGCCGGGATCGTCATGATCGCCATCACCGTCGGGGCGCTGCAAGGGCTGAGCGACGCCAACGACACCATGCGCCGGGTCACCGCGAAGAGCGCCCAGTTCGCGGCGCTGTCCGACATCCGCGACGGGATCACCGACACCCTCGCGGCGCTGTCACCCGACCAGCAGAAGGCCGCCGCCGAGAGCATCACGGCGGCGATCGGCAGGTACACCGCCGGCGCCGCGGCCGACCGGGTCGCCGACGCCGACGCTGTCGCCGAGGCGATGAAGGTCTACGCGACCGTCCGCGACACCGAGATGCTGCCCGCCGCCAACGCCGGCCGGCTGGACGAATACGTCAGGATCGCCGCCGCGAAGGCCACCCCGCAGATCGTCAAGGCCCAGCAGCTGATCGACAAACTGCAGGCGACCGAGTTCGGCGAGGCCGAGCAGTGGCGCGCCGCCGCCCAGCACGACTACGAGCAGAGCCGGCTGATGCTGATCGGCGCCGCCATCCTCGGGCTGCTCGCGGCGTTCGGCATCGGCCTGTGGGTCACCGCGCTGGTCGTGCGACCGCTGCGCCGGGTCGCCGAGGTGCTCGGCGCCGTCGCCGCCGGCGACCTGAGCCACCGGGTCGAGGTCAAGTCCACCGACGAGGTCGGCGTCATGGCCGAGGCGCTCAACAAGGCCACCGAGAGCATGCGCACGACCGTGCAGACGATGGATCACACCGCCTCGTCCCTGGCCACGTCCGCCAGCGAGCTCACCGGCGTCAGCGCGCAGATCGCCAGCGGCACCGGCGAGGCCACCGACCAGGCCAACCTGGTCGCCGCCGCGGCCGAGCAGGTCTCCCGCAACGTGCAGACCGTCGCCGCCGGCGCCGACGAGATGGGACTGTCGATCCGCGAGATCGCGCAGAACGCCAGCGAGGCGGCGAAGGTCGCGTCGCAGGCCGTGATGGCGGCCGAGTCGACCAACCAGGCGGTCGCCCGGCTCGGCGAGTCCTCCACGGAGATCGGCAACGTCGTCAAGGTCATCACCTCGATCGCCGAGCAGACCAACCTGCTCGCGCTCAACGCCACGATCGAGGCGGCCCGGGCGGGCGAGGCCGGCAAGGGCTTCGCCGTCGTCGCCAACGAGGTCAAGGATCTGGCGCAGGAGACGGCCCGGGCGACCGAGGACATCTCCCGGCGGGTCGAGGCGATCCAGGCCGACACCACCGGCGCGGTCGCCGCGATCGGCGAGATCAGCCAGATCATCTCGCGGATCAACGACTACCAGCTCACCATCGCCTCCGCGGTCGAGGAGCAGACGGCCACGACCAACGAGATGAACCGCAGCGTCAGCGAGGCCGCGACCGGCTCCGTCGAGATCGCCACCAACGTCTCCACGGTCGCCGCCGCCACCCAGAACACGTCACTCAACGTAGCGGAGGCGCAACGCGCGGCTTCGGATCTGTCCCGGATGTCGAGCGAGATGCGCTCACTCGTCGCACGGTTCAAGATCTGACCCGGCTGGGCGGGGTACGTTCGCAGGACCCCGCCCACGACCCTTTTGGCTGACAGACCGGGGTGCAGCTGCGTTGCAGACTAGTTGCATGTACAGCCTGGTTAGCGCCCCCGTGCTCGGCTTCGACCTCTCCCGCCTGCAGGGCGGATCGGCCGCTGCCGATGTTTTGCTTCGTGGACTCTCGCTCACGCAGAGTGACCTTGACGCGGTTGCGTCGGCGCGTGCCGACGACGACTGGGACCGCGTCGACCTGTGGCGTGACGTCGACGCCGCCGCCCAGGAGCGTCGCGCGGTGAACGCCGACGCCGGTGCGCTCGCCGTGGTCGAGCGCGCCCCGCTCGGCACCCTCGACGGGCTGCTGCACTGCCTGCGCTACGACATCCTCGACTGGACCTGGGGCAACCGCCCGGCACAGGCGACGATGCCGACGCCACAGGTGCGTGCCCCGCGGCAGCGGCAGAGCGAGGTCGCGAGCAAGGCCACCGGGGTGCTGTCCGACGCCGCCGCGGCCGCCTACCTGCGGGAGCTGCTGACCGACGAGTCGCGGCGCCGGTTGAGCGCCCCCTACACCGCCGCGATGCGCGCCCTGCCCGAGCGCGAGCACGACCTCGGCCCGCAGGCCGACGACCTGCGCCAGATGCTGACTCGGGTCGGCTCGCTGTCCCCGGCCGAAATGCGCCAGCTCAACAAGGTCACCGACACCTCCCGCCCCGGCCTGACCGACTGGGCGCCGGCCGTGCACTCCGCGTCCTGGGCCGTCTTCCTCTCCGGCCGGGTCCGCGCCGGTGCCGCCGCGCAGCTGCTGCTCGTGCAGGCCATGGACCGCTCCGGGGTGCCGGTCAGCGACCGGGCCGGCGGGGTGTGGAACCTGCTCAGCGGCGCCGTCCAGGCCCTCATGGTCCGTGACCTGCTGGACTCCACGACCGCCCGGCGGCTGCTCGACCCGTACTTCACCGCGATGGGACCGTTGTCGGTCTGACTGTCGGTCTGACCTATCGCCCACGAGGCCCCCGAACATCGCCCCTGTCCGGAATGCTCCGGGCAGGGGCGGTTCTTTTGGAATTTCCCTCATCGTCCCCAGAGCACCGCCGATTAGCCCGCTGGAACGTGACGGGCCTCGCATTTGCGGTGAGGCCCCCGGTGCTGGAGGCAAGGGCGCGTGATCTCGGTTCTGGTGGTGGACGACTCAGTCGTCGTCCGGCGGCTGATCACCGACGCGCTCAGCGACGACTCAGAGATCCGGGTCGTCGGCACCGCCCCGAACGGGAAGGTGGCGCTCACGAAGATCGAGCAGCTCCGCCCCGATCTGGTGACCTTGGACATCGAGATGCCGATCATGGACGGTCTCGAGACCTTACGCGCGATCCGCTCCCTGTATGCCCGGCTCCCGGTCATCATGTTCAGCACGCTCACCGCGGCCGGCGCGACGGCGACCCTGGACGCGCTGTCGGCGGGCGCCAGCGACTACGTCACCAAGCCCGCGAACGTCGGCAGCGTCGCGGAGAGCATCCGGTCGGTCCGCGAACAGATCATCCCGCGGATCCACGCCCTGTGCGGCGGGCGCCGGGCCGCGCTTGCGCCGCCGCCGACGCGGCCGATCGGCATCGGACCCAACATCGGGCCCAACACCCGCACGTTCGGCACCAGCCACGCCGTCGCGCCACCCCTCGCCCGCCCCGGCGGCAACCCGCTGCCCGGCTCGACCCGGCCACCGGTGACCGGGCCGCCCACGACCGCGCCGATGCGCACCGCGCCGCGGGTCGACCGCGTCGAGATCGTCACGATCGGCTGCTCGACCGGCGGGCCGGACGCGCTGACGACCGTCGTGCGGGCACTGCCGGCGAACCTGCCGGTGCCGGTGGTCGTGGTCCAGCACATGCCGCCCGTGTTCACCAAGATGTTCGCCGACCGGCTCGACCGGACCGCGGCGCTGACCGTCGTCGAGGCGACCGGCGACATGGTCGTGCGGCCCGGCACCGTGTACATCGCGCCCGGCGACTTCCACCTGGAGGTGCACCGTCGCGGGACCGAGGTGGTCACAAAGCTCAACACCGGCCCGCCGGAGAACTTCTGCCGCCCCGCCGTCGACGTGCTGTTCCGGTCGGTGGCGAAGGTCTATGGCGGTGCCACTCTCGCGATCATCCTCACCGGGATGGGCCAGGACGGGAAACGCGGTGCCGAGCAGCTGCGCGGGGCCGGCGCGGAGATCGTCGCGCAGGACGAGGCGACCTCGGTCGTCTGGGGCATGCCCGGCGCGGTGGCGACGGCCGGGCTGGCGCATGCCGTCCTACCGCTGGGCGAGATCGCCCACCATCTCATCAGCCGTACCGCCGGTGGTCGGGGTGCGAAGTCCATGGAGGTGACCCGATGACATTGACTGCCCAGGAGTTCGCCTTCATCAGCGGCCTCGTTCGGCGCGACGCGGCGATCGTGCTCGAGGCGGGCAAGGAGTACCTGGTGGAGGCGAGGCTGCTGCCGCTGGCCCGGCAGTCCGGCCTGCCGAGCGTGTCGGAGTTCGTCGCCCGTGCCCAGCAACGGCCCGAACCGGAGGTCCACCGCAAGATCGTGGACGCGCTCACGACCAACGAGACGTCGTTCTTCCGCGACGGCGAGCCGTTCAAGCAGCTCGTCGAGACCGTGCTGCCGGATCTGCTGGTACGGCGGGCGACCACCCGCTCGATCAAGGTGTGGTCGGCGGCCAGCTCCAGCGGCCAGGAGCCGTACACGATCTCGATGGTGCTGCAGGACAACCTGCCGCCCGGCTGGTCCTTCGACATCATCGGCACCGACATCTCCACCGAGATGCTCACCCGGGCCGAGGCGGGCCAGTACACCCAGCTGGAGGTCAACCGGGGACTGCCGGCGCCGCTGCTGGTGAAGCACTTCGAGCGCAACGGGGCGCACTGGCAGATCGCCCAGGCGTTGCGCAAGAACGTCTCGTTCCGCCGGCTCAACCTGGCCGCGCCGTTCCCTTCGATGGGGCCGTTCGACATCGTGTTCATCCGCAACGTGCTGATCTACTTCGATGTCCAGACGAAGCGGACGGTGCTGCAACGGGTGGCCGGCACGCTGCGGCCAGACGGCTGGCTCTTCCTGGGCTCGGCCGAGACGACGATCGGCATCGACGACAGATTCGAACGGGTGGTCGCCGGTCGGACGTCCGCCTACAAGCTGCGGGCCGCACCGAAGACCGCCGCTTCCGTGAGCGCAGTAGGAAAGGGGTGACGCCAGATGCTCACCATGGTGATCGACGATTCGCGCGCGATGCGCCTCATTTTGAAGCGGATCGTGGCACAGCTCGGCTTCGACGTGGTCGAGGCGGGCAACGGCCAAGAGGCGATGGACTACCTCACCGCCAACGTTCTCGACGGTGACGGCGAGATCCCCGGCCTGGCGCTGGTCGACTGGAACATGCCCGAGATGAACGGGCTGGAGTTCGTGACCGCGGTCCGTGCCGAGCCCCGCCTGCGCGGGATGACGTTGATGATGGTCACGACGGAGAGCGAACAGAGCCAGATCGTGCGGGCGCTCGCATCGGGCGCGCACGAATACGTGATCAAGCCGTTCACGCCGGACGCGATCATCGACAAGCTGGCACTGCTTGGCCTCGTCCCGAACGGAGTCGCAGCATGACGACGAACCCCACCGAGGATGACCTGAAGGTCATCGCCGAACAGGTCTGGTCCTCCTACCTCGACCTGGACGGCTCCAGTCCGCTGGTGCCGGTCCCCGCGGAGAAACATCAGGCCGACGTCACGGCCTCGGTCTCCGTCACCGGCGCCTGGCGCGGGCACGTTCTCGTCAGCTGCTCCGACGCCGCGTCGAAGAACGTCGCCGCCGCACTGCTGGGCATCGAGTTCGACGACGTCGCCGAGGAGGACGTCGCCGACGCCCTGGGCGAGCTCGCCAACATCATCGGCGGCAACGTGAAGAGCCTGCTGCCGGAGCCCAGCGCACTGTCGCTGCCGCACGTACACGTCGAGGGGACGTCGGGTCGCTACCCGGCGGTCACCGAGGTGTGCCACCTCGACGGCACCTGGATGGACGAGTCGGTCACCGTGACCGTTCTGGAGAGCACCACCGATCTTGCTGGAGCAAGCGCATGAAGATTCTGATCGCCGACGACAGCCGGGTCATGCGGCAGATCGTGACCCGGACCCTTCGCCAGGCCGGCTACGAGGGACACGATCTGGTCGAGGCGTGTGACGGGCAGGAAGCCTTCGACAAGGCCGTGGCGGAGAAGCCTGACCTGGTGCTGTCGGACTGGAACATGCCGCACCTGACCGGCGTCGAGGTCCTGCGGATGCTGCGGGCCAACGGCGTGCAGGTGCCGTTCGGCTTCGTCACGTCCGAGGGCACCCCCGAGATGCGACAGGCGGCAGAGGACGCGGGCGCCCTCTTCCTGGTCACGAAGCCGTTCACAGCGGACACATTCAAGGACGCACTCGACCCAATTTTGGGATGATTTGAGCTATGTCGCATGTTCTGCCCGTTCCTAAGGCGGTCAAAGACCTCTTTGACGACCTTCTCGGCCGGCCGGTCACGGTCAACCCGGCCGAACCGCTCCGATCCGCCGACGTCCCCAAGACCCTGATCGCCCTCTACACCGACGAACGGCAGCAGCTGCTGGCCGTGATCGGGATGGACTTCGCGCTCACCGCCTTCGCCGGCGCCGCGATCGGTCTGATCCCGCCGGGCGGTGCGGAGGCCTGCATCGAGGACAACGAGATCTCCAAGATGATCGGCGAGAACGCCATCGAGGTGTGCAACATCCTCGCCGGCCTGCTCAACCGCGAGGGCGTCCCCCGCCTGAAGCTGTATCAGACGTTCCTGCCAGGGGAGAGCGCGCCGGCGGACGCGGTGAACTGGCTGATGGCACTGGGGCGCCGGCTCGACCTCAAGGTCGACGTCTCGGGATACGGCGCCGGAAAGATCTCGATCACGCTCGCTGGCTGATCGTTGCGGCTGCGGCCTTTGTACCGGTTTTCCGGCGGCCGCAGCCGCATGATCAGCGCCGGAGCGGTTGGGTGGGCGACATCGTGCAAAAAATTGCGTAGACATGCACTACGCTTGCGGGCATGACTCGACGACTCGCTGAGGTGGCGAAGTACGCCGGCGTGAGCGAGGCGACCGTGAGTCGGGTGCTCAACGGCAAGCCCGGCATCTCCGACGCTACCCGCACCGCTGTGCTCACCGCGCTCGACGTGCTGGGCTATGAACGCCCGACGAAACTGCGTGGCGAGCGCGCCCGCCTCGTGGGCCTCGTGCTGCCGGAACTGCAGAACCCGATCTTCCCGGCGTTCGCCGAGGTGGTCGCCGGCGCGCTGTCCAAGCGGGGCTTCACGCCAGTGCTGTGCACCCGGACCGCGGACGGCGTCTCGGAGGCCGACTACGTCGAGATGCTGCTGGACCAGCACGTGTCCGGCATCATCTTCTGCGGCGGGCTCTATCACCAGGCCGCCGCCGAGCACGAGCACTACCACCGCCTGCATGAGCGCGGCCTGCCCGCCGTGCTGGTCAACGCCGCGATCGACGACCTGGGCTTCCCGCGGGTGTCCGTCGACGACGGCCACGCGGTGGACCAGGCGTTCAACCACCTGGTCTCGCTCGGGCACAAGCGCATCGGGCTGATCCTCGGCCCGGCGGACCACGCGCCGTCCAACCGCAAGCTGACCGCCTTCGAGGCGGCCGCGCGGTTCAACGACACCGTGAACGAAGAGGACGTCGAGCGGGTCATCTTCTCCATGGAGGGCGGCCGGGCCGGCGCCACGCGGCTCATCAAGCACGGCGTCACCGGCATCATCTGCGCCAGCGACGTGCAGGCGCTCGGCGCGATCCGGGCGGCCCGCCGGCTGGGCCGCGAGGTGCCCGACGACATCTCCGTGGTCGGTTTCGACGACTCCTTGTTCATGAACTGCACGGATCCGCCGCTGACCACCGTCCGCCAGCCCATCCAGGCGATGGGGCAGGCCGCGGTGACGCTGCTCATCAGTCAGGTCGCCGGCACCCTCGTGCCGACCGAGGAGATGCTTTTCGAGCCCGAGCTCGTCGTGCGGGGCTCCACCGGCGCCCTGAAGGTCGCCGCGCCCAAGCCGACGAAGGCCGCCTCGGCCGCGTAGTTCCTGCGGTGTTCTGAGCGGCTTCCACGCCGCGTGGTTCCGTAGCTGCATGAAGCGCCACGACTCCTGCATGGAGTCGTGGCGCTCTTTCGTTGCGCCCGCAAGCAGTGGTTCGCTGCAAGCCGTGGCACAACCGCCACGCGCGGTCAAGGACTTCTGGCCCTCGCTGCGCGATTTCGGGCGCTTTCGTGCAAGTCAGCAGGCCATGGGAGCGAGTCCATGCAAGCCGCTGCCAGTGGATCATTAAAATTTTGCAACGGACCATGGACTTCTTGTGGCGAGTGAGCCTAATCTCTTGCCTACGCCAGGCCGAAACCCTGACGCGATGCTACGGAAACCGATCAGTAACGCGCCTGAAGCACGTGCGAATACCCACGGCAGCCGACGCGAGGCTGCGCACCCGTGCGGAGCGGTCCAGGTCGGACGCCCCACCGCCCGCACAGCGACTCCGTCCATCCGATCCGCCGGGTCGGCCGGACTTTCTCCACACCCCACCCAACAAGGAGCGACGATGAAGTACTCACGTACCACGATGGCGTTCGCCATCGCGGGTGCGCTTGCGCTCAGCAGCACGCTCGTCGCGTGCGGCGACGACGACAGCAAGGGCGCCGACTCGAACGCCAAGGTCACACTCAACGTCGTGGGTCTGCTCCCCGGCGCCAAGCCCGAGGCGCAGACCGCGCTCGCGGCCGAGGTGGCGGACTTCCAGAAGGAAAACCCGAACATCACGATCCAGACCAAGGATTACGAGTGGAAGGCCACGACGTTCGCGGCCGACCTCGCCGGTGGCACGCTGCCGACGGTGTTCGAGATCCCCTTCACCGACGCGAAGACGCTGATCGCCAACGGCCAGATCGCCGACATGCAGGCGAGCGTGGACACGCTGTCGTACGCGAAGAACTTCAACCCGAACGTTCTGCAGTACGGCCAGGGCCCGGACGGTCACGTCTACGCCATCCCCGCCAAGAGCGTCTACGCGGTCGGCCTGCACTACAACCGTGACCTGTTCACCAAGGCCGGCCTCGACCCGGCCAAGCCGCCGACGACCTGGGACGAGGTCCGCACCGCCGCCAAGGCGATCGCGGAGAAGACCCAGCAGGCCGGCTTCGCGCAGATGGCCAAGGACGGCACCGGCGGCTGGCAGCTGACGGTCGACACCTACGCCCGTGGCGGTCGCCTCGAGGACGGCAAGAAGGCCACCCTCACCAACGACGCCACCAAGGCCTCGCTGCAGTTCCTGAAGGACATGCGCTGGACCGACAACTCCATGGGCGCGAACTTCGACTACGACTGGACCGGCATCAACCAGGCGTTCGCCGCTGGCAAGATCGGCATGTACACCTCGGGTCAGGACGTCTACACGAGCCTGGTGCAGACCAACAACATCGACCCGAAGACCTACGGCCTCACGATGATCCCGCTGACCGGCGGCGACGCCGGCGTCCTCGGCGGTGGCACCATGGCGGCCGTTTCCGCCAAGGCCAACGCCAACGAGAAGGCCGCGGCGATCAAGTGGATCGACTACCACTACCTGCGTAAGTACACCAGCGAGGCCGCCGCGAAGAAGGTTGCGGACATCCAGCTCGCGAGCAAGCAGCCCGTGGGTACCCCTGAGCTGCCGATCTTCTCGCAGCAGCAGTACGAGACGTACCAGGGCTGGATCAAGCCCCTCGTCAACGTGCCGCTGGACCAGATGACCAGCTTCACCAGCAAGGTCTTCCAGGCCAAGGTCGTCAACGAGCCGGCCATCGCCACCCAGGACGTCTACAAGTCGCTCGACTCGGTCGTCCAGGCCGTGCTGACCGACAAGAACGCCAACATCGACCAGCTCCTCACCGACGCCAACACGAAGGCGCAGCGCGCCATCGACTCGGCCGGCTGATCACTCACCACACCATCAACAACCCGCCAGGTGTGGGCCGCGGGGAGACCGGCGGCCCACACCGGGGGCTCTGCCCCTGAAACCAGTACGAGGAGTGGAGTGTCGTGAGTGCATCGGGCGCCCTGCGGCAGACCGGCGGTGCCGCCGGCGGGGGCAACCACGACCCGGGCTCGGTCGGGTCCAGCGGCAGGCGGGTCCGCCGGCGCGACCCCGTGACCTGGGTCCAGCGCGGCGGGCTGAGCTCGCTCCTGTTCGCGCTGCCGCTCCTGATCATCTTCGGGGTTTTCTCATGGTGGCCGATCGTCCGGTCGATCGTCATGAGCTTCCAGAAGACCAACCTCGTCGGGACACCGACCTGGGTCGGCTGGAAGAACTTCGAGTTCGTGCTCACCGACCCCGACCTGCCCACGGCGATCCTCAACACCCTCTACTTCGCACTGCTCGCCCTGGTGTTCGGCTACCCGATCCCGCTCGTCGCCGCGGTGCTGATGAGCTCGGTACGCCGGCGCAAGGGCGTGTTCTCCGTGCTCGCCTACCTCCCGGTCGTGGTGCCGCCGGTCGTCGCCGTGCTGCTGTGGAAGTTCTTCTACGACGGTAGCCCCGGCGGCGTGTTCAACACGATGCTGAGCTACGTCGGGCTCGGCCCGTACTCGTGGCTGTCGAGCCAGTCCCTGGCCATGCCGTCCCTCGTCGTCGAGGCGACCTGGGCCGCCGCCGGCGGGACCGTGATCATCTACCTGGCCGCGCTGCTGAGCGTTCCGGACGAGCTGTACGACGCTGCGGAGGTCGACGGCGCCGGCATCTGGCGCAGGGTGTGGCACGTCAGCATGCCGCAACTGCGCGGCGTCCTGCTCATCACCTTCATCCTGCAGATCATCGGCACCGTCCAGGTGTTCCTGGAGCCGTACCTGTTCACCGGCGGCGGACCCGCGAACGCCACGCTCACGATCCTGCTGATGATCTACGACTATGCGTTCGGCAGGTCCCTGGGCGGCAACTACGGCGCGGCGACGGCACTGTCCGTCATGCTCGCGACGTTCCTGGCGATCCTGTCGCTGGTGTACTTCAAGCTCACATCCGGCTGGAGCAAGTCATGACCGGCCAGCGTAGCGTCTCGGGCCGGTCATCATGGGCCCAGCATCGGGTCGTGCCGACGCCGGAGGCGGCGGCATGACCGGTCAACATAGCTCCGAGGGGAAGAGGACCACCATGACCGTCACCGATCCCAGCGGGCGGCGGCAGGGCACCGGGCCCGTCGTCGCGGGCCCATGGGGGCGGGCGTCCGACGTCGCGGCTCCGATCGGCGCGGCCGGCGTCGCGCGACCGGCCCGCAAGCGCAGGAAGTCCGACTTCGATGGCGGCCGTGGCTACGTCTCGGCGAAGGACTGGCGCAACCCGCGCGTCCGGGCGACCATGGCGACCCTGCACGCGGTCCTGCTCGGGCTGCTCCTGCTGGTCGGCATCGGGCCGATCCTGCTGCTGGCGAAGTACGCGATCACACCCACGCAGGACATCATCCGCACGCCCCTGGCGATCTTCCCGCACGGCGTGCGCCTGGCGAACATCTCCGAGGCGTGGAACGACGTCCAGATCAGCCACTACTTCCTCAACACGATCTGGCTCGCGGCCGGCTCCTGGTTCGTGCAGATGCTCGTCGCGACCACCGGCGGCTACGTGCTGTCCGTCCTGCGGCCCGCCTGGGGCAAGATCGTCAACGGGCTGGTGATCGCGACGCTGTTCGTGCCGAGCGTCGTGCTCCTCGTACCGCTGTACCTCACGATCCTCAACCCGCCGGTCGTCGGCACGTCGATGATCAACAACTTCCTCGCCGTCTGGCTGCCCTCGGGCGCGAGCGCGTTCAACGTGGTGCTCATGACGCGGTTCTTCGACGGCCTCCCGCGCGAGGTGTTCGAGGCGGCCAAGGTCGACGGCGCCAGCACGTTCCGGCTGTTCTGGTCGGTCGTCCTGCCGATGTCCAAGCCCATCCTCGGCGTCGTGTCGGTGTTCGCCACCATCGCCAGCTGGAAGGACTTCCTGTGGCCGATGCTGGTGCTGAAGGACCCGGCCAAGCAGCCGCTGTCGGTGCGCCTGCCCGCGATCGCCTCGCAGACGGACCTCGGCGTGTTCCTCGCCGCTCTCGCGATCTCGACCCTCATCCCGATCGTGTTCTTCATCGCCTTCCAGCGCCTGTTCCTGTCAGGTGCAGGATTGGGTGGGGCCGTGAAGGGATAGCCCGCGACCCTTCGCCAGATCCCGGGGACCGTCCCCGGCCCGCGCCGCCGACAGTCGTGTACAGGCAATCCGAGTGTGAGAAAGCAGGTTCCACGTGGCCGACCAACACCACCAAGCTTGGTGGCGCAGTGCCGCTATCTACCAGGTCTATCTGCGTAGCTTCGCCGACGGCAACGGCGACGGCGTCGGCGACCTGGCGGGCCTGCGTTCCAGACTGCCATACCTGGCCGGCCTCGGTGTCGACGCGATCTGGATCGTGCCGTGGTACCCGTCCCCGCTCGCCGACGGCGGCTACGACGTCGCCGACTTCCGCGCCATCGACCCGATCTTCGGCACCCTCGCGGAAGCCGAGAAGCTGATCGAGGAGGCGCACGCCGCGGGCATCCGCGTCATCTGCGACATCGTGCCCAACCACTGCTCCGACCAGCACGCCTGGTTCCAGAAGGCCCTGGCGTCCGCGCCCGGCTCGCCCGAACGCGACCTGTTCTGGTTCCGCAAGGGTCGCGGCCCGGAGGGCGACCAGCCGCCGACCGACCTGCAGTCCATCTTCGGCGGCCCCGCGTGGACCCGCGTCCCCGACGGCGAGTGGTACCTGCACCTGTTCGCGTCCGAGCAGCCCGACTTCAACTGGGACCACCCGGCCGTCCGCGACGAGTTCGAGGACATCGTGCGGTTCTGGCTCGACCGGGGCATCGACGGCATCCGCATCGACTCCGCCGCCGTGCTCATCAAGGACCCCCTCGTCAGCGACAAGTACGAGGACAACGAGGGCATCCACGACGTCTACCAGAGCTGGCGGCGCATCTCCGACACGTACAGCCCGCCGCGCGCCCTCATCGGCGAGGTGTGGCTGCCCGACCACGAGGCGTTCGCCCGGTACCTGGCCCCGAACGAGCTGCACACCGCCTTCAACTTCGCGTTCCTCAACGCGCCGTGGGAGGCCGAGCGGCTCCGCCACGAGATCGACATGACCCTCGAGGTGCACGCACCGGTCGCCGCGCCCGCCACCTGGGTCCTGAGCAACCATGACGTCACCCGTGAGGTCACCCGCTTCGGCCGCGAGTCGACCAACTTCTCCTTCGCCGAGAAGCGCCGCGACGTGCCGTCCGACCTCGACCTCGGCACCCGCCGGGCGCGTGCCGCCGCGCTGCTCATCATGTCGCTGCCGGGCGCGGTCTACCTGTACCAGGGCGAGGAGCTCGGACTCGAAGAGGTCGAGGACCTCGACGACGCCCTGCGCGAGGACCCGATGTTCCACCGCTCCGGCGGCACCAACCCCGGCCGCGACGGCTGCCGGGTCCCGCTGCCCTGGTCCGGCGAGCAGAGCCCCTTCGGCTTCAGCCCCGCCGACGCCTCTGGCGGGCCGTGGCTGCCGCAGCCCGCGAGCTGGGCCGGCAAGACCGTCGCCGCGCAGGAAGGCGTCCCAGGCTCCTTCCTGGAGCTCTACCGGGACTGCCTGCGCGTCCGCCGGGCCGAACCGTCCCTCGGCGACGGCCCGATGCGCTGGCTCGACTCCGCGCCGGACGTGCTCGCCTTCGCCCGCGACGACACCTTCGCCAACGTCACCAACCTCGGCGCCGCCCCGGCCCCGCTGCCGCCGCACCGCGAGGTGCTCGTCAGCAGCGTGCCGCTCAACGACGACGGCACGCTCCCTCCGGACGCCTCAGCCTGGCTGCGGCTGTCCTGACCCACCGCAGCACCCCGCAGACGCCGCCTGGAACCTGGCGCTGGGCTCCGGCCGCCACCGGGCCCAGCGCCAGCCGGCCAGGCCGGCGTCGCCCATGATCGCCGGGCGGTCGCACAAGTTGGCGGGTGCGACCGCCCGGTCCGCTTTCGCCAGGTGGCGTGCGGGTTTGTGAACGATCTATTTCCCATACTTAACTGTTAACGGCGGAGAGTGGTCGAGCGTTAACTGTTAAGCCGGGGATAGATCTTCCGGTGGTTCGCGTGCCGCCATAACGTCATCGGCAAGGAAAACGAACTTCCTTGTGGAGGCGGCACATGCGTTCCACCCTTACCGTCGCGGCGACATCCCAGCCGTTCAGATGGTGACGCCGGTAATGTCCGGGAACAGAGGCGGGGCGCTGGCCACACCGGCGCCCCGTTGTTCTCAACTGCCCAAGACCATCTGAGCAGCCAACTCAATCCCAATCCCATCGGAACCCGTATCGACCCGGGCCGTAGTCAAGCGCGATCGCGTGGACCGAATTGCCCACGTCGACCTCGTAAGGGGTCACTTGTTCGGTCTGGCCGTCCATCTGCTGGAACTGATAGACGGCCCGCGGCAGCGCGCCCGGGTCGAAACAGACCTCAAGCACGTATTCACGCACCGGAAGCCGAAACTTGCGCTCATAATTGGTCGCCGTCGGAAACGGCGGATAATTGTGCAGCGCATGTTCGGTGATGACCGTCTCGCCCTTGGCGAGCGGGCGGTCGAACAGTAGCTCCGCCAGGAGAAACGCGCTTTCCACGTGCTCGACCACCCGGCCGAGGCGGCAGTTGCGGACCGCGGTCACCAGCGGCAGCGGGTGCTCCAGCTCGTCGAGACGCACGATGACCACGTAGCGGTCGGGGCCATCGGCTTCGGCCCGCAGCACCTGCCGGACCAGAAACGAGACCTCGCCGCGCTCCGGGCCCACGTTGACCCGGTCGTGCTGGCTGAGCCGGGTCAGCCGCTCGTCCCAGCGGGTGTCGACGCCCTGCGCCAGGTCGGTGATGAGGTCCTGCTCGGACCAGAACGCCCCCAGCGCGGGTGCCTCCTGGCTCTTGTGCAGATGCCGCCCGCGCGGGCGCGGAGGCCCCACGAGGGCAGCCAGGGTCCCCGGATCGACCTCCAGGATCTTCTCGAGCTCGGCGAGGGCAGCCAGGGACTCACGCCGCTCCGGGCGGCTCCGTCCCGTCTGCCAGTAACTCAACGTGGCGAGACTCACCGAGAAACCCTCGGCGCGAAGCCGCTCCTGGATGCGTTCCAGTCCCAGGCCCCGTGCCTGGATGGCGTCACGTAGCGCGCCGGCGAAGTCGACCATCAGCCCCCCGGGAGCCATCCTCGCGGTCGGGGCGGGGCGCACGCAAGCGCGCGTTTGCGTAATTGCCGTTTCGGTAACCCGGAGCACATGGGCGAGCGCTGGTACACCGAGAGTGTCATCTATTGCTTGGACGTCGAGACGTTCCAGGACTCCAACGGGGATGGCATCGGTGACTTTCAAGGTCTCATCAGCCGTCTGGACTACCTGACCAGGCTCGGGATCAACTGTCTCTGGTTGCATCCGATCCATCCGACACCCGGTAGGGACGACGGCTACGACGCCACGGACTTCTACAACGTCGATCCGAGGCTGGGCACCCTGGGCGACTTCGCCGAGTTGCTGCACGAGGCGGCGAACCGGGGGATCAAGGTCATCATCGACCTGGTGGTGAATCACACGTCGGACGAGCACCCGTGGTTCCAGTCGGCGGTCGCGTCGAAGGACTCGCCGTATCGGGACTGGTTCGTCTGGGCCGACAAGGAGCCCGCCGACCGCTTCCAGGGGATGGTGTTCCCCGGCGAGCAGGCGGAGACGTGGACGTATCACCGCAAGGCCCGCGCCTGGTACTACCACCGCTTCTACGACTTCCAGCCGGACCTGAACTTCGCCAACCCCCTCGTGCGCACCGAGGTCAAGAAGATCCTCGCGTTCTGGATCCAGCTCGGCGTGGCCGGGTTCCGCATGGACGCGGTGCCGTTCATCATCGAGCTGACGGAGCCGGGCAACAGTCAGAGCCCGATGGACTTCGACTACCTCAGCGAGCTGCGCCAGCACATCCAGTGGCGGCGCGGTGACGCGGTCCTGCTCGCCGAGGCCAACGTAGAGCCGGAGAAGCTGCCGGAGTACTTCGGCGACGCGGGCGGCTCGGCGAACCGCATCCACATGCTCTTCGACTTCATGCTCAACGGCCGCCTGGTGCTCGCCCTGGCGCGGCAGAACCCCGAGCCGGTCATCGACTGGCTGAAGACCACCCCGAAGCTGCCGCCGGGCGGTCAGTGGGCGACGTTCCTGCGCAACCACGACGAGATCGACCTGTCGCGGCTCACCGCCGAGCAGCGCGAGGACGTGTTCGAGCAGTTCGGCCCCGACGAGGACATGCGGCTGTACGACCGGGGCATCCGCCGCCGCCTCGGCCCCATGCTCGGTGGCGACCGGAGCCGCCTTGAGCTTGCCTACTCGCTGCAGTTCACGCTGCGCGGCACCCCGGTGCTGCGTTACGGCGAGGAGATCGGCATGGGGGAGGACCTGACCCAGGCCGGCCGGTACGCCATCCGGACGCCGATGCAGTGGTCCTACGCCACCAACAGCGGCTTCAGCGACGCCGAGCCGATCCGCCCGGTGATCAGCAAGGGCGAGTACGGCTACGAGACCGTCAACGTCACCGCGCAGCGGCGCGACCCGGCGTCGCTGCTGGCGTGGTTCGAGCGGATGATCCGGACCCTGCGGGAGAGCCCCGAGGTCGGCGGCGGCACCTGCGCCTGCGTGGACCAGCCGATGCCGGCGGGGGTCCTCGCCCACCGCGCCGACGGCCCGACCGGCTCGATGCTGTTCCTGCACAACCTCGGCACCGAGGAGGTCACCGTGGACCTGGGCAACCTGGCCAAGGACACGCACCTGCCCAACGACGTCTTCGCCAACCAGGAGTACGAGCCGGTCGGCGACTTCACGCAGCTGCAGCTGTCCGGTTACGGATACCGCTGGATCCGGCTGCGCCGCAGCAACGCCTAGACGCCCCGGATCGCGTCGGGGGTCACGGGACGGCCGAAGTGCCAGCCCTGGCCGAGGTCGCAGCCGAGGGCGGCGAGGCGGGCCGCCTGGTCGGCGGTCTCGATGCCCTCGGCAGTGACGGTCATCTGCAAGGTGTGCGCGAGCCGGATGACCGTCTCCACGATCTGCTCGTCCACGTGGTCGCTGGCCAGGGAGCGGATGCCGGCCATGAAGGCGCCGGCGAGCTTCAGCCCGTGCACCGGCAGGTGGCGCAGGTAGGCGAGGTTGGAGTAGCCGATGCCGAAGTCGTCGATGACGATGCGCACGCCGAGGTCGGCGATGGTGCGCAGGGTCTGGATCGGCTGGCCGGTCGACTGCATGAGCACCGTCTCGGTCAGCTCGAGCTGCAGGTTGGCCGGATCGAGGCCGGTGTCGGCGAGGGCGTGCCGGACGTCGTCGAGCAGCCGCGGGTCGGTGCACTGGCGCGGTGAGACGTTGACGCTGATGAGCAGCGGCGTGTCCGGGTGGGCGCGCTGCCAGTCGGCGGCGACCCGGCAGGACTCGCGCAGCACCCAGCGGCCCAGCGGGTGGATCATGCCGGACTGCTCGGCGACGGGGATGAACGTGTTGGGCGAGACGGTGCCCAGGTCCGGGTGCCGCCACCGCAGCAGCGCCTCAGCGCCGCGCAGCCGGTTGTCGGCGAGGGCCACGAGGGGCTGATACACCAGCTCGAACTCGCCGCGGTCCAGGGCACCGGCGAGCCGGCCGGTCAACCCGTACCGCAGGACCTGCTGGGCGTTGCGCTTGACGTCGAACAGCGCGTAGCGGGCCCGGCCCTCCTCCTTGGCCAGGTAGAGGGTGGCGTCGGCGGCGCGCAGCAGCTCCTCGGGCTCGGCGTCGCGGCACGGCTGCTCGACGATGCCGATGCTCGCCGACACCGACAGCTCGTGACCGTCCAGCCGCACCGGCTTGCTGAGCTCGGCGAGCATCGACTCGGCCAGCTCGGTCAGCTGGCCCGGTCCGCTGCTGTCGCGGACGACCACGACGAACTCGTCGCCGCCGACCCTGGCCACGAAGTGCCCGGCGCCGTTGACGCAGGCCCGGAGCCGGTCGGCGAGGGCGACCAGGAGCCGGTCGCCGGAGCCGTGCCCGAGGGTGTCGTTGATGGTCTTGAACTCGTCGAGGTCCAGGAAGCAGACCCCGATCCGGTCGCGGTCGCCGGCCTCACTGAGCGTGTCGGTGAGGTGCCGGTAGAGCAGGACGCGGTTGGGCAGGCCGGTCAGCGGGTCGTGGTGCGCCTGGTGGTGCAGCTCCAGCTGGAGGCTGTGCTCGGCGTCGGTGAGCGCCCTGGCCCAGGCGCGGCGGATGCGCTCCTGGTCGTCGAGGACGCGCTGGCGTGCGCTGCGGGTGAAGCCGGCCGCGACCGCGCCGAGGATCGCACCGATCCGGTCGTCGTCGGGCTTGCCGTCGGCCGCGGCGGGCAGGCCGGCCAGGACCGCGATCGTGCGCTGCAGCGCCTCGGGGCTGGACAGCCCCACCTGGACGAGCGCGGATCCCACGGCGGTGGCGGGCGTGGGGTCGAAGGGCTCGGAGCGCAGCACGTCGGCGAGCCGCACGACGAGGTCGTCGAAGCGGCCGCGCAGTGCCTCGGCGCCGAGGTCGAGGTAATTGGTCTGGCGGACGGCGGTGACCCACCGGCGCGCGAGGTCGGACAGCGCAGGCTCGATGACGCCATCACCCTGGCCGTCGTCCCCGGTCACCGCATCACCCCTGGCGCGAAGATTACCGTGCCAGGAAGCATTCAAGAATCGACGCTCAGTGGTCTTGTCGAGCCGTTTCGGTGAGGCGTTCCCGGGCCTGTCGGCTCCGCCTGCGGCTTCTCAGCGGGCGGGTGACGGCGCGCCGGTGCTCAGCGGCGGGTGACGGCATGCCGGTGCTCAGCGACGGCGTGCCGGTGCTCAGCGGCGGGTGACGGCGTGCCGGGCGATGGCGCCGACCGTGCGCGAGGTCAGCGTGCCGTCGCCGAGGCCGAGCTCGATCAGGTCGTCGAAGACCGCCTGCCGGCGCTCGGCGGCCCGCACCGCGGCGTTGACGACCCACTGCCGGCCGCCGAGCAGCGCCGCCGCCCGCGAGTGCCGCAGGTGCCGGCCGAGCCGCTCCTGGAACGCGGCGGCGTACCGACGTCCCGGCGCGTCCCCGGGTGCCGCCGCGGCAGCACCCGCCAGGGCGCCGGAGAGCACCGCGTAGAAGATCCCCTCCCCGGTGAACGGGTTGATCAGCGACAGGGCGTCACCGGCCAGCAGGAGCCTTCCACGGGCCGGCGCCGGGCGCCGGGTCGACAGCGGCAGGTGGTGCGCGCGCAGCCCGGTCGCGGCCGCGACGTCCACGTCGGGCAGCAGCGCCGCCAGCCGGTCCAGCAGGTGCGCGCGGGAGATCGACCGGCCGCGCAGGACCTCGCCGTAGCCGATGTTGGCGGTGCCGTCGCCGATCGGGAACACCCACGCATACGCCGGCCACTCCCGCGACGCGGTGACGATCCGCTGCTCGGCGACACCCTCGGCGGAGCCCGCCGGGACGGGCGCGTAGCCGCGGATGGCGAGCGCCAGGTGGCCGGGGCCGTTCGGCGGCTGACCGAGCGCCTTGCGCACCACCGAATACGCGCCGTCGGCGCCGATGACCGCACCCGCCGACACCACACCGTCGAGGACGACCCGGGCGCCGCGCTCCTCGATCCGGCGCACCGTGTGCCGGCGCAGCACGGCACCGGCCGCCACCGCGGCGTCCACGATCCGCTGGTCCAGTCTCAGCCGCGGGATGGTGTACGCGGGACGCGCGTGCGCCCTGGCGACCGCTCCGCCCGCGGGGCCGACGAGCCGCAACGAGGGCACCGGCGCGAACCCGTCCTCGACGCCGGTCACCCCGAGCCCGGCGAGCACGTCGAGGGCGTGCGGGGCCACCCCGTCACCGCACGGCTTGTCCCGCGGGAAGTCGGCCTTGTCCAGCAGCAGCACGCTCGCGCCGGCCCGCCGCGCGGCGAGCGCCGCCGCCGCACCCGCCGGCCCGGCCCCGACCACCACGACGTCGAACTCGTCCATGGCGGCAACTGTGCCACTACCGCGCCTCCGGGACCGTGTGCACGCCCGCCGCGGAACCCTTCGACTTGAGCATCATGATGAACGCCAGGACGCGGGCGACGGCCCCGAAGAACTCCGCCGGGATCTCGTCGCCGATGTCGCACGCCCCGTACAGCGCCCGGGCGAGCGGCACGTCCTCGACCATCGGCACCCGGTGCTCGCCGGCGACCTCGCGGATCTTCAGGGCGATCACACCCATGCCCTTGGCCACCACCCGCGGCGCGCCCTTCGTCGGGTCGTAGCGCAGCGCCACCGACACGTGCGTCGGGTTGACCACCACGACGTCGGCCTTCGGCACGTCGGACATCATCCGGCTGCGGGCCATCTCGTGCTGCCGCTGCCGGATCTGGCCCTTGACGTGCGGGTCGCCCTCGGACTTGCGGTGCTCCTCCTTGACCTCCTCCTTCGACATCTTCAGCTGCTTGTTGGTCCGCCGCTTCGCCACGAAGTAGTCGGCGAAGGCGAGCACGAGACCGGTCGCCGCGGCGACCCGGATGACCTGCAGCACGGTGTCGGCGACCAGGCCGATGATGGTCTGCAACGGCATCGCCGTCGCTCCGAGCAGCGTCGGGATCAGCGTCTGCATCGTGTTGTAGACGACCAGGCCCAGGATGACGACCTTGGCGAGGGACTTGACGCTCTCCCAGGCTGCCTGCCCGCCGAAGGTCCGCTTCAGGCCCTTGAGCGGGTTGAGCTTCTTGAAGTCCGGCTTGAGGGTCTTGGTCGCGGGGCGCAGGCCGCCCTGGGCGGCGGTGGCGAGGATCGCGAACACGAACAGGCCGACGGTGATCGGCGCGGCCAGGATCACCATGTCCGTCGCGCCGGCCTTGAGCAGCTCCAGGGCCTTCGCCGGCTCCGGGTCGACGAACGCCTGCGTGCTGCGCGTGAACAGCGCCTGGGTCCGCGCCATGATGGCCCGGGCCGTCATCGGCAGCAGCATGCTGGCCAGCAGCACCCCGCCCCACGCACCCAGATCCGGCGTGCGGGCCCGGGTGCCGTCACGCCGCGCCTGCCGTTTCTTCTGCTCGGTAGGCTGCTCGGTCTTCTCGCCACCAGCCATGGCCCGGCCCTAACGGCCCAGTGCCCCCTCGATGGTCCGCATCGACCAGCCGACCGCCGACAGGTACGCCTTCGCCAGGTCCGCCGAGGACACCGGGGCGGCCGCCAGGGCGTGCTCGTCGGCGACCTCGTACGCCCGCACGATCGACAGCACCTGGCCGAGCCGGCCGTGCCCGTCGACGAGCGCGTCGGCCACCTCCACGGTCAGCGGCAACCGGTTGACCAGCTCCGCGACCGGCTCCGAGATGAGCTCCGCGACGCCGGCGAGCAGCCCGACGGTGAACGCCGCCTCGCCCTGCAGGCCCAGCCGCTCCGCGACGGTCTGGCACAGCCGCGCCCGGGCCATCGTCGTGGACAGCTGGTCCTCGGTCGCGGACTCCGCCACGTCACTGACCAGCATCAGCGCCGCCCACTGGCGGATCTTCGCCGAACCGAGCAGCACGACCGCGTCGCGGACCGACGCGACCTTGCGCGGCAGGCCGGACGCGGCGGAGTTGGTCGCCCGCAGCACACGGTAGGACAGCGCCGGGTCGCTCTGCACGATCGCGGACACCTTCGCGATGTCGGCGTCCTCCGCGGTGACCGCGCCGAGCAGCTCGAGGCGGCGCAGCCGCGACGGTGACAGCGCGACCGCCGTCAGCACCTGCGGGCGGCCGACCGCGTACCCCTGCAGCAGGTCGAAGCCGAGCCGCTGCGCGAGCAGGATGTGCTCCTCGGTCTCCACCCGCTCCGCGACGAGCTTGATGCCGGGGTACCGCCGGCACTGGGCCACCACCTCGGTCAGCTCGTCCGGCTCGCGGATGAGCAGGTCCAGCTTCACGTAGGAGGCGAGCCCCAGCAGCCGCTCGTGGCCGAGACCGAACACGAAGTCGTCGAGGGCGATCTCGTACCCCTGCTGCACCAGCCGCGCGGTCCCGGCGAGCACCGCGTCGTCGATCTCGACGGTCTCCAGGATCTCCAGGATGGCGTGGTCCGGGTCGAAGGGCAGCGGCAGCTCACCGACGAGGAAGTCGCGGGTCAGGTTGATGAAGCACTTGCGCCCGCCGACGAGCTGCTCCAGGCCGAACTCGGTGAAGGCGTTGACGATGACCTGGCTGGTGGCGTACGCGCTGCGCCGGGACGCCTCGACCTCGTCCGCCGCACCGCGGAACAGCAGTTCGTAGCCGACGACGTGCCCGGCCCAGTCGTAGAGCGGCTGGCGGCCGATGTGCACGAGCTGCGTCGAGTCGGGGGAGGTCGTTGCGGGCTGCACGTCCCGAACGATCGGCACCGGGCGCTGCAACCAAAGGAAAACCCTCAGAACTACCCGTACAGCACCGATCAGGGGATCGCGTCACATCAGAAAGACGGGGAGAGCGTGCCCAAACGCCTGTCGCAGTTCGTCGTGCCCATCGGCATCGTGATGATCATCCTCATGATGGTCGTGCCGTTGCCGGCCTTCCTGCTGGACATGCTGATCGCCGCGAACATCACCCTGGCGCTCGTGATCGTGCTGGTCAGCATGTACGTGAAGCGGCCGCTGGAATTCTCCTCGTTCCCGTCGCTGCTGCTGATCGCGACCCTGTTCCGCCTGGCGCTCAACATCAGCGCGACCCGGCTCGTGCTCACCGACGGCTTCGCCGGCGCCGTCATCGACGCGTTCGGCCACTTCGTGGTCGGCGGTTCGCTCATCGTCGGCCTGGTCATCTTCCTGATCCTGTTCATCGTGCAGTTCATGGTCGTCACCAAGGGTGCGGAACGCGTCGCGGAGGTGGGCGCCCGCTTCACCCTCGACGCGATGCCGGGCAAGCAGATGGCGATCGACGCCGACCTCAACGCCGGTCTCATCGACGAGGTGACGGCCCGCAAGCGGCGCACCGAGATCACCTCGGAGGCGAGCTTCTACGGCGCCATGGACGGCGCGTCGAAGTTCGTCAAGGGCGACGCGATCGCCGCCATCATCATCACCCTGGTCAACCTCATCGGCGGGTTCGCGATCGGCATGCTGCAGCGCGGGCTGTCGCCGGCCGACTCGATCGCGACCTACTCGCTGCTGTCCGTCGGTGACGGCCTGGTCTCGCAGATCCCGGCGCTGCTGCTGTCGGTGGCGACGGGCCTCATCGTGACCCGCTCCGCCAACGACGGCGACATGGGCACCACGGTCAGCAAGCAGCTGAGCCAGAACCGCCGCGCGTTGCAGATCGGCGGCGGCGCGGCGCTCGCGCTGTGCCTGATTCCGGGGCTGCCGAAGCTGCCCTTCCTGCTCGTCGGCGCCGTGGTGCTGATCGTCGCGCAGCGCCTGCCGAAACCGGTCAGCGAGGAGGACGCGCAGGCCGCCGCCGAGGCGCAGGCCGAACCGCCGCCGCCGGACCCGACCGAGACGCTGCTCGGCGAGATGCGCGTCGACCCGCTCGAGCTCGCCCTCGCCCCCGACCTCGTCGACCTCGTCGACGCCAGCGGCGGCGACCTCCTCGAACGCGTCCGGGCGTTGCGCCGCAAGGTCGCCCTCGAGCTCGGCATCGTCATGCCGCCCGTGCGGACCCGCGACGACCTGGAGCTGCCGCTGTCCACCTACGCGGTGCGCATCAGCGGCGTCGAGGTCGGCCGCGGCCAGGCCCCGCCCGGCACCGTCCTGGCCATCGGCGACGGCCTGGAGTTCCTGCCCGGGCGGGCCGGCGTCGAACCCGTATTCGGCCTGGCCGGCAAGTGGGTCCCGGCGGAGCTGCGGCACCAGGCCGACCTCACCGGCGCCACGGTCGTGGACCGGGCCTCGGTCATCATCACGCACCTGGCCGAGATCGTCCGCATCCACGCCAGCCGCCTGCTCGGCCGCGAGGACGTCCGCGCCCTCACCGAGATCGTCAAACGCACGCACCCCGTGGTGGTGGAGGAGCTGACCCCGTCGGCGCTCAGCCTCGGCCAGATCCAGCGGGTGCTGCAGACGATGCTGGACGAGGGCGTGCCGATCCGCGACCTCGTGCGCATCTTCGAATCGCTGTCGCTGCAGGCGAAACAGTCCACCGACCCCGACTCGCTGGTCGAGGCGGCGCGCGCGTCGCTCGGGCCGGCGATCGCCGCCCGGTATTCGCACGACGGCACGCTCACCGCGATCACGCTCGACCCCCGCCTCGAGCAGCAGCTGCTGGAGGCGCTGCGCCCCACCGACAGCGGACTGCAGTTGCTGATCGACACGGCCCGCGCCGAGTCGATGCTCGCCGACCTCACCAGAATCACCGAACTCGGCGAGGAACGCGGCGCCAGTCCCGTCCTTGTCTGCTCACCGCAACTGCGCAACGCACTGCGAAAGCTGGTGCAGATGGCGCTGCCGCGTTTGCCGGTTCTCTCTTACTCAGAGATCGCCGGGAGTACGCTGCGGATTGAGACCATTGGGGTGGTGAATGGTGCCTACCCGGTTGCTGCTTGAGGGTCGTGACCTCGAAGAACTGCTTGCGCAGGTCCGCGCCGAGCACGGGCCGGACGCTGTCATCGTCTCCGCCGAGAAAGTGCGCACCGGCGGTGTCGGTGGCCTATTCGGCACTCAGAAATACGAGCTGACGGTGGAGGTCCCGGATGCCGCTTCGACAACTCAATCATCCGACCGACCCGCCCGCAAAGGCGACACGCCGAATCGTTCGCTGAGTATCCAGGATCTGGCCGCGATGGCGGACGCCGCCGAATCGCAGGGCAGGAATCCGACGTTTGCCGACGTGCTCGCCGGCGTCCGGGACGGCGGTCCGCCGAGGCCGCCGAACGCCGCCGACCCGCGCGACGGCGGCGGGCCGCCGTCCCGGGCGCCGACCGCGGCCGACGCGCTGAACCGGCTCCTGTCCGACGCGCCGCCCGCCGAGGCCAACAGTGGCGCGCCCTCGGTGCGGCCGTTCCGGCCGGCGGCCAACCAGCCGATCGCGAAGCTCGGCGTCCGGCAGGTGAACGCCGACCCGCGGTTCGAGCAGCGCCCCGACCTGCCCCGTCCCGATCTTCCCCGCCCCGAAATGCCGCAGCCGCAGCGGTTTCAGCCGCCGCCCGTCGATCCCCGGGCAATGCCGTGGGGATCCGCGGGCGACGGCGGGAACCGGCCCGAACAGACGCGGATGGACCCGCGACGGCGCGCACCACAGCGCCCGAACCCGCCCCGCCCACAGCTGTCCGACCCTGAAACCGAATTCTGGCAGGAGTCCCCAATGCCTGTTGAAGCCACCGCCACCGTGGAGAAGCCGCGGACACCGGACCAGAGCGAACGGCTGGCCGGCGCCTACAACCCGCACCCCGCGCCGCCGGCCGCCGCGCAGGCGGCCGAGCGCGCCGCCCCTGCCGCGGAGCGCACGGTCGCCGAACGTCCCGCCGCCGTCGCCGTCGAGCGTCCGGCCGTCGAGCGGCCCGCCGCGGAGAAGCCCGAGCGGCAGGCCGCGCTGGGTCGCCGGCTCCAGTCGCTGGGCGTGCCGACCGACATCGCGTTCCGGGCCACCGCCGCCGACACGTACACCGCCGTCGTCGACGCGTTCTCGGCGCTGCCGGTCGCCGAGGCGGCGCCCGACGGCCCAGGGGAGACGCTCATCGTCGTCGGCGAGTCGACCCACGCCGTCGAGGTGGCCCGGTGGGTCGCCGAGGCGCAGCGCCTCGACACCAGCCACATCCTGTTCGCCGGGCGCAACGCCGCCGCCGCGGGCATCGAGGCGAAGCGCCGCATCACGGGCGCGCACGACGCCCGTCTCTGGGCCAAGAAGCTGCGCAAGTCCGACGCGCCGAGCGTTGTGGCGGTCGAGGCGGCGCTGGACGAGTCCGCCTGGGCCGCCGCGATCGTCGAGGCGGTCCGGCCCGTCGCGGTGTGGGTCGTCGTCGACGCCAGCCGCAAGACCTCCGACGTCGCCCATCACCTGCAGGGCCTGCGCCGCGTCGACGCGATCTGCCTGCGCGGCACGATGTCCAGCGGCGACCCGGCCAGCCCGCTGTCGCTGCGCCTGCCGGTCGCCCTGCTCGACGGCCGCCCGTCCACCCCGTTCCAGTGGGCCGCGATGCTCTGTGAGCGCCTGAGCCTGGTGGGCGGCTGACGTGCTCGGCATGGCGCGGTTCTCCACGCTGTTCCTGGCGTTGCTGATCGCGTCGCCCGCGCTGTACGCCACCTTCGTCACCCACCAGCTCGACCTGGAGACCGGCCTGCTGCGGCTGCTGATCGCCGTGCCCGTGGCGGCCGTCATGCTGGCCCTGTTCCGGCTGGTCACCGGCGGCTACGGCCGCCCCGGGGACCGGAAGAAGGACCCCGAGCCCGGCTCCGACACGGACGAGGAGCCGCTGCGCGCCGAGGCGGTGGCCGGCGACCCGTTCCCGCAGCGCCGCGCCGAGGACGCCCCCTGACCCAGCCCCCGCCGTCGGGGCCGCGCGGCAGGGTCAGGCGGCGAGCAGGCGCAGGACCAGGGTGAGCGAGCGGTCGGTCAGGTTGGCCACCGCGTTCGGCAGCAGCATCATCGCGGTGCCCACGATGGTCAGAGTGAGCAGCACCTTGGCGGGGAAGCCGAACGAGAACGGGTTCAGTGCCGGCGCCGCGCGGGTCAGCAGGCCCAGCGCGACGTCCACGGCCAGCATGATGGCGATCAACGGCGCCGCGATCTGCAGTCCCGCCAGGAACATGTCGCCCATGCCGCCGTTGATGATGTCGGCGAAGGTCCGCAGCGAGAGCGCGTCGTTGAGCGGGATCGCGGTGTACGAGCGCGCGAACCCCCGCAGGATCAGCTGGTGGGAGTCGGTGGCGAACATGAGCGCCATGCCGATGAGGTTGTAGAGGCGGCCGAAGACGGAGTTGCCCTGCTGCGAGAACGGGTCCATCGAGAAGGCGAGGCTGAAGCCGCCGACGAGGTCGATGAGGTTGCCCGCGACCTGCACGGCGGCGAAGAGCAGCGCGGTGATGAACGCGAGGGCGGCGCCGACGACGGCCTGCTCGACGGCGTTGGCGAGGAGCACCCCGGCGGACATGCCGGCGGGGATCTGCGGGGCGAGGCGCGGGGCGAGCGGCAGCGCGATCGCCACCGACAGCAGGGCCTTCACGGGCGCGGGCGCGCCCCGGTTGTTGAACGGCGGGCACAGGGCGAGCCACACGCCGGCCCGGATCGAGCCGAGCAGGATCGCCAGGACCGTGCTCAGCGGCACGGTGTAGGTGTCAGGCACCTTTGATCAGGTCGGGGATCTGGGCGTACAGCTGCTCGGTGTAGCTGATCATCTCGTGCAGCATCCAGTTGCCGGTGAAGAGCAGGGCGAGCCCGATCGCGGCGGCCTTCGGCACGAAGGACAGGGTCGACTCCTGGATCTGGGTGACGGACTGGAAGAGCGAGATGGCGAAGCCGACGATGAGGGCGGTGAGCAGGATCGGCGCGCCGAGTTTCGCGGCGATCGTCATGGCCTGCAGGCCGAGTTCGATGATCTTGGTGTCGGTCATGCGAGGTGCACCTCGTCAGTGGTAGCTGGCCACGAGCGCGGTGAGGATCAGCCCCCACCCGTTGACCAGGACGAACAGCAGGAGCTTGAACGGCAGGGCGATGGTGACCGGCGGCAGCATCATCATGCCCAGCGACATGAGGGCCGCCGAGACGACCATGTCGATGACCAGGAACGGGATGTAGATGACGAAGCCGATGATGAACGCGGCCCGCAGCTCCGACAGGACGAACGCGGGCACCAGCGTGGACAGCGGCACGTCGTCCTTGTTTTTCGGCAGGGGACGGTCGGCGATCTTGGTGAAGAGCGCGATCTCGTCCTTGCGGGTCTGCTTGAGCATGAACGTCTCGAGTGGCTTGACCCCGTCCTTGAAGGCCACCGACTGACTCTTCTCTCCCTTCAGGTAGGGCTGGATCCCGACGTCGTTCACCTCGGAGATGACCGGCGACATGATGAACAGGCTGACGAACAGCGCCATGCCGGCCATCACCTGGTTGGGCGGCACGTTGCTGAGGCCGAGCGCGTTGCGGGTGATCGACAGGACCACGAAGACCTTGGTGAAGCTGGTCGTCATCAGCAGCAGCGACGGCGCGATCGACAGCAGGGTCAGCAGGATGATGATGGTGATCGACTGGCTGGGCTGCACGCCGCCGACGTCGATGTTGACGGTGCCGTCAGGCGGGCTGGGCGACACCGGCGGCTTCGGCGTCGGCGCGGCGAGGGCGACGCCGGGCAGTAGCAGCACCGCGCAGAAGGCGGCTGCGGTGACGACCGGAGCTCTCATCGCAGGAACCGCCACGCGTCTCTGGAGAACAGCGAGCCGGCGAGCGGCGATGGCGACACGTCCTGCGGCGGCGCCTCGAACAGGTGCGCGTCGGCGTCGGCGAGCAGCGACACGCCCGCGTCGCTGACGCCGAGGACCAGGGCCCGGTCGGCGACCTTGATGACCGCGACCGACGCGCCCCGGCTGAGCTGCTGACGGGCGAGCACGGTGAGCACCCCGGCGCCGCGGCTGCCCACCCCGCGCCGAGCCAGCCGCGCGAGCGCCCAGAGTAGTACGAATACCGCTGTGAGTGAGCACAGGACGCGCAATGCCAGCTCGATCATGACGGGGGGACCTAGGCCCGATCCGTCGGGCCGACGATCTCGGTGATCCGGATGCCGAAGTTCTCGTCGATCACGACCACCTCGCCGCGGGCGATGAGCCGCCCGTTGACCAGCAGGTCGGCGGGGCCGCCGGCGGCCCGGTCCAGCTCGATCACCGCGCCGGGGGCGAGCGACAGCAGCTCGCGCACGCTCATGCGGGTGCGGCCGAGCTCGGCGGTGACCTCCATCTCGACGTCATGGAGAAGGTCGAACGCGGGCCGGCCGCGCTCGCCGCGCTCCGGGCGGGGCTCCTCGCCGCCGCCCGGGCCGCCGGTGACCTCCACCGCGACGGCGAGCGCGACGACGGCCTGCACGGTGCCGTCGTCGGTGCGCAGCGGCACGAGGATGCCGCCCGCGTCGACCAGCTGGCCCATGGCGTCGGCGGGTTCGAGCACCTGGCCGGGGTCGACGACGACGGGGCCGACGGTGGCCGCCGCGGCCTCCAGGGCGGGCCGGACGGCCTGGCTGAGGTCCAGGGCGCCCATGGGGGAGTTGGCGAGGGCTTCGACCAGGTCGGAGGTGACGACGATCGCGACCTCGCCCTGCGCGGTGCCGGCGAACCGGGCGCGGACCGCCTGGCCGTCGATGGCGAGTTCGTCGACGTTCTGCGTGGGCGCACCGACGGAGAGCGGGGAGCTGGCGGGCAGCAGCGCCACGGCGGCCTGTGCGGCCGCCTCGGCGCGGGCCAGCAGGGCCTCGTTGGTGGCGGTGGTCATCGGCGGGTCTCCTCAGCGCGGTTCTGGCCGAGCTGTCCGGCGGGCTGTCCGGCGGGCCGGTGGGTCGGTCGTTGACCCGGCTGCGGGCTCTGCACCACGAGACAGGCGAGCCGGTTGCCCTGCGCGCCGGGGACGGCGTAGGCGAACGTGATGTCCGCCGTGGTCACGGCGAGGGGCGTCGAGGTGGTGTGGGCGAGGGGCACCACGTCGCCGGGCCGCAGGCCGATCAGGTCGGCCGGGTGCATGCGTACCGGCTGAAAACGCACCGCGACCTCGATCGGCGCGCCCTCCAGGCCGGCGACCACGTTGCGGTACGCGGCCTCGCGGGCCAGCCGCTGCGCCTCGGTGAGCACCGCGCTGCCCTGCTCGCCCTGCAGCTTGGGGAAGATCGAGCCGAACGGCAGGCAGATGCTGGCCACGCACTCCTCGGTGCCGACCCGCATCTCGAACGAGGCGACGATGACGGCGTCGGACGTCGCGCCGGCCTGGGCGAACTGGGGGTTGTACTCGATCGTGGTCATCTCCGGCCGTAACGCCACGATGCCTTCGAAGGCGTAGCGCAGCTCGCCGAGCGTCCGTTCGATGAGGCCGTGCAGCAACGGCGTCTCGATGTCGCTCAGTGGGCGTTGAGGCTGCGGACCGCCCGGACCGCCGAGCATGTGGTCGATGCAGGCCATGGCGGTGCTCAGGGAGAACTCCAGAATGGCTGTGCCGGGTAGAGGATCGATGCTGAACATGGCGACGATGGTCGGGCTCGACAGGCCGCTGATGTACTCGTCGTAGGTCAGCTGCTCGATGGAGATCAGGCTGACCTGCGACACCGCCCGGAGGCTGGTGGTCAGGAGCGTGGCGTGCTGGCGGGCGAAGGTCTCGTAGGCGATCTGCAGGGTTCGGATGTGTTCGCGGGACAGTTTCGTCGGACGCCGGAAGTCATACGGTTCGGGACCGGAGCTTTTGCCGCCGCGCCGGCTCATCTTGCCGGGCGTGCGGCCGCTACCGGTCGCCGACGTTGACTGCGTCACTCTCTTACCATCGGTCTTTTGGGGTGCAGCTTGACGTAAAACGGCCGAAACGGACCTGGAGGTTTCCTTGGAAACCCCCAGATCCGCCGGTTCGTGGCTACTGGATCACGAACGACGTGAAGTACACGTCCATGATCTCTTTCTCCTTTTCGACCGTGTACGCCTTCTCGATCTTCTCCTTGAGCTCTGCCTTCAGGCGGTCCCGCTCCGCGTTGGACATCAGCTCGGCCATCTCCCGGTTGCTGTACAGGTCGATCGCGATGTCGAGCGCCTTGCTGCCGTCAGGTGCTTCGGCGGCGGCCGCGGTGGCCTGCAGCGACAGTTTCAGCTTCAGGTAGTGCCCGTCGGCCAGGTTGATCGTGATCGCGTCCAGCGGCACCACCACGCCCGGCTCCGGCTCCGGTTCCGCCGTGGCGGAGGACGGCTTGAACATGAAGTAGCCGCCGGCGCCGCCGCCCAGCAGCACCACCACGATCGCGGCGATCATGATGAGCTTCTTCCGGCTCTTCTTCGGGACCTCCTCGGCCCCGCCCTTCTCGGCCTTCTCGTCGTTCGCCATCTACGGTGCTCCTCAGCTGTTCGGCACAGCCGAGGGCAGCAGTGCCCGGGTGTCGGCCGGAAGGGATGACAGCACGATGATCTCCACCCGCCGGTTGAGCGACGCCGCTCGCGGGTCGTCCGCCGGGTACAGCGGCTTGGTGTCGGCGTACCCGGACGCCATCAGCCGGCTCTCCGGGATGCCGGCGTCGCTGTGCAGGAAGCGCACCACGGTCGAGGCGCGGGCGGTGGACAGCTCCCAGCCGCTCGGGTAGCTGCCGGTCGTGCCGGCGAGCTGGTTGGTGTGCCCGTCGACCTCGATCTTGTTCGGCAGGCCCGCGATCGCCGGGCCGATGCCGGCCATGATCGCCCGGCCGGCGGACAGCAGCTGCGCCTCGCCGCCGTCGAACACGATCGCGCTGGTGACGACGGTGACGACCAGGCCGCGCTCGTCGATGGTGAACTTCACCGAGTCGGCCAGCCCCTGCTTCTTCAGGCTCGCCTCGATCTCGGCCTTGATCTTCTCGAAGTTCTCGATCTCCTGCTGCGCGGCCTTCTGCTTCGCCGACGCCGACGCCCGCTCCTTGGCCGCCACGGCCTCCTGGACGGCGGCGGCGTCGACGGCGGTGCCGCCGATGCCCGAGGACATGTCCATCGGGGAGTCGCTGTCGGAGGACTCCATCAGGCTCGTCTCGCCACCCTCGAACGCCACCGACGGGGAGCCGAAGCCGACCGCCAGACCGTTCTTGAGCTCCGCGAATTTCTTCTGGTCGACCTGGCTGATCGCGAACAGCACGATGAAGAGCACCATCAGCAGCGTCATCATGTCGGCGTAGCTGACCAGCCAGCGCTCGTGGTTCTCGTGCTCCTCCTCGTGCGCCCCGTGCTTCTTGCCGTGCCCCTTGGCGTGTGCGCCCTTCGTGCCGCCTTTTGCAGCGTGCCCACCTCCGCTCATCAGGCGGCCTCCTTCTTGTCGTTGGCGCTACCTGGCGGCAGCAGGCTCCTGAGCTTCTGTGCGACCAGGCGGGGGTTGGCCCCTGCCTGGATGTTGATGATGCCGGCGATCACGAGCTCCATCTGCGCGCATTCAAGCTCGGACAGCCGTTTCAACTTGGCTCCCATCGGCAGCCACATGACGTTTGCTGAGAGAACTCCCCACAGCGTCGCCACGAAGGCGCCGGCGATGAGGTGACCGAGCTTGTCCGGCTCGCTGAGGTTCTCCAGGACGTGGATCAGGCCGATGACGGTGCCGATGATGCCGATCGTCGGCGCGTACCCGCCCATGCCCGTGAAGATCGTCGCGGCCTGCTTGTCGGCCTTGCGTTTCGCGTCGACCTCGGCCTCCAGGATCGCCGCGAGCTCCTCGGAGTCGGTGCCGTCGATGGCCAGCTGCAGGCCCTTCTTGAGGAACGGGTCCTGCACCTCCTTCATCGCGTCCTCCAGGGCCAGCAACCCCTCGCGCCGGGCCTTCTCGGCGAGCTTCACGATGTCGTCGACCAGCGCGTCGGCGGTGCCGACGTTGCCCAGCAGCACCCGCTTGAACGAGTCGACGAGCGCGATGGTGTCCTTCAGCATGCCGCCCGCCATCGCGGCGCCGAGGGTGCCGAAGAACACCAGGATCAGCGGCGGCAGCAGGAAGATGGAGCCCGGGCTGCCACCTTCGAGGATCATCGAGGCGAAGATCGCCACGAAGGCCAGCACGATGCCGATGATGGTTGCCGGATCCATGTGTCAGCGCTCCCGACGATGCAGATGGACGACATTGGTCTCGTTGACCCGGTCGCGGGCGGACTCGGCGCGCTCCGCCGAGGTCTGTCCCACGAGCTGCTGGGCGTCGACGACGACCTGCGCCCGGTACTGGCGGATCAGCGCCACCAGCTCCGGCAACGACTCGGCGATCAGGTACTTCGTCCCGTCCACCAGCGTCACGACCGTGTCGGGGGTGCAGTCGGCCCGCTCGACCAGGTCGGGGTTGAGTGCGAACACCGGGCCATTGAGTCTGGTCAGCAGGATCATCGACGCGCTCCCGTCCTTGGTGGTAGTGGGCGAGGCCCCGTCCGTGGTGCCTTCGGAGTTCACATCGGACCGATCGGCCGACAGGTGAGGAGTTGACGGTTGCCGGGGGGGAGCACGAGAAAGGCCCGCCACTACGGGCGGGCCTGTTTCGAGCGGAACGTCCGGTTACCGCTTCAGGTTCACCAGCTCCTGCAGCACCTCGTCCGACGTGCTGATCACCTTCGAGTTCGCCTGGAAGCCGCGCTGCGCCACGATCAGGTTCGTGAACTCCTGCGCGAGGTCGACGTTGGACATCTCCACCGCGCCGGCCTGCAACGTGCCCAGACCCACCGTGCCGGCCACGCCGACCTGGGCCAGACCCGAGTTCACCGTGAACCGGTACAGCGAGTCGCCGACCTTCTCCAGGCCGGGCGGGTTGTTGAAGTTGGCGAGGGCGAGCTGCGCCACGGTCTGCTTGTTGCCGTTGGAGAACACGCCGACCAGCTGACCGTCCGGGTTGATGTTGAACGACTGCAGCGTCGCCGCCGGCGAGCCGTTCTGGCTCAGCGGGCTCACCGTCGTGTTGCCGGTGTACTCCGTCAGGCCGGCCAGGTCGACCTCGACCCCGCCGTCGCCGTTCGGGTCGTAGATCAGGCCGATCTTGGTGTCACCGTTGGCGTCCGTGTACGTCGGCGTGTCGATCTGCCCGTTCGGCAGGAACGTCAGCGCCAGCGGCGACGGCAGCGGCGTCGTGCCGTCGGTGACGCTCACCGTCCAGCCGCCCGCGGTCTTCTCGAACGTGGTCGTCAGCGTCACCACGTTGCCCTGCACGTCGTAGGTCTTGATCGAACGCGGGATCGTGGTGGCGACGGGTGCGTCGGCCGGCAGGTTACCGGCGATCACCATCTGCCGGGTCGCGTTCGGCGCGATCAGGGTGCCCATCGGCAGCCGGATGTCACCGATCGGCGCGTTGGTGTTGACGTTGCCGTTCACCGCCGGCCAGCCCTGCACGGCCGCGCCGGTCGGGGTGACCAGCTTGCCCTCGGCGTCGAAGTTGAACGCACCGGCCCGCGTGTACAGCTGCTCGTCGACGGAGTTGACGACGAAGAACCCGTCACCGGAGATCATCACGTCGGTGGCGCGGCCCGTGGTCTGCGCCGAACCCTGCACGAAACTGGTGTTGATCGCGCCGAGCCGCACCCCCAGCCCGACCTGCGCCGGGTTGATGCCGCCCTGCCCCTCCTGGGGCGCGCCGGCGGCCCGCATCATCTGGCTCAGCGTGTCCTCGAACACGACCTGCGACGACTTGAACCCCACGGTGTTGACGTTGGCGATGTTGTTGCTGGTGACATCCATCATCTGCTGGTGCGCCCGCAGACCGCTGATGCCGGAGAAGAGTGAGCGGAGCATAGGGGAGGGGTCCTTTCAGGATGCCGGGCTGCGGACTTCCTTGACCGCACTGAGCGCGACATCCGTGTCGCCGACCCGCAGGGTGGGGCTGGTGCCTGAGAACGCCGCCGCGGTCACCACGCCGGACTGCTCCTTGCCGTCCTGGTCCGTGTACGCGACGGTCTTGCCGATCAGGTTGCTCGCGCCGAGCTGCAACTGGGCGGTGAGCAGGCTCTGCTCCGTCGCCGCCAGGTCGGAGAGCTTCTCGACCGTGGTGAACTGCGCCGTCTGCGCCAGGAACTCCGAGTTGTCCATCGGCTTCATCGGATCCTGGTACTTCAGCTGCGCCACGAGCAGCTTCAGGAACGCGTCCTTGCCCAGGTCGCCGCCGGGCTTCGCGGGCGCGTCCTGTTTCGTGCCGTCGGTCTTGCTCACGTCGGCCGGCGCGTTCGTCTTCGGCACGTAGTCGCTGACCTTGCCAGGGACCGGCTTCGGGACGTAGTCGGCGACGCTGCCGCTGACCGGTGTCGTCGGGGTGGTGATGGTGGGACCCCCTCCTAGATGCGCACGTCGACCAAGCCGTCTGCGGCGCCCGGATCTCGGACCGGTTCCGTCGCCCGCGGTTCGGGTGCCTGCTGTTGAGATCGACCCTGCGGCTGCCAACCTGAGAACTGTTGCGATTGGTTGCCCGGCCGGTCCGCGTCCTGGTGCAGATCCAGCGTGCACTGCCCGAACCCGGCGTCGCGCAGGTCCTGCCGCAGGTCCGGCAGCGCCGCCTGCAGCGCCACCCGGGCCGCCTCGCTGCCCGCCGCCAGCTGCACGGCGATCGCCCCGCCGCGCACCTCGGCGACGATGCTGACCGGCCCGAGGTCGCCGGGGCTGAGCTGGATCGTCATCCGGTGCACCCCGTCGGGCCCCTTCCGCAGCGGCGTCAGCACCATCGCCACCTGGGCCGCCACGGGTGCCTGTGCCGCCGGCGCCTGGTTCGGGGCCGCAGCCGCCGCCACCGCCGACGTCAGCTGTGTCTGCTGCGGGTGTACGGGCACCGCCGCCGCCCCCGGATCCGGCCCTGCGGGTGCGGCCTGGTCGACGCGCGCCGCGTTCCTCGGGTGCCGCCCCCCGTCCGGGGTGCCGCCCTGCCCGCCGCGCTCCTGGGCGTTGCCGGCCAGGGCACCCTGCGCGGCGAACTGCGGCATGCCGGCCGTCGCGCCGGTGCCCGGGACCGCTCCGGGGCGGTCGGCGGGAGCATCGGCGCCGGCGCCGGACTCCGCCGCCACCGGCGCGCCCGTGCCGGCCTGGACGGCGGCAGCCTGGACCACTGCCTGCGCCGCGTTCGGTGCCGCGGCCACGACGGCGGGCTGCTGCCCCGTGCCCGGCGCCGCGGAGCCGGGCTGCGGGAGCCCCGGTGCCGCCGCGGCGGCGGTCGCAGCGGTCCCGGCGGCGGTGGTCGCATCGGTCCCGGCGGCGGCCGGAGCTCCGGTCCGCGCATCGAGCGGGGCGCCGAGCTGGGTGCTGCTCTGGGCGTCGCCGTGTGCGCCGGTCGGTGCGCCTGGCTGCGGGCCTGGCTGCGGGCCTGACTGCGGGCCTGGCTGCGCGGTGGGTCGGGCGTCGAGGTCGGGAGCGGCCGCGGCGGCCGGTGGGTCCGCCGGAGCGGCGGCGATCACGGTGGCCGGCGCGTCGTCGGCGGTGGCCTGCGCGACGGCGGCGGCAGCGGTGGTCTGCGCGGCGGCAGCAGCGGCAGCGGTGGTCTGCGCGGCGGCAGCGACGGGCTGCGTGGTGGCAGCGACGGGCTGCGTGGTGGCGGCGGCCGGGGTTGGCGCGGCCAGGGTGGCGCTCGGGTGCGGGTTCAAGGCGTTCGGGATGCCGGCCCGGGTCACCTGGACGGCCTCGACGATGTGCGCGGCGAGCACGGCGCCGCCGGCTTGACCGGCATCGGGCCGCGCGGGCTGCTGCCCGGCCACGGGCGTCGCGGCGGGCAGCGCCTCCGCAGGCACCTTTGCCCGCGCCTCCACCTGCCCCTCCACCTGGATCCCCGCCGGGACCCCGGCCTGCGTTTCCACCTGCGCGGTCGCCTGCGCGGCGAACCGGCCGGCCGTGACCGCCGCGGCTTGCGTGGTGGCGGGCTGGACGGCGCCGGGCACCGCGGCAGGCGGGGCGTCCCCCGTCGCGCCGGCCTGTTCCGTCCCGATCCGGGCCGCGGCGGCGAGGGTCTCGCCGTCCGCCACCGGCGCCGGGTCGACGAGGCCCGCGCCCGGCAGCGGGCTGCCGGTCCAGGCAGCCAGCTCCGCCGGGGGTCCGGCCAGACCAGCTGTCCCGACCGCCATCCCAGCCGGGACACCGGTCCGGAGGCCGGCCTGGAACCCGGCCGGCGTCACCACGGGCATCCCGGCACGGCTCGCGGCCGGGGAGACGACGGGGACCGTCGCCTGGGCGGCGTCGAGGGACACGGTCACCGCCGTGGCCTCCTGCCGCGCCGCGGCGGCGGCGAGTATCGCCTCCAGCGTGCTCTGCCCGGCGGGCCGCGCCGCGCCGGCCGCACGTTCCGGACGTAGCCCGTCCCGTTCACCGGCGGGCCGCGCCGCGTCGGCCGCGCGCTCCGGACGCAGCACGTCCCGCTCACCGGCGGGCCGCGCCGCACCGGCGGGTCGCGAGGTCTCTTCGGGTGCCGCGTCCCGTCGTGCGCCGGTCCCGCGATCAACGGTGCCGGCCGGCCCGGTCGCCTCCCGCACGGCGGGACGGTCCCGGTCACGGGGCTCCGGCCGCCGGTCGGGTTCGGCCCGCCGGACCACGACGTCGCGCTGCTGGTGGACGGCCACGCCGGCCGTGACGGCGTCCGGTTCGGGGGCGCGGGGCCGGTCGTCGCGGGCCCGGCGGTCCCGCACCGGGAACCGCCGCTCCGGCTCGCGGTCCCGGTCCTGCGCCCGGTCGTGCCGCCGCTCGGGGACGGCGTGGTCCCGGGCACCCTGGGTCGGCGCGGCCGGCGAGGCACGGCCGTGGGCCGCCGCGGCCAGGGCGGCGGCGAAGGCGTCGGACGGGCCGGTGGCCGCGGAGAGCTCCGCGGCCCGGGCGGCACCGGTGCCGCGCGCGGCGTCGATCGGCGTGGTCATGCGAACCCTCTTCCCGCGAGCTGCTCCATCGCAGCCTTGACCTTCGGCACGTACGCCTGGGTCTGCGCGAACGGCGGGATGCCGCCGTACCGGCTGACCGCGCCGCCG
Organism: Dactylosporangium sp. NPDC049525; assembly: GCF_040676755.1. Taxonomy (NCBI): domain Bacteria; kingdom Bacillati; phylum Actinomycetota; class Actinomycetes; order Micromonosporales; family Micromonosporaceae; genus Dactylosporangium; species Dactylosporangium sp. NPDC049525. The sequence goes on along the minus strand of NZ_JBFAPO010000039.1, from coordinate 75,174 downwards.
CCGGCGTTGTAGGCGGCGATGGCCAGGTCGAGCGAGCCGAACCGTTCCAGGTTCGACGACAGCATCCGGGCGGCGCCGTCGACCGCCTGGGCCGGGTCCAGCGCGTCGACGCCGAGGCCGCGGGCGGTCGCCGGCATCAGCTGCATGAGGCCCTGCGCGCCGGCGCCGCTGACGGCGGCTGGGTTGTAGCCGGACTCGACCTTCGCGACCGCGGCGAGGAGGGCGGGCGCGAGGCCGTACCTGGCGCCTGCCTGCTGGAACAGGTCCGCGTACGGCACGCCGGTCAGCGCCGCCGGCCGCAGCGCCGCCGCGGCCACCGAACCGGCAGACAGCGCACCGGCGCGCAGCCCGCCACCGGCCAGCCCACCACCGGCCAGCGCGGCACCGGACAGGGACTGCGGGTCGAGGGACGCGGTCGGCACGATGCGGCGGATGGCGGACGGCGTCTCGTACACCGGCTGGATCTTCACCACGTCACCGGCGTGCGGCGCGGCGATCATGCGGTTGTCGCCCACGTAGATGGCGACGTGGTCGACGGGGCTGCCGAAGGCGAGGAGGTCACCGGGGCGGGCGTGGGCCAGGTCGGCCACGGCGGTGCCCTCGCGCGCCTGGTCCTTCGCGACCCGCGGCAGCTTGACGCCGAGGTCGGCGTAGGCGCGCTGGACGAGCCCCGAGCAGTCCAGGCCGCTCTCCGGGTTCGTGCCGCCGAACACGTACGGCGTGCCGAGGTACTTTTTCGCTGCCTCTACGACGGTGGCACCGGTGACCGCCCGCTGAGTGTCCATCGTGGACTGCAGCGCGGCCGCGAACGCGTCGCCGCCACCCGTCGCGGCGGGCGCGCCGAGCCCGATCCGGGAGCGGATCTCAGCTACGCGCGCCTGTGTCTCGTACACCGTCATGCTTGGTCCTTGCGGTTGAAGGCGGCGGCGGTGGTCAGGTCGTCGACCGCTTTGGCCTCGATCGCGGCCGCCGTCTGCTTGCGGGTCAGGTCGTGCCGCTCCTGGAGCTTCTCGATGGTGCGGCGCTGCACGGCCGCGTCGGTGAGGTCGTCGAGCCGGTCCTGGACCGTCTCGTCGGCCAGCGACGCCACGCCGATCGCCGTGGACAGCGCGCCGGCGATCGCCTGGCGGGCCATGAGGGTCGCGGCGAAGGCGGCGGACGACGCGCCGTCGGGGACCCGCCGGCCGTCGAGGTCACGCTCGCGGGCGTGGACCGAGCCGTGCGCGGCGGTGGCCTCGCCGCGGGCCCGCACCACGGCCGCCTTCGCCGCGTCCTCCTGCGCCTTGCGGGCCCGCAGGACCGCGCCCAGCCGGAAACCGTTCTTCGCCATCAGGTTTTCACCAGCGTGTCCAGCATCGACCAGGCCTGCGGGGCCGGGGTGGTGTCGTCCATGTCCTGCCGCAGGAAGTCGTTGATCTGCGGCCACAACGCCCGGGCCCGGTCGGCGTCCGGGTTGGTGCCGCTCACGTACGCGCCGATCTCGACCAGCTCGCGCACGTCGCGGTGGGCGGCGAGCATCCGTCGCAGGACGGTCGCGTCGGCGCGCTGCTCGCGGGTGGTGACCGCGTTCGCGACCCGGGACACCGACTCCAGCACGTCGATGCTGGGGAAGTGCCCGGACGTGGCGAGGCGCCGGTCGAGGGTGATGTGACCGTCGAGGATCGACCGGGCGGTGTCGGCGATCGGCTCGTTGTGGTCGTCGCCCTCGACGAGGACCGTGTACAGGCCGGTGATCGAGCCGACGGGCGCCGGGCCGGCCCGCTCCAGCAGGCGGGGCAGGAGCGCGAACACGCTCGGCGGGTAGCCGCGGGTCGCGGGCGGTTCACCGGCGGACAGCCCGACCTCGCGCTGTGCCATGGCGGTGCGGGTGAGGCTGTCCATCAGCAGCAGCACGTCCTGGCCGCCGTCGCGGAAGTACTCGGCGATCCGCGTCGCGACGAACCCGGCGCGCAACCGCACCAGCGGCGGCTGGTCGGACGTCGCGATCACGACGACGGACCGGGCGAGCCCCTCGGGTCCGAGGTCGTTCTCGATGAACTCGCGGACCTCGCGGCCCCGCTCGCCGACCAGGCCGATCACGGCGATCTCGGCGTCGGTGCCCCTGGTGATCATCGACATGAGGCTGCTCTTGCCGACGCCGGACCCGGCGAAGATGCCGATGCGCTGCCCCCGGCCGCACGGCACGAGCGTGTCCAGCGCGCGGACGCCGAGCGACAGCGGCTCCTGGACGCGGCCGCGGGCGAGGGCGTCGGGCGCGTCGTTCTCGACGGTCACCCGCTCCAGGCCGGTGAGCGGCGGCCCGCCGTCCATCGGCCGGCCCAGGCCGTCGAGGATGCGGCCGCGCAGCTGCGGGCCGACGGCGATCCGCAGTGGGGAGCCGGTGCCGCGCACGGGGCTGCCGTTGCCGATCCCGGTGAGCGCGCCCAGCGGGAGGCAGGCGAGCCGGTCGCCGTCGATGGACACGACCTCCGCCGGTACCGCCGACCCTGGCTCGCCGATCTCGACGAGGTCACCGACGCGGCCGTCGACCCCGGCGACGGTGATCGACAGGCCGACGATCGCGCTGACCCGGCCGGTGACGCGCGGGTTGGCGGCCTGGCGGGCGGCGGCGAGGCGCTGCTGGAGCGACGACGTCACTGTTCGAGCACCTCCCGCACCCGGTCGAGGGCCGGGCCCAGCCGGGCGTCGACCGTCGTGGCGTCGCACAGCGCGAGGGCGTCGCCCGGTCCGAGGCCCGGGTCGTCCACGAGGGACACCGTGCGGCCGTCCATGACCAGTTCCGTCTGTCCTATCGTCAGCCGGTCCGCCGGGTTGAGCCGGACCGTCACCGGACTTCCCGGCGGGACGAGCGCGAGGGCCCGGGCGAGCGCCTCCCGCCCCGGCTCGGTGGCGGTGCGCAGCTCCCGGCCGAGGACCGCCTCGGCGAGCGCGAACGCCGTCGCCACGATCTGGTCCTCGATGTCCTCGGCGGCCGGGACCGCGCGGCGCTCCAGGGCGTCGGTGGCGGCGCCGATCGCCCGCAGGGCCCGTTCCACGCGGGCGCGGTGCATCTCGGCGACCTCGGCGGCCTCGGCGGCGACCTGGGCGGCCTCCGCCTCGGCGACGCGCTGCGCCTCCCGCCTGCCCTGCGCCCACCCGGCGGCGTACCCGGCGGCCTGCGCCTCGGCGCGGACCTGCGCGACGAGCTCCGGCGGGAACGCCTCCCGCTCCCGCAGATCGACGTCGAAGCGGGCCGGCGGCGCGGCGCCCGCCCGGTCGTCGGTGAGCACGTTCTCGCCGTACCGCACGGTCGCCGGGACGTCCGGCGGCGGGAACGCGCGGGTCGCCGGGGTCGGCGGCGGTGGAGGCGGCGGCGGGAACGCCGGCCGTGGCGGGCCCGCCTTCTTCGGCGGCGGGGGAGGGAACGCGAGGGGGTACTCAGCCGACGAACTCATCGTCGTCCCCTCGGCGGATGGTGATCTGACCCGACTCCTCCAGGGTGCGGATCGCCTGGACGATCTTCGCCTGGGACTCCTCGACCGTGCGCAGGCGGACCGGGCCGAGCATCTCGATCTCGTCGGCGAGGTTCTCCGCGGCGCGCTCGGAGAGGTTCCGCATGACCTTCTGCCGGACCTCCTCGCGGACGCCCTTCAGCGCGGTCGCGAGGTCGTTGGTCTCGACCTGGCGCAGCACGAGCTGGATGGACCGGTCGTCGAGGGACACGATGTCCTCGAACATGAACATCTTCGAGCGGATCTCCTCCGCCAGCTCCGGGTTCCGCCCGGCGAGCCCCTCGAGGATCAGCCGCTCGGTGGCCCGGTCGGTCCGGTTGATGATCTCGACGAGCGGCTCGAGACCGCCGACCGCGGACAGGTCGCTGGGCTGCAGCACCGAGGACATCTTGCGTTCCAGGGTCGCCTCGACCTTGCGGATGATGTCGGGCGAGGTGCGGTCCATGACGGCGATGCGGTGTGCGACGTCCGCCTGCAGCTCCGGGGCGAGCCCGCCGAGGATCTGCGACGCCTGCGTGGCCGTCATGTGCGCCAGGACCAGCGCGATCGTCTGCGGGTGCTCGTCCTGCAGGAACGACAGCAGCTGGCGGGGATCGGCCTGGCCGAGGAAGCCGAACGGCACGTCCATGAAGACGGTGTTGAGCCGGCCGACGATCTCGCCGGCCCGCTCCCGCCCGAGCGACGCCTCCAGCAGGTCCCGGGCGAAGTCGAGGCCGCCCTGACCGACGTACCGGTGACCGGTCGCCATGTCGTGGAACTCCTCGAGCACCACGTCGGCGATGTCACCCTCGACCTGCCCCAGCCGCATGATCTCGGCGGTCAGCTCCTCGACCTCCGCCTCGCGAAGATGCGACATGATCTTCGCGGCGTCCTCCTTGCCCATCTGCACCAGCAGAATGGCCGCCTTCCGCAGCCCGGACAGCTCACCGGTAGTCATCCTGCGGGGTCACCCACGGCGGTCGGCGAGCCAGCCGCGCAGCAGCTGGGCCACCTCGTCGGGCTGCTTCTCGACCATCTGGGTGATGTCGCGGAAGCGGCCGTCGCGGTCGAACTCCTCGCCCGGGCCGCCGGCGCCCTCCAGGGCGTGGGTGCCGCCGACACCGCCCTGACCCTCCAGGGCCAGCTTCGCGCGGGCCGCCTCGATCGCCGCCTGCATCTCCTCCAGGGCCGCGTTCTGCTGCTCGGTGAGCTTCTCCTTCTCCGCCTTGCGCCGCCGGCGGCCCGAGATCGCCGCGACGATCAGCAGGACCAGCAGCGCCAGGATGATCAGGCCCATCTGGACGTACTTCTGCTGCAGCTGGCTCTGCTCGGCCTTCGCCGCGTCCTTGGCCGCGTTCTGCTCCGCCTCGGCCTTGGTGGTGTCGAAGGCCATCGAGCTGACCGCGATCTGGTCGCCGCGGGTCGCGTCGAGGCCGACGGCGGAGGAGACCAGCTGCTGCAGCTGCGCCTCGTCGACCTTCGCCGCGGCGCTGTCGACGATGACGGCGACGGCGAGCTTCTTCACCGCGCCGGGCGCCGTCTTCTTCGTCTCGGTGACCATGCCGACGGCGTTGTTGCGGGTCTCGGTGGACTGCTGGTACGTGCCGTCACCGCCGGCGCCCGTGCCGTTGGGCACCTGGATGTTGTCGGGGCCGAGGACACCGCCGACCGGGGTGCCGTTGCCGCCGGTGTACTGCTCGGAGGTCTTCGACTCCGACAGCGGCGGGATGGCCGGGTCCGCGACGTACTTCTGTGTCTTGGTCTCGGTGGCGTCGAAGTCGAGGTCGGCGGTGACCTGCACGACGGAGTGCCCCGGCCCGACGACGGTGTCCAGCATGTGCTGCAGCGCGGTGTTGAGCCGCTGCTCGTACGCGGTCGTCTGCCCGGACTGCCCGTCGGCGGAGGATCCGGGGCCGTCGCCGGAGCTGGACAGGACCTTGCCGTTGGCGCCGACCACGGTGACCGCGGTCGGCTCGAGCCCTTCGACGCTGGAGGAGACCAGATGCACGATCGAGGTGACCGCGCCGCCCGCGAGGGCCTTCGTGCCGGTGTCGACGAGCACCGACGCGGTCGGCGCCAGCTGGTCGTCGGTGAAGACGTCCTTCTGCGGGATCGCCAGGTGCACGGTGGCCTTGTTGACGCCGTTGATCGCCTCGATCGTCTTGGCGAGCTCGCCCTCCAGGGCCCGGCGGTAGGTGACCTGCTGCATGAACTCGCTGGTCATGATGCCCTGCTTGTCGAGCAGCGCGTAGCCCGCGTCGCCGGAGGCGGGCAGGCCGGCGCCGCTCATCGAGATCCGCAGGTTGTACACCTGGTCGCTGGGCACGTTGATGGTGCTGCCGCCGTCGGACAGGCTGTAGGTGACGCCGTCGGCGTTGAGCTTGTCGACGATCGCGCTCGCGTCGCTGGCCGCCAGGTTGGAAAACAGCGGCGCCATGGTCGGCTTGCCGGCCCAGGTCGCGAAGAAGTAGCCGCCGATCGCGAGGGCCAGCACGGCGAAGACGGTGACCGCCCGCTGCCCGGGGGTGAACGCTGCCCAGCCGTCCTTGCCCCGCCGCAGGAGGGCGGTGAGCCGGTCCCGCATCAGGCCTGCATCCTCATGATCTCGTTGAAGGAGTCGAGGGCCTTGTTCCGCACGGCGACGGTGAGGCTGGTCGCGAGGCTGGCCTCCGTCGCGGCGATCATGTAGTCGTGCACGTCGGTGAGGCGGCCGGTGGCGGCCTGGACGGCGAGGTCGTCGGCGGTCTGCTGGACCTGCTGGAGCCGCTGGAGGCCCTGCGCGACCATGGCACCGAAGTCGGCGCCGGAGGACGACGGCCCGGTCGCGTCGGACGCGGTGATCGGCGAGATGGCGGGCAGGGCGCTGACGGCCCCGACGGCGGAGACGGTCATGGTCAGCCCTTCCCGATCTGGATCGCGGCCTGGTAGGCGTCCTTCGCCCGGTCGACCACGGTCAGGTTCGCCTGGTAGCCGCGCTGCGCCATGATTATCTGGGTCATCTGCGAGCCGAGGTCGACGTCGGGGTACCGCACGTACCCCTCGTGGTCGGCCAGGGGGTTCTCCGGCTCGTACACGAGGCGGCCCTTGGGATCACCGAGCGCGGTGCCGGCGACGACCGTGCCGCCCTCCCCGGTGCCGTAGTCGACGGCGCGGGCCTGCACGTACCGGGCACGGAACACCTGGCCGGAGGTCGGCTCGGCGTTGTTCATGTTGGCGACGTTGTCGGCGATCGCGTCGAGCCACTTGCGGTAGACGGTGACGCCGGTGCCGGCGATGCCGATCGCGCTGAAGATCGTCATCGTCAGCCCCTGATCGCGGTCCGCAGCAGCACGAACTTGTCGTCCGTCGCGCGCAGCATCGTCTGGTACCGCAGGCCGGTGTCGATGTTGGACAGCACCTCATGATCGAGGTTGACGTTGTTGCCGTCCTCGCGGGTCGGCTCCAGCGAGCGGGCCACGGCGATCGTCGCGTCCTTCGGGCTGCCCGCCTCGACCGCATTGAGCAGCGAGTCCTCGAACGACACCTTCCCGGCGAGGAAGCCGGGCGTCTCGATGTTGGCGATGTTGTCGGCGATGACCCGCTGCCGCTTCGACAGCCCCGTCAGGGCGCTGTGCAGGGTGACCGACGTGACGTCTTCGAACACGACAGGGACGCTCCCGTCCACCGAAAAACGGTTCCGCTTGCGGTGTGTCGCCGGTCCCTGGCTGCTGCGATGAGCGATCCTTGCTCGTAAGAGCTATCGGCGCAGCCCGCCGGGGGTTGAGGAATTCGGCCTCGGGGAAAACCCTCACGGCGCGAATCCGGGTGTGAGTCGGGTGCAGCCCGGATGTTTCCGGCGGCACCGATCCATAGCGTCTCTCTACGTGGAGAAGAGACCAGTTACCGTACGGGTGGCGCGCTGGAGCGCGGAGCACCCTTGGCGCGCAATCGCACTGTGGGTCGTGTTCGTCGCTGTCTGCTTCATCGGCGGCAACATGGCAGGGACCGTCGAGGCGAGCAACTCCGACCAGGCCATCGGCGAGTCCGGCCGGGCCGACGTCATCGTCAACGACGGCAAGTTCGACAACCCGGCGACCGAGAGCGTCCTCATCACGCCGCTGACCGGCACCCTGGACCGGGCCGCCGCGGACAAGGCCGCCGCGGACGTGGCGACCGCGATGAAGGCGCTGCCCGAGGTCGCCTCGGTGAGTGACCCCCTGCCCTCCCACGACGGCGGCGCGCTGCTGGTCCGGGTCACCATGAGCGGCGACCCCGACACCGCCCAGGACCGCGTCGGCAAGCTGCTCGACGCCACCGCCGGCGTCCAGCGGGCCCACCCGGAGCTGCGGGTCGAGGAGACCGGCGGCGAGTCCATCGGCCAGGCCATGGACGAGACCCTCGGCAAGGACTTCCAGCGGGCCGAGTTCCTCAGCCTGCCGGTGACGTTCGCGATCCTCATCGTCGCATTCGGCGCGCTCATCGCCGCCGGCGTGCCGGTGCTGCTCGCGCTGTCGTCGGTCGCGGCCGCGCTCGGCCTGTCGACGCTCGCCTCGCACCTGGTCCCGTCGACCGACACGACCGCCAGCGTCATCCTGCTCATCGGCATGGCCGTCGGTGTCGACTACTCACTGTTCTACCTGCGCCGCGAGCGTGAGGAACGGGCGAAGGGCCGCAAGCACCTCGACGCCGTCGAGATCGCGGCCGAGACGTCAGGGCACGCCGTGGTCGTCTCCGGCATCGCCGTGACGATCGCGATGGCCGGGCTGTTCCTCGCCGGCGACGTGGTCTTCTCGTCCCTGGCGGTCGGCTCGATCCTGGTCGTGCTCGTCTCCGTGATCGGCTCGCTGACCGTCCTGCCGGCACTGCTGTCGAAGCTGGGCCGCTGGATCGACCGGCCGCGCGTGCCACTGCTGTGGCGCCTCACCCGGCCCCGCGGCGCCGGTGAGGGCCAGTCCAAGGTCTGGGGCTTCATCCTCCGGCCCGCCCTGCGCAAGCCGGCGATCACCCTCACCGTGTCGGTCCTGGCGCTGCTCGCCCTTGCGGCGCCCGCCCTGACCATGCGGCTGAGCTTCCCCGGCATGGAGGACCTGCCGCGCACCACACCGGCGATGCAGGCCTACGACCGCCTGGTCAAGGCGTTCCCGAGCAACGGCACGGTGCACACCGTCGCCGTCCGCGTCCCGGCCGGGCAGCTCGACGCGACGAAGGCCGCGCTGACGGAGCTGGCGACGAAGGCCGCCGCCGACCCGCTGTTCGCGCCGCTGGACGAGGCCCCCGACATCGAGGTCTCCGCCGACGGCACGGTCGCGGTGCTCGACGTCGCCACCCCGTTCGCCGGCCGCTCCGAGCAGGCGAAGGAGTCCCTCGACCGGCTGCGCGAGGTCATGGTCCCGCAGACCGTCGGGCACGTGCCGGGCCTGACGCTGGGGTCGGACGCCGCCGTCGGCGGGTTCGTCGGTGCCGACGTCGACTACGCCGGTCACGTCAAGCAGAAGCTGCCGCTGGTCGTCGGCTTCGTGCTGATCCTGACGTTCCTGGTGATGGCGTTCACGTTCCGCTCGGTGGTCGTCGCGGTCACCTCGATCGCGCTCAACCTGCTCTCCGCCGGCGCGTCCTACGGCCTGGTCGTCGTGATCTTCCAGGGCACCTGGGCCGAGGGCATCCTGGGGTTCAAGTCCATGGACGCGGTCGTGTCGTGGCTGCCGCTGTTCCTCTTCGTGGTGCTGTTCGGCCTGTCGATGGACTACCACGTGTTCGTCGTCAGCCGCATCCGCGAGGCGGTCAAGCAGGGCATGTCCACCCGCGACGCGGTGGCGCACGGCATCACCGGCTCCGCCGGCGTGGTCACCAGCGCGGCGATCGTGATGGTGGGCGTGTTCTCCATCTTCGCGACGCTGAGCACCGTGGACATGAAGCAGCTCGGCGTCGGCCTGGCCGCCGCGATCCTGCTCGACGCGACCATCATCCGCGCGGTCGTCCTGCCGTCGCTGATGACCCTGCTCGGCAACGCCAACTGGTGGGCGCCGCGCTTCATGCGGCGCCGCGAGGTGCCGCCGGCTCCGGCCGCCGAGCGCGAGCTGGTCGGCGCCGGCCGCTGAGGAACCCCGCAACGCCCGGCCGGCACCGTTTCCTCAACGGTGCCGGCCGGTTGCCGATCAGGTCGGTGTGGACCCTCAACCGCGGCGTCCCTGCGTGGCCGTCATCCTGCCGTCCCGGGACGCGGCCGCGTTCGGGTGCTGCGCCGGGCTGGCCGCTCAGGTCGCAGCCCGCGGCTGGGACGTCCTGAGCGTTGAACCGCGCCGGGCGAGCCGCCCGGCGCTGGCGGAGACGGGCACGGCGCAGGGCGTCCGCCGGTTCGTCCTCGGCGTCGCCAACGCGGCGCCGTTCCTCGGTGACACGCCGTCGGAGTCGCTGCTGTGCGAGCTGTTCGCCGGCCGACCCGTCGACGCGATCCACCTGCACCTCGCCGGCGACCTCGCCGACCCCGCGATCATGGAGCGCGGCTGGTTGCTCGGCGTCCCGCTGATCACCAGCGTCCACGCCGGCTGGCACCCGCCGCCCGGCGAACCCGCCCAGGCGTACCTCACCGACCAGTTCACCCGCGCCGACCTCGTCTGCGTCGCCGACCAGCGCGGGCTGCAGGCCGACTGGCTCGACCCCGGCAGTCCCGTGCTCGATCACTCCAGCGCCCGCTCCGGCAAGGGCTGGGCCGACGTCTACCGGGAGCTGGTCGGCGACCTCGCCCCGCCCCGGACCGGGCTCACGATGAGCGTCGTCGTCACCGTGGACGAGCGGCCCGCCCCGCTGCGCGACTGTCTCGCCGCGCTGTGCCGGCAGACGCTGCCGGCCACCCGCTTCGAGGTGGTCGTGGTCGACGACGGCGCCGCCGAGCAGGTCGTGCTGCCGTTCCAGGACCGGCTCGACCTGACCTTCGTCCGGCTCCAGCCCGGCGCCGGCGTCGGCGCGGCCCGCAACGCCGGCGTCGAGGCGTCCCGCGGCGACATCCTGTGCTTCCTCGACGGCGGCGACGAACCCGCGCCCCGCTGCCTCGCCGAACACCTGCGCACCTACGCCGAGCACGGCGACGAGGTCGACGCGGTCCTCGGCTGGACCGGCCCGACCGCGGACCTGGCCACGAGCGTCGAGGCGTGGCTCGCGTTCCGGGGTCTCGTCCACATGAGTCACGAGGGGCTCCGGCATCTCAGCGCCGGCGACTGGTACCAGTTCTGGGGCCGTCGCTACACGATCCGGCGCAGCGTGCTGGGCGGCATCCGGTTCGAGGTGCCGTTCGCCGAGGACGCCGACGTCGCGTACCGCCTCGCCGACCGGCCGCGCGGCCTGCGGGTGGTGCACAACCGGCACGCCGTGCAGCGGGTCCGCGCCGGCTTCGACGCGCTGTCGCTGATCCACCGGGCCGGGCGGGTCGGGCAGGCCCGGGCCCGGCTCGCCGAGCGGCACCCGTCGCTGCGCACCCATCCCGCGTTCCGCGGCACCACCTACGAGGCGACCGCCCGAAAACTGGCCCGGCGCACCGACGCCCGGCTGCGGCTGCTCACCGCCACCTGGCCGGTCGCGATCGAGGACCTCCGCGCGCGGGCTGACCCGTACGGCCGGGGCACCCTGCTGGACCGGATGCACGCCGACCTCGTCACCGTCAACTCCATCGAGGTGAGCCTCGGCTGGCTGCTCGCCTGCCGCCGGGCGGCCGCACGCGAGGAGGGCCGGCCACTGCGGATCGGGGTCAGCGCCCTGTCGCCACTGCTCGACGACGTGGTCCGCGAGCTCGCCGCCGCGCCCGCCGGCGGCGCCGTCCTCGTCGTCGGCGTCCCGCCCGGCCACGCGTTCACCGGTGCGCGCTGCGCCGGCGGCGGCGTCGAGGCCGACGTCCTGGCCTGCGACGACGCCGACGACCTGTGGCGCGCCTGCGACGTCGTCTGCGCGTTCACCCCGCCCGACGGCCACGACCCTTACCGGCACGCCCTGCCACTGCCCCGCGGCACCCTGGCGGGGACGCTGCGCGACCTGCTCGGCACCCGCGAGCACGCGAGCCTGCGATGAGCTGGCCGCGCATTCCCCGGGTGTTCCACCGCATCTGGTTCGGCGGCCCCCTGCCCGCCCGGGCGCGGGCGTTCGGCGAGACGTGGCAGCGGCACCACCCGGGCTGGCAGCTGCGGCTGTGGCAGGACGGCGACGTCCCGCCGCTGGTCAACCAGGCCGCCTTCGACGCCGCCGGCTCACCCGCGCAGCAGGCCGACATCTTCCGCTACGAGCTGCTCCTCGCCCACGGCGGCGTCCACCTGGGCCCGGACTTCGAATGCCTCCGCAACATCGAGGACCTGCTGGCGGGGGTACCGGCATTCACCGCCCGTGAGGACGGCTTCCAGGCCGGTGTCGGGCTGCTCGGGTGCGTCCCCGGCCATCCGTTCCTCGCCGCCGTCGTCGCCGCGCTGCCCGACGCCCTGGCGTGGCGGTCCGGGCGGTCCTCGCAGGGGCGGACGGGACCGGAGCTGCTCACCCGCGTCCTGGCCGAGCAGGACGCCCTGGGCCGCGAGATCCCGGCCGTGTTCGGCGCCGAGCTGTTCTACCCGTACCACTGGACCGAGCCGCACCGTGCGGGCGAGCGCTTCCCCGGCGCGTACGCCATCCACCACTGGGCGAAGTCCTGGCATCAGCCGGCGACGGTGCGGACCGGCGCCGGTGCCGTGCCGCCCAGCCGCATCCTGGTCCTCGTCGACCCCGACCTGATCGAGTCGGCGGTGGTGGTGCTGTCCGGTGCGCTGGAGGTGGCGACCGCCGTCCCCGGCGCCGAGCTGGCCCTGGTCGTCAAGGGCGTCCCCGAGGTCACGGAGGCGATCGGCGACGCGATCGCTGGCGTCGTGCGGCAGCTCGCGGGCGGCCGGACACTGCCGGACATCGTCGTCTACGGCGAGCCGGAGGGCAGTTCGCTGCCCGCTGCCGTCCGGGTCGGGATGAGCGCCGACCCGGCCGAGAACGCCCGCTCGGTGCTGGCGCTCGCCCACGTCGCGTCCTAGGACCGGTGTTCAGGCGTCGGCGAGCTCGATCGAACCGGACACCCGCGGCGCGAGGATGCGCATCTCCTGCAGGACGGGGGCGCTCTGATCGTCCGGTACCGCCGACAGGGCGTCGTTCAGCAGCGGCAGCGCGGCCTCGTCGTGGAACATCTCCAGGGCGATCGCCGCGGCGAGGGTGCGCTCCCGCGGGGTGCGCCGGGCGTCCTCGGACAGGGCGAGCAGCGTGCAGCGCTCGGCGAAGCCGTGCTGGCGCAGCCGGGCGGACCACTCCATGGCGCGGATCAGCGGCACGAGCCGGCCGACCCGGGCGGCGACGGTCAGCACGGTCGGCTCACCGGGGTACCGCCGCCACAGCGCCTCGAGCAGCTCGTCGGCGGCCTCCGGCGGTGCCTCGGCGATGCCGAACAGCAGCCCGCGCAGCCCTTCGCGGGGCAGCAGCTCGGCGACCTCGGCGAGGCTGCCGTCGGCGGCGCCGAGCACCTGCGCCAACCGGGACACGGGCACCGGCACCAGGCCCTCCCGCAGCGACTTGCGCAGCTGCGCCGCCGCCTCCTGATGGCGGTCCAGCCGGCTCAGCGTGTCGATGTGCAGCCCGGCGAAGCGGCCCCGGCCGACCCCGTACAGCAGGTCGTTCATGCCCGACTCGGGCAGGCCGGCGACGATCTCCAGGGCGCGTTCGTAGTCGCCCTCGGCGAAGCGGAGCTTGACCTCGTGCTCGTCGACCGTGAACGAGGTGCTGGCGACCCGGCGCAGCTCCTCGATGGTCTCGTTGGCCTCGGCGAGCCGGTTCAGGGCGAGGTAGGCGTCGGCGAGGATCTTCAGGAACAGCACCTGGTGGCTGTTCTCCTTCGCCTGCGCGAGGCCGCGCCTGGAGGTCTCGATCGCCTCCTCGAGGTGACCGGAGCCGATCTGGGCGCGGGCGAGGTTGCCGACGGCGGTGATGCCGCTGACGTCCTCCGCGGCGAGGATGGCCAGGCGCAGGTTGCGTTCGGTCTTGCCCTTCACCGTCCTGCGCAGCTGGGTGTAGCCGGAGTGGTCGAGCACCAGCGCGGGCAGCTGGGGGCCGACCATGGCCTGCCCGGTGATCCGGTCGACGACCTGCTCGTGCAGCCGGCCGTAGAGCCGCACCGGGGCCCGGCGGAACAGCCGCGGGTAGTAGATCGTGCTGGCGCCGGCGCCGCCGTCGTGCCCCTCCTGGTTGTCGATGGTCACGAAGAACGCCCTGGCCTCGCTCCCCGCGACGGCCTCCCGCACGGCCCGGGGGTCGCCGGTGAAGACCTCGTCCGCGTCGACCCACAGCGCCCACTTGCCCCGGCAGTGCTCCAGGCAGCGGTTGCGGGCGTCGCCGAAGTGCTCGTTCCAGAAACCCTCGACGACCCGGGCACCGTGGGCGCGGGCCACCGCGACGGTGTCGTCGGTCGATCCGGTGTCGTACACGACGATCTCGTCGACCAGGTCGCGCAGCGCGTCGAGGGAACGGCCCAGCACGTCCGCCTCGTCCTTCACGATCAGCGTCGCGCTGAGCAGCGGCGCGTCCGCCGGGTCCAGGAAGTCGGCGCGCAGGCCGCACGCCGGCGATCCCACGTGCGCGACCAGCGCGGCGTGCGCGACGGTGATCCTGCCCTGCGCGGTGAGCCCGTCCCACGGCAGGTCCGCGGTCGGGCCGCCGGCGATGGCCAGGGCGTCCCGGCGGATCGCCACGCACACGGGGCCGAGCCGGTCCACGTCGCTGAACTCGCCGCGGTGGTCCTGCCGCCACTGCCGGGCGTACGCCTTGAACGCCGACGCGCTGGTCATCGCATGCTCCGGCAGCTGCGCCTGCTGCGGGCCGAAGGTGTGCTGGCAGCTGGGGCCGGTCGCGACCACGGCCGGGTCGTGGAAGGGCTCCAGGACGGGGTCGAGCCAGTTCGCCGACAGGATCACGTCGCCGTCGACCAGCACGACGATCGGGTGGCGGGTGGCGTCGAGGCCGGCGGCCCAGCGGTCGGCGACGCCGGACCCGGCGGCCGGTCCGATCACCTTCAGCCAGGTCTCCGCGCGCAGCTCGGCGTGCAGCTCGGGGCGGCCCGGCGGCAGGACACACACCACCTCGTCGCGCAGGCCGAGGGTGGGCCGCAGCGACTGCAGGCAGGCGTGGAAGTCGTCGGGGCTGCCCCCGGCGGCGACGATCACGGACACCGGGATGTGGGTCATGCCGACACCATCGGCGCTTTCGGGCGCAATCGGAGTGCTTTTCAGGTGCGGTTGTCGACGAAGACGGGCACCGAGTCGACCGCCTCCCGGTGCAGCCGGCTGACCAGCCGGGCCTGCTGGCGGTTGCCCGCCATCGCGATGGTCAGCTCCCGCGCCAGGTCCAGTTGCCGCTGCACGAGCCGCCGGGCCCGGTCCGCGAGCGCGAGCGGCAGCGGCCCGAGCCCGTCCGGCGGCGTGAACGTCACCGGCGTCACGGGTGCGGTCTCCAGCACGTCCCGGTGCCGCAGCAGCTGCTCGACCTCGTCCGCCTCCAGCTCCATCGCCTCCAGGGCGGCGACCCACGCGGTGTCCCACCCACTGTCCGGCGACCTCTCCGGCGACGGCGGTGTCACGGCCCGGTCCCGATCACTTGCGTCGCGGCCTCCCGCCACGCGTCGCGCAACTGCTCGGCGAAGCTCTGCACGGCCTCGACCTTGCTCCGGTCGCCGGTCACGTTCGCCTGGACCAGTTCGGTGATCAGGTAGCTGTACAGCGAGGCGAGGCCGGGGCCGCCGCTCCACGCGGAGGTGTCCAGCGTCGCCCGGAGCTCCATGATGATCTCCTGGGCGTGCTGCATCCGCCCGGATGCCGTCTGCCGGTCGCCCTGCTCCAGCGACTGGCCCGCGATCATCAGGTCCAGCACGAGCCGGTCGTACAGCATCACGAGCAGCCGGGAAGGGGGAGCGGTCGCGACGCTGTCACTGACGTAGCGGTTGCGCAGGGCTTGTGTGGTCATGCGATCTCCAGGGCCTGAGGGGGAATCGGCCTAGCCGAGCGAGGCGAGCTGTCCTGACAACCAGTTGCCCTGGTTCTTCAGCTTGCCCAGCGCGGTCTCCATCGCGCCGAACTGTTTCTGCAGCGTCGCCTGGCGGGCCTGCAACCGGACGTCCCAGTCGTCGACGCGGTGGTTGAGGTCCGTGATGGCGTCGTTGCCGCTGGTGATCAGCCGGGACAGCGTGCCGGTGTTGGTCTGCGTCGACTTGTCCGCGACGCCGGCCATCCTGTCGGCGAGGCCGGTCTTCAGGGTGACGTCGGTCTGCGCGGTGTCGACGAAGAGCGCCTGGGTGTTCTCCGGGTCGGCGTTGAGCGCCGCGATGAACTTCGCCTTGTCGAACGTCAGCCGGCCGTCGCGGGTCAGCTCGACGCCGACCGCCTTGAAGCTGCCGTTGGCGGCGGTGCCGCCGGAGACGGTGTTCAGCACGCTGCTGGAGACCTGCGACATGATGCTGTTGCCGGCGAGCGGGCCGCCGGGGACCGCGCCGCTCTTGTTCTTGGTCTGGGTGCCGATCTCGGTCAGCGCCGCGTTCGCCGCGTCGACCATCGCCTGGACCTTGGCGGCGATGCCTTCGGTGTCGCTGGCGACGGTGACCGTCACCGGCGGGTCGGTGACCGCCTGTTTTTTCGTGGCGGTCACGGTCAGGCCGCTCATCAGGTCCTTGAACGTGTTCGTGGACGACTTCACCAGGAGCGGGGGGTCCTGGTCGCCCAGGGCCAGCTCGGCGTCCGTGCCCTGGGAGACGAGGGCGATGCTGCCGAGGCCGCTGAACGGGGTGGTGTTGCCGCCGGTGAACGAGAACTCCGACGCCGCGCCGGTCGAGGTCGACGAGAGCTGCATCGTGTAGTTGCCAGGGGAGACCTGGAATGCGGTGGCCTTCACGCCGAGGTCGGCGGTCTTGTTGATCGCGTCGACGACGCCCTTGAGCGACTTGTCGGTGAGGGTGACCGTCTTGTCGACGCCGCCGACGTTGATCGAGATCGACGCGTCACTGGTGATGACGTCGGTGAGTGCGGTGGCGGTGGGTTGGCCGAAGACGAAGGAGTGGGCCGAGGCCAGCTGGTTCACCCGGAAGGACAGCGAGCCGCTCTGCGTGCTGCTCGACGCGGTGGTCGTGGCCGTGGCGGCGTCCGAGCTCGACGTGGCGACGCCGCCCTTCCAGGCGGCCGGGTCGGCGAGGGCCTTGGCCGCGTCGAGCAGCCCCTTCATCTTGCTGTTGATGCCCTGATATGCGGTGACGACCTTCTGCTGTGTGGCGACCTTGGTCTTGAGGGCGTTCTGTGGCGCGGCCTCGACCTGCATCAACCCGCTGATGACCGAGGAGGTGCTCATCCCTGAGATGAGGCCGTCGACGCTACCCATGTTGGAACCTCCGTGAGACAAAGCGTGCGGGGAGGAAACCTGGGTCCCCTCCCCGCCCTACGAGCGCTGTCAGCGCAGCAGTGACAAGACGTTCTGCGGCGCCTGGTTGGCCTGGGCCAGCATGCTGGTGCCGGCCTGGGTCAAGATCTGTGATCGGGTGAACGACACCATCTCCTGCGCCATGTCCGTGTCCCGGATCCGTGACTCGGACGCGGATAGGTTCTCCACGGCGACGTTGAGGTTGTTGATGGTGTGCTCGAAGCGGTTCTGGTATGCACCGAGCGTCGCCCTGGCGGTCGAGACGCCCTTGATCGCGGTGTCGATCGAGGTGATGGCCGCGGACGCGCCGGTCACCAGGTCGAGCCCGGCGACCCCGAGTCCGGTCGAGTCGAAGCCGGTGACGCCGGTGACGCTGCCGAAGGCGGCGGTGCCGAGGCTGACCGTGATCTGGTCGGCGGTGGCCGTGTTGGCGCCGACCTGGAACGTGCCGGTGTAGGCCGTCGCCGGGTCGAGCAGGAGCTGCCCGCCGAACGCCGTCGTGGTGGCGATCCGGTCCAGTTCCTGGTTCAGCTGTGCGAACTCGGTCTGCGCCGCCGTACGGGCGTCCGAGTCCTGCGAACCGGTGGACGACGCCTGCACGGACAGGTCGCGCATGCGCTGCAGGATGGAGTGTGTCTCGGTGAGCGCGCCTTCAGCGGTCTGCACGACCGAGATGCCGTCCTGCGCGTTGCGCACGGCGACCTTCAGGCCGCCGATCTGCGAGCGCAGGCCTTCACTGATCGACAGGCCGGCCGCGTCGTCGGCGGCCCGGTTGATCCGGAAGCCCGACGACAGCTTCTCCAGCGACTTGCTCATCTGGCTGTCCGTCACGGACAGGTTCCGGTAGGAGTTCTGAGCGGCGATGTTGTTGTTGATCCGTAGACCCATGTCAGTTCCTCCTTGAGCTCGGTCCGGCCGTCCGTGGCCTGTTCACGGAGCAGATCGGCCGGGCCCGCGGGGAGTTGAGGAGAAACGGCCCGGAGGGTCGGCTACTGGCAGGGCACGGCGCCCTGGGTGGGTGCCGTGCCCTGTCAAGCCCTCGTCAGGTCATCGACTCAAGCTCCTAGCGCAGCAGCGAGAGGACGTTCTGCGGCGCCTGGTTGGCCTGGGCCAGCATGCTGGTGCCGGCCTGGGTCAGGATCTGTGAGCGGGTGAACGACACCATCTCGGAGGCCATGTCCGTGTCCCGGATGCGCGACTCCGAGGCGGACAGGTTCTCCACGGCGACGTTGATGTTGTTGATGGTGTGCTCGAACCGGTTCTGGTATGCACCGAGCGTGGCCCGAGCAGTCGAGACACCCTTGATCGCTGTGTCGATCGCGGTGATGGCCGCGGACGCGGCGGTCACGAGGTCGAGCGAAACAACCCCGAGCCCGGTCGAGTCGAAGCCGGTGACCCCGGTGACGCCACCGAAGGCGGCGGTGCCGAGGTCGACCGCGATCTGGTCAGCGGACGCGGTGTTCGCGCCGACCTGGAACGTGCCTGTGTAGGAGCCCGCCGGGTCGAGCAGTTTCTGCCCGCCGAAGGACGTGGTGGTGGCGATCCGGTCCAGCTCCGCATTCAGCTGAGTGAACTCGGTCTGCGCCGCCGTGCGCGCATCGGTGTCCTGCGAACCCGTGGACGACGCCTGAACGGACAGGTCACGCATACGCTGCAGGATGGAGTGCGTCTCGGTGAGAGCACCTTCAGCGGTCTGCACGACCGAGATGCCGTCCTGAGCGTTGCGCACCGCGACCTTCAGGCCGCCGATCTGGGACCGAAGACCCTCGCTGATTGAGAGGCCTGCCGCGTCGTCGGCGGCACGGTTGATCCGGAAACCCGACGACAGCTTCTCCAGCGACTTGCTCATCTGGCTGTCCGTGACCGACAGGTTACGGTAGGCGTTCTGAGCAGCGATGTTGTTGTTGATGCGAAGACCCATGAAATTTCCTCCTTGAAGCGGGTCGCGTCCCGGGCCATCCGTGGCCCAGTCGTACTCCTCATCGGCGTTTCGCCTTGCCACATAAGGGTTCTGCGGGAAAAAGTCCGGAGAGACAGCAGCGGCGCCTCCGGGGGTGGAGGCGCCGCTGCCGTGTCATCACTGAGGAGGGTGGTGCGCGTGGTGCGTACGGTGCGGTGCGGACTAGCGCAGCAGGGACAGCACGTTCTGCGGCGCCTGGTTGGCCTGGGCCAGCATGCTGGTGCCGGCCTGGGTCAGGATCTGCGAGCGGGTGAAGGACACCATTTCCTGGGCCATGTCCGTGTCCCTGATCCGGGACTCGGACGCGGACAGGTTCTCCACCGCGGTGTTGATGTTGTTGATGGTGTGCTCGAACCGGTTCTGGTACGCACCGAGCGTCGCCCGAGCGGTCGAGACACCCTTGATCGCTGTGTCGATCGCGGTGATCGCGGCCGACGCGCCGGTCACCAGGCTGAGCGCGACGACGCCGAGCCCGGTCGAGTCGAAGCCGGTGACCCCGGTGACGCTGCCGAAGGCGGCGGTGCCGAGGTTGACGCCGATCTGGTCGGCGGTCGCGGTGTTGGCGCCGACCTGGAACGTGCCGGTGTAGGCGCCGGCCGGGTCGAGCAGCTTCTGCCCGCCGAAGCTGGTCGTCGTCGCGATCCGGTCCAGTTCCGCGTTCAGCTGGGTGAACTCGGTCTGCGCCGCCGTACGGGCATCGGTGTCCTGCGAACCGCTCGAGGACGCCTGCACGGACAGGTCGCGCATGCGCTGCAGGATGGAGTGCGTCTCGGTGAGCGCGCCTTCAGCGGTCTGCACGACCGAGATGCCGTCCTGCGCGTTGCGCACGGCGACCTTCAGGCCGCCGATCTGGGACCGGAGACCCTCACTGATCGACAGGCCGGCCGCGTCGTCGGCGGCGCGGTTGATCCGGAAGCCCGACGACAGCTTCTCCAGCGACTTGCTCATCTGGCTGTCGGTGACCGACAGGTTCCGGTAGGCGTTCTGCGCGGCGATGTTGTTGTTGATGCGAAGACCCATGGTGATTCCTCCTTGATTCGGGCCGTACTGCCCGGGCCGTCCTTGGCCCGCTCGCTCAACACATCGGCGTCAGGACCCGGAGGATGAGGAATCTGTTCAAGAAGTTTTCCGCAACGCAACTACAACGCGAAGAGACCCGGCTCCATGGGAACCGGGTCTCTCGTCAGACGCTGTACGGGATGCCGAGCGGTGTGGTGTGCGCCAGCCGGGCGCTCAGGTTGCCCTGGTCCGCGATCTGGTTGTAGTACGCCTCCCGCCGGCGGGCGATGCAACCGCCGGCCCGTTCCTGCGCGGCCACCAGGTGCGGGTCGAGGTGGTTGTTGAGCCCGTCGCGCAGCAGCACCAGGGCCTCGGAGCGCAGCTGGCTGATCCGGCTCTCCGTCACGCCCAGCTCCCGTGCGATGTCGGTCATCGGGCGCTCGTCGAAGAAGTACGCCGTGATGACCTGGCGCAGCCGCTCCGGCAGCGCGCCGATCGCGTGGTGCAGGTAGCCGATCCGTTCCCGGTGCAGAATCAGGTCCTCGGGCCCCGGGGTGCGCTCCGGGACCAGGTCCTCGGCGGTGCCGGCGGCGAATCCCTGCAGCGACAGCACCACGGCCCGCTGGACGTCGTCGTCGATCGTCTTGAGTTCGTCCGGTGCCACGCCGAGGGCTTCGGCGAGTTCGGTCTGGGTGGGGGTGCGGCCGAGGGTGGCGGTGAGTTCCTGTTGGGTGGTTTCGACCTTGCGGGCGCGGGTGCGCACGGATCGGCTGGCCCAGTCGAGGCCGCGGAGTTCGTCGAGGAGGGCGCCGCGGATGCGGGTGGTGGCGAAGCTGCCGAAGGGGATGCCGCGGCTGGCGTCGAAGCCCTTCGCGGCGTGGGCGAGCGCGGCCATCCCGGCCGACACCAGGTCCTCCCGCGACACGTGGGACGGCAGGCGACTGAGCATCTCGCGGACCAGGTGCCCCACCAGTGGCAGGTGGGCGCGGACAAGGTCCTCGCGTTCGCGGGCGGTGGTGGTGGGGCGGGCCTGGGTGGCGGTGCTGGTCACGGCAACCTCTTCGTGGCAGGAGTGGGTCTTCGTGTGCCGGGAAGTGCCGGCAAGATCCAGCCTCTGTCACTTTGGGTACACAATCGGTCGCACTTGGTTGCGAACCGGTTGTTGTCCTCAGGCTGCGTCCGGCAGCTCCGACGTGGGCATCCCCAGCGCCGTGGTGTGCGCCAGCCGGGCGCTCAGGTCGCCCTGGCGCGCGATCTGGCTGTAGTACGCCTCCCGCCGACGGGCCACGCAGCCGTTGCCCCGCTCCTGCGCGGCCACCAGCTGCGGGTCGAGGTGGTTGTTGAGCCCGTCGCGCAGCAGCACGAGGGCCTCGGAGCGCAGCTGGCTGATCCGCGACTCGGTGACGCCCAGCTCGGCGGCGATGTCGGTCATCGGCCGTTCGTGGAAGAAGTACGCGGTGACGACGTGCCGCAGCCGCTCCGGCAGCGCGTTGACGGCGTGGTGCAGGTAGCCGATCTTCTCCCGGTGCAGGATCAGGTCCTCCGGGCCCGGGGTGCGCTCCGGGACCAGGTCCTCGGCGGTGCCGGCGGTGAACCCTTGCAGCGACAGCACGACCGCGCGCTGCACGTCGTTGCCGATCGCCTTGAGCTCCTCGGGCGCCACGCCGAGCGCCTCGGCGAGTTCCGTCTGGGTGGGGGTGCGGCCGAGGGTGGCGGTGAGTTCCTGTTGGGTGGTTTCGACCTTGCGGGCGCGGGTGCGCACGGATCGGCTGGCCCAGTCGAGGCCGCGGAGTTCGTCGAGGAGGGCGCCGCGGATGCGGGTGGTGGCGAAGCTGCCGAAGGGGATGCCCCGGCTCGGGTCGAAGCCCTTCGCGGCGTGGGCGAGCGCCGCCATCCCGGCCGACACCAGGTCCTCCCGCGACACGTGCGCGGGCAACCGGCCCAGCATCTCGCGGACCAGGTGCCCCACCAGCGGCAGGTGGCTGCGGACGGCCGCGTCCAGCTCGGCCGGGTTCAGCTCGGTGGCCCGGGCTTCGGTCCGAGCGTCGGCCGGGGCGTCGGCCGGAGCTTTTGTCAGGGCTTCGGTCGGGGACTCGGTCTGGGCTTCGATGGTGACGGTCACGGCAACCTCTTCGTGGCAGGAGTTGGTCGAAAACCAGCCTCGGTTGCCGTGGGTGCAGGTCGAGGTGACGCAAAGTTGCGGGGAGGTTGTACTCAACCCTCGTATCGACCTGCCGACCTATGTGGGTGAAGCGATCGATGACGTGGGGAAGGGCGGCACACGCATGGGCCTGGCGGACCTCGCGAGCATCCTGTGGCGCGAGCGGGAGATGCTGGAGCTGCTGCTGTTCAAGCTCGAGGAGGAGCAACTCGTCCTCGCGGGCGGGCGCACCCGCTGGCTCGCCCACGCCACCCGCGAGGTCGAGGTCGTCCTCGAGGAGATCCGGCGCACCGAGGTCGTCCGCGCCGCCGAGGTCGAGGCGATCGGCGCCTCCCTCGGGCTCGGCCCCAACCCGAGCCTCACCCAGCTCGCCGAGGCCTCCCCGGCGCCGTGGTCGGACCTGCTCAACCAGCACCGCATGGCGTTCATGACGCTGACCGCCGAGGTCAGCGCGCTCGCCGAGGCCAACCGCGACATCCTCACCACCGGCGCGCGGGCCGCCCGCGAGACGATGCTGGCCGTCGCCGGATCCGTCGAGACCTACGGGCGGCGGGGGCAGACCGTGGGTTCGGCTCCCCGTACCCGGCTGATTGACGAGGCGATGTAGATGAGCACCTTCTCCGGCCTGAACACCGCGCTGTCCGCGCTCTACGCGCAGCGCCGGGCGCTGGACATCACCGGCCAGAACGTCGCCAACGTCAACACCGAGGGCTACTCACGGCAACGGGTGGAGCTCGCCCCGGTCGAGAACGTGACCGAGCCGGCCCGCTACTCGATCTCCAGCGGCGTCGGCGACGGCGTCAGGATCACCGGCGTCACCCGGCTGCACAACGAGTTCATGACCAACCGCACCCGGGCCGAGCACGGGCTCAACGAGTACCTGCAGGCGCAGAAGACCGTCTACACCAACATCGAGCAGGCGCTCGGCGAGCCCAGCGACAACGGGCTGCAGGCGCAGCTGTCGGAGTACTGGACCGCCTGGTCCGACGTGGCGAACCGCCCCGGCGACCCCTCGTCCCGCACCGCGCTGCTCTCCCGGGCCAACACGGTCGCCGGCACGATGCGCACCACCAGGGCCAACCTCGCCGAGCTGTACACCGCCACCCGCGAGCAGCTCGGCGCCGACATCAACGTGGTCAACCAGACCACCGCCGGCATCGGCGACCTCAACGCCCGGATCGCGCTGGCGAAGGTCGCCGACATGCCGACCAACGAGCTGTCCGACAAGCGCGACCAACTGGTGCTGCGGCTGTCGGAGCTGACCGGCGCGACCGCCCGGCCCAAGCAGGACGGCAGCACCGACGTGCTGCTCGCCGGCGCGGTGATCGTGCAGGGCGACACGGTGCGCCAGCTGGAGGCGGTCGGCTCGACCACCGTCGACGGGCGGGCGGCAGCACCGCCGCGGGTGCAGTTCGTCGGCGGCGGGATCGCCTCCATCACCACGGGCAAGATCGCCTCGCGGCTGGAGGCGCTCACCAAGACCGTTCCGGACGCGGTGCAGGGCCTCGACGACGTCGCCGGCCTGCTCATCAGCACCGTCAACACGCAGCACGCCAAGGGCTGGGACATCACCGTCGTGCCGCCGGCCACGGTCCCCACCCCGGTGCAGGGCGGCGACTTCTTCTCGGGCACGGACGCCCACGACATCGGCGTGGCGATCACCGACCCGACGAAGGTCGCGGCGTCCGGCACGGCCACCAACCCGTTCCAGGGCGACAACGCGATCGAGATGGCGAACCTCGCGAAGGACACCGCGGGCGCCGACGTCAGGTACCGCAACTTCGTGGTGGACACGGGCGTCGCGGCACAGACGATCAACCGGCGCGCCGACGCGCAGCAGGTCATCTCCGACGACGTGAGCGCGGCCGAGCAGGCCGAGTCCGGCGTCAGCCTGGACGAGGAGATGACCAACATGCTGCAGTTCCAGCGCGCGTACGAGGCCGCGGCAAAGGTCATCTCGGTGGTCGACACCACGCTCGACTCGCTGATCAACATGAAACGGTAGGGGGAACGGATGCCCGGCTTCCGCGTCACCGAACGGTCCATGGCCAGCAACACGCTGGCGAACCTGCAGGTCAACCTCTCGCGTAACCAGCAACTGCAGGAGCAGCTGTCCAGCGGCAAGCTCATCACCAAGGCGTCGGACTCGCCCGGCGGCGCGGTGATCGCGATGCAGCACCGTTCCGACATGGCGACGCTCAACCAGTACTCGCGTAACGCCGACGACGGCATCGGCTGGCTGAGCATGGCCGACACCGCGCTGACCAGCGCCTCGACGCAGATGAACCGGGCCCGCGAGCTGGTGCTCTCCGGCCTGTCGAGCGGCTCGGCCGGCAGCGTCGAGGCACGGGAGGCGATCGCGCTGGAGATCGACAACCTGCGGGAGTCGATGCTCAACCTGTCGAACACCACGTATCTGGACCGGCCGATCTTCGGCGGCAGCACCTCGGGCTCGATCGCCTACGACAAGGACGGCGTCTTCCAGGGCGACGACGGGAAGATCAACCGCACGATCAGCGGCAACGCCACCGTCCGGGTCGACACCAGCGGCGACGACGTCTTCGGCGCCGGCACCGGCAACGTCTTCAACCTGCTCGGGCAGATCGCCGACGACCTGCGCACGAACCCGGCCGGGCTGCAGGCCGACCTGGCCCAGGTCGACACGGCGCAGAAACGTATCCAGGCGGGCCTCTCCGGGGTCGGTTCCAGATACAATC
This sequence comes from Dactylosporangium sp. NPDC049525, assembly GCF_040676755.1. NCBI lineage: Bacteria > Bacillati > Actinomycetota > Actinomycetes > Micromonosporales > Micromonosporaceae > Dactylosporangium > Dactylosporangium sp. NPDC049525. The sequence goes on along the minus strand of NZ_JBFAPO010000039.1, from coordinate 50,448 downwards.
AAGTGACCGAAATGCAGCAAACTGCCCAGAACAGGGTGCTCGATCTGCGGGCGCAACTCTCCGACGTCGAAGACATCGACCTGCCCAAGACGATCACCGAACTCGCCCTGCAGCAGACCGCCTACCAGGCCGCGCTCGCCGCCACCGCGAAGGTGATCCAGCCGTCGCTGGTCGACTTCCTGCGGTAGGCCGCGCCGCAAGCACATACGTGAGGAATCCATGAGCGTCGCGACTGTGGGACACCCAGAGACCACCACGTTGCCGGTGATCGACTTCGTAGCGCCGATGCCGGGCTTCCCGGACGACCGCCGGTTCGTGCTGGTCCGCCTCGAGGACACGGGCATGCTGTATGCCCTGACCTCGGTCGACTCGGCGGGGCTGCGGTTCCTGGTGGTGCCGCCCGCGCAGTTCTTCCCCGACTACGCGCCGGAGATCGACGACGACGCACTCGCCGCGCTCGGTGCCGGCGACGAGACCGACCTGCTGGTCCTGCTCGTCGTCACGGCCGGCGACGGGGTGGAGGACGCGACCGTCAACCTGATGGCGCCGATCGTGCTGGACCAGCGCAGCCGCCGCGCCGTGCAGCTGGTCCTGACCCGCAGCGGCCTGTCGGTGCGCCAGAAGCTCGTCGTCGTCGCCTGATCGGGTCTTCTCAACTTGCAGAACCGGCATATCGGGTACTGTTCGCGTATCGCCCAGCGAAGGAGCGGCTTGTGCTCGTCCTGACCCGACGTCCCGGGGAAAGCGTGATGGTCGGTGACGACGTCGTCGTCACCGTGCTCGACGTGCGCGGCGACGTGGTGCGGCTGGGCATCAAGGCGCCACGCAGCATCCAGGTCCACCGCGAAGAGGTCTACCGCGAGCTCCAGAAGGTCAACCGCGAGGCCGCGTCGCCCAGCGACGTCGCCGTGCGGGCCCTGAGCCGCATGCTCCGCGCCGACGTCGAGCAGCAGTAACCAGGAAGAACCCGACTTCTCAGGACGTCTCCACCGATGCCGATAGGCCGGATGGGTAACGCCTCGAGAAGGGCACGTCCATGGCCGCTCTGCGCGGATGGGTACGAAACCGGCCGATCGTCGTCAAGCTGGGTGCGATCTTCGTCGTTTCCCTGCTGACCGTCGTCGCGCTCCTCTTCGCCGGCACCCGCGCGCTGAACGACGGTGAGGAACGGGCCCGGCAGCTGGAGCGGGTCGGCCAGCTGACCAGGCAGACCCTCGAGGCCGACATGGCGCACGACGCCATCCGCGGCGACGTGCTGCGCATCCTGCTCGCGGTCTCCCGCGGCGGGGACATCGCCACCGAGGCCACCGAGGTGCAGTCCGACCTCACCGACCACTCCGCCATCCTCGGCGGCGCGGTCACCACCTTCACCGCCGACGGCATGAACCCCTCCGTCCGGGCCGCCGCGCAACGGGTCGCCCCGGCCATCACCAACTACATCGACCTCGCCGGCAAGACCGTGCGGGCCGCGGTCGGCGGCGAGGCGAACCCGGCCAGCTACGCCGGGTTCCAGACCGCCTTCTCCGCGGTCGAGGAGCAGCTGCCGGCCATCAGCGACGCCCTGGAGCAGGTCGCCGCGGCCGCGTCGAAGTCCGTCGGCGACGAACGCGACCGGGCCGTGCTCACCCTGTCCGCCGCGGGCGTCCTCGGCCTGCTGCTCACCGTCGCGATCAGCTGGCTCGTCATGCGCGGCATCATCGTGCCGCTGCGCGAGGTGTCCACCGTGCTCAACGGCATGGCCGAGGGCGACCTCTCGCACACCTCGAAGGTCGAGTCCACCGACGAGGTCGGAGCGATGGCCCGCGACCTCAACCGGGCCATCGCCAGCGTCCGCGGCACCGTGCAGTCGCTGTCCACCACGGCGCGCACCGTCGCCGTCTCCGCCGACGAGCTGACCGGCGCCTCGCAGCGGATCTGCTCCGCCGCCGAGCTCGCCCGCGACCGGGCCGGCAGCGCGAACCACGCCGCCGGGGAGGTCTCGCACAACGTCGAATCGCTCGCCTCCGCCAGCGAGGAGATGGGTGGCTCCATCGCCGAGATCTCCCGCAACGCCAACGCCGCCCTGCGCGTCGCCGGCGACGCGGTCGCCATGGCCGGCCAGACCAACACGATGATGTCCCGCCTGGGCGCCTCCTCCGTCGAGATCGGCAACGTCGTCAAGGTGATCACCTCGATCGCCGAACAGACCAACCTCCTGGCCCTCAACGCCACCATCGAGGCCGCCCGCGCCGGCGACGCGGGCAAGGGCTTCGCGGTCGTCGCCGGCGAGGTCAAGGAGCTCGCCCAGGAGACCGCCCGCGCCACCGACGACATCAGCCGCCGCGTCGAGCAGATCCAGGCCGACACCGGCCGAGCCGTCGAGGCGATCAGCGAGATCGGCTCGATCATCGCCCGCATCAACGACTTCCAGGTCACCATCGCCAGCGCCGTCGAGGAGCAGACCGCCTCCACCCAGGAGAGCAGCCGGACCGTCAGCGACGTCGCCACCCGTACCGGGGAGATCGCCGCCACGATCGCGGACATCGCGGACGTGGCCAACCGGAACACCGCCGAGGCCGACACGTCGCTGACCGCGGCCCGCCAGCTCGCGGGCATGGCCGAGGACATGAACGCCCTGGTAGCTCGTTTCCGTTTCTGACCGAATCGGCAGACGTTACCGTCCGCTACGCCGGAAACTTGGAATCATGCTCTACAGCGACGCTGACCTGCGGACGCTGAGCGCCCCGGATCGTTGGCGGCGTATCGCGCCGTTCCTCACCGTGGCGGTCCTCGCCTTCGGCATGGCCCTCTTCCCGCCCAGAGTCGACCGGGTCGCCCTCGCCTGCGCCCTCGTCGTGCTCGCCCTGCTGCTCGGGCTCGTCGTCGTCGTGCCGTGGCGGCGCCTGCCGGCCATCTACGAGGCGATGCCGCCGCTGGGCTTCTTCGGCGTCGTCGCGCTGCTCAACATCCCCGAGCGCGGCGACGACCCGGCCGGCTACGGCGCGCTCGCGCTGCTGCCCGTCTTCTGGCTCGCGCTGTACCACGGCCGCGCGGCAACGGCGATCGGCGTCGTCGCCCTCGCGGTCGTCTTCGCCGCCCCGATGCTGCGCAGCGCGGAGATCCTCGAACACGAGTGGCGCCGCGGGGTGCTCGTGTTCGCCCTCGGCGCCCTCATGGCGTCCGCGGCCCAGAGCTGGGTGCGCCGCAACCGTGCCAGCGCCGCCGAGCTCGCCGCGCGGACCCGCGAGGTCAGCCGCGAACGCGACTTCAACCGCGCGATCCTGGACAGCGCCGGCTTCCTCGTCATGGTGCTGGACACCGACGGCCGGATCACCGCCTTCAACCGCCGGTGCGAGGAGGTCACCGGCTTCACCGCCGCCGACGTCCTCGGCCACCCGTTCTGGAGCGCCGGGCTGTCCATCGACGACACCGGCCGCGGCGACGACGCCTTCGCGCACCTCACCGCCGACGCGTTCCCGAACACCTTCGAGAACGACTGGCTCGCCGCCGATGGCACCCGCCACCGCATCGTCTGGAGCAACACCGCCCTCACCGACGAGCAGGGCCGCCTCACCCACGTCATCGGCACCGGCCTCGACGTCACCGCACAACGCCACACCGAGCGCCTCTTCGCCGACGTCCTCGCCGCCGCCACCGAACAGTGCATCATCGGCACCGACCGGCGCGGCACCGTCACCGTCTTCAACGCCGGCGCCGAACGCCTCCTCGGCCACCGCGCCCGCGACGTCGTCGGCACCGCCACCCTCGACCGCTTCCACCTGCCCGCCGAGCTGCCCGGCCTGGCCACCCTCTTCGAACCCGCGCAGGCCGGCGACAGCGAACCCCGCGAATGGACCTACCTGCGCCGCGACGGCACGCCGCTGCCCGTCGCCCTCACTGTCAGCGTCATCCGCGACGAGTCCGGCGAGGTCACCGGGTACCTCTCGGTCGCCCGCGACGTCACCCGGGAACGCCGCACCGTCGAGGCGATGCGCCACGCCCTGGACCGCGAACGCGCCGCGGGCGACCGCCTCCGGGAGCTCGACAAGGTCCGCGCCGACCTCGTCGCCACCGTCTCCCACGAGCTGCGGACCCCGCTCACCAGCATCCTCGGCAACGTCGAGGTCATCGTCGACGGCGACGCCGGCCCCCTGCAGAAGCCGCAGGCCCGCCTCCTCGCCGCGGTCGAACGCAACGCCCGCCGCCTCCTCGCCCTCATCGAGGACCTGCTCATGCTGTCGCGCATCGAGGCCGGCCAGGTGAAGATCAACGCCCGTCCCGTCCACCTCCGCACCGTCGTGTCCGGCGCCCTCGAAGCCCTCCAGGCCGTCCGCGGCCAGCGCGACGTCCACCTCGACATCGACCTGCCCGACACCCCGCTCGTCGTGCACGGCGACCGCGACCAGCTCGAACGCGTCGTCATCAACCTGCTCGACAACGCCCTCAAGTTCACCGCCCCTGGCGGCAACGCCCGGCTCACCGCCGACCTCGACGGCGCCCAGATCCGCCTCACCGTCGCCGACACCGGCATGGGCATCCCCCCGGACGAGATCGACCAGATCTTCGACCAGTTCTTCCGCTCCAGCCGCTCCCACGAGCGGCACAGCCAGGGCACCGGCCTGGGCCTGGCCATCACCAAGTCCATCGTCGAACGCCACGGCGGCCGCATCTGGGCCCGCCCCGCCCTCGGCCACGGCACCGTCGTCACCTGCCTCCTGCCCCGCCACGAGTCCCCGGTCCCGGCCCGCACCGCTCGCTGACGACGCACCCTCCGCCAAGCCCGGCCATGGGACCTGACAGCGCGTGGAGAATCGGGACAGCTATGGGCTACGGCGGGCGGGCCGGAGCGGCCGAACACCTTGCACGGGCCCAGGCCGACCGAGGGGTTTCACAGCGACCAGCCGTTTCGCCGCCGACGCGAGTACCTGCGCGCCTCATCCTCATCGGTGGGGTACGGCTCGCAGAGTTGATGCTGCTGCACAACGTCGGGGTACAAGAGGAGGAGACTTTCATCCTCAAACGTATCGATCAAGACTTCTTCGAAGGCCTCTGACACCTGAGGCGCTTGGTCTTGTGCCCGGCAATGACACTGACTCGGAATGCAGTCAGCGGCGGCCACGCCCGGGGGTGAACCGGGCATGACCACCGCCGAAGCGTCGTAGCGAGCCGACGACCTACAGGGCCAGGTCGTACTGGTACAGGTTGTACTTGGTCATCAGGTTGACCAGCTTTGTCGTGTACAGCGGGTCGGTGGCGTAGCCGCCCTTGTGGACCTCGGCGACGAACTGGTTCGGGTTGGTCGTGTAGTTGAAGGCGGCCGCGTACCGGGCCAGGTTCTTCAACGCCATGCCGTGGTCGGTGAAGGAGGCCGCGGACGTGGCGTACGTGCGGAACGTGGCGACCGTCGTGCTGCAGACGCCGGCGGCGTTGCACTCCTGGGTGCTGTAGGCGTGGCAGCCGGCGGCGTAGGCGCCCGACACGTTGTTGAAGCACTTCATGCCGAAGAAGTTGCGGTCGTTCGCGGACAGCGAGCTGCGGCCCCAGCCGGACTCGAGGATCGCCTGGGCGAGGGTGACCGAGGTCGGCACGCGGGTGTCGCGCTGGCTCTGCTGGGCGGCGGGGATCGACGCGGCCAGGAACTGCTCGTTCGTCATCGTGCCGGTCGGCCCCATGGGGACCGTCGCGACGGGTGCCGCGACCACGGGCGTGGGCACCGGCGCCGGCGCCGGGGGCGGCGGGGTGATGACGCAGGTGGGCAGCTTCGGGTTGCCCGACACGTACGCGTGGGAGATGAAGTCACCGAGCGCGGTGCGGTCCCACTGTGCGGTGCGGCGGATGTTGCCGCGGAGGTACTGGCCGCTGACCTTGCAGGTGACGGTGACCTTCTGCTTGTTCTTGATCTTCCGGGTCTGCGTGAACCAGTTGGCGGCGCCGTTGCGGGCGGCAAGGGTGCCGTTGACGCGGACGGAGATGACGGCCGCGTCGGCCGGGGTGGTGGCCACGACGAGCGTCGTGGCCGTCGCGGCGAGTGCCATGGCAGGGACGAGGACATACTTCTTGAGGTTTCGCAACATGCACTGATCTCCCATGAGGGGTGGGTGGTCCCCTCAAAGGTCGCCAGTGCGGGTAGCGCGACCAGGTCCCCGCCGGGTGCCGGCGCGTTGCGGCAAAAAGCTCCACATCGTCCACTGAGGACGGTGGGATCAGTTGGTACCGTACTGCTGCTTGAGCGTCAGGTAGTCGCCGAGGCCGAGCCCCCGGTAGGCGGTGGAGCAGTCCGGTAGCCCGTCGGTCATCGTCAGGCTGCCGTGCTCGGCGAACGCCACGTGCCCGAGCCCGAAGGCGTGCCCGAACTCGTGCGTGACCGTGCCTTCCAGGTCCCACCGCGACGAGCAGTCCGGCGGCGTCGTGGTGAAGAACAGCCCCTCGGTGTCGTCGATGAGGATGTCCGTCTCGACGCTGCGGCCGTTCTCCTTGCCGCCGAACCACCAGATGCAGGTGACGGCGAGCAGCCCCTGGTCCAGCCGCCCGAAGGAGACGGCGTTGTGGCCGTCCCGCTCGCCACAGCCACCCGCCGCGGTCACCCCCGCCTTGTGGTCGGTGCGGCCGGCGTAGGACTCCACGATGCCGAGGTTCGCCGGCAGGCCGCAGTCGTTGCGCCCGGTGTCGACCGTGGTGGCGGCGCTGCGCAACGAGTCGACGACCTTCGTGCGGTCGCCGAGGTACGCGGGGATCGTCTGCTCGTTGACCCGCCATCGCAGCTCGTTGCGCCAGCGCATGCCGAGCCACGTCCCAGCGGGGTCCGCACAGCGCCCGCCGCTGTCCGCGGCGCCCGCGGGCTCCCCGACGGGTGGGCCCGGTATGACCGGCAACCAGCTACGCGCGACCGCGGAGCGTGACACGCTCACCGACGTCACAGGTGCCGTCAATGAACCGGCCACGAGGACCAGCGCGAGCAGCTTTGCCAGACCAGTGTCGATCTTTGGCACAGACTCATTCTGGTCCGCGCGCCACCTCGAAGGGGTGACTTTCCGCAAACAAGGTGCCGACATGGCTCGCTGGATGCCCTTCTGCCGCCCGCCGACACCTGTACGGCAACCTCATGTCGGGCGTTCATCCCCCGCTCACCGCACTCCCACTGGACAGTGCCGGGAGATCACGTTCAGTCATGATTGGGTGTACCGAAAGCCACCCAGGAGGAAGTTGAGCATGACGAACCTGATCGCCAAGCTGCACGCTCGTCTCGTGCGCGACGACCGCGGCGCCGCTACCCTCGACACCGGCCTCGTCGCCGTCCTGCTCGGCGTGACCATGGTCGCCGCCGTCACCCTGATCGGCGGCGACCTCTCCACCTGGTAGCCACGACCCGACGCCGCGCCGGCGCCACGACGACGGCGCCACGACGGCCGTGCTTACGGGGTCGGGTAGGACAGCCGGCGGATGCGCGGGACCTCGTCACTGCCGGCGACCGGGGCGGCGCAGTGCTCGCAGGAGAACGCGACGGGCCGGACGAGGTTGGTCTGGATCGTGAACGTGCCGCCGCCCTGCTGGTGCGGGCAGTGGTACCCCACCTGCAGCCTCACCCAGGGGATCCGGGTGAGGGCGGTGCCCGGACGGTCGCGCCTGGCGTCGTGGAACGGCGCCCACCAGTGGTCGATGACGGCGTGCAGCGTGGTCCGCCGCGGCTCGCTGGTGTAGTCGAACGCCGCGATCCGGGCGGCGGTGTAGTGCTGCCCCGAGTCGGCGTCGCCGGAGCAGACGGCGCGCTCCGCACCGTGCTCGAACACGGTGGTGCGGCCGGTCCGCTCGCAGATCCAGCAGTCCAGGCAGAACTCCAAGCTTGGTGAGCTGCTCGCGATGCCTGGTCACGCATTCGGCCATGTCCATGCGGGGCTGTGGGGTCTCGCGCAGGACCGCCACCGGGATGCCGGCGCCGGCCTGCTGGTCAGCAGCAGATCTGGCCGTTGCGGTCCGGTGAGGACCGACCGCAGCTCGCGGTTCCATTCGGTACAGCCTGTGAACGGCTGGGTCGAGCGGGGGAGTGCCACCTCCACGTCCAGGAACGGGCAGGAGTTCCTGAGGTGGACGACCAGGCGCCACTGCTTCTGCTGTGCGATGGCCTCCAGCGTGGGCAGCCAATGTCCGGCGTGGGAGTCGCCGGCGAGGACGACGGTGGTGGTCGCGTCGCGCACGCCGTACTCGCACGGCCGCAGTTCGCCGGTGGATCCGGTGGGCACGCAGCCGTCGAAGTACAGCACCAGCCCGCGGGGAACTGGGACGAAGTCGACGTCGTGGGTGGGGAACGACGAGCACGCGGACCGGCAAGGGGGCGCCGGTCCGCGTGTTCGTGGTGAGGGGTCAGCGAGTCAGGCGGCGTCCGCCGAGACCAGCAGGCCCTGGTTGACGGCAGCCATCAGGGCCTGGGAGCGGTTGTTGACCCGCAGCTTGCTGTACAGCCGGGACACGTACGTCTTGACCGTGGCCTCGGAGACGGCGAGGCGCTGGGCGATCGTCGGCAGGCTGAGGCCGTCGCGCATGAGGGACAGCACCTCCTGCTCGCGCTGGCTGAGCAGGCCGGTCTGGCCGCGGCGGCGGGACAGGGCGGAGGACAGGCCCGGCGCGGTGAAGGAGTGCGGGGCGACCGCCGCGTGCCGGATGGCGGCCAGGACGGACGGGATCGGGGCGGCCTTGGTGACGTAGGCGGACAGGCCGGCGTCGAGGGCGCGGTAGAGGAGGTTGTCGTCGCTGACCGCGCTGAGCAGCACGACGCCGAGGTCGGGGCTGGAGGCGCGCAGGCGGCGGGCGAGCCCGATGCCGTCGCTGTCGGCGAGCGAGGCGTCGATGGTCACGACGTTGGCGCGGGTCTCGGCGACGACGCGCTCCGCTTCGGCGGCGCTGCCGGCCTCGCCGACCAGGGTGATGTCCGGGACGGTCGCCACGACACGGTTGAGGCCGAGTCGGAGAAGGACGTGTTCATCGACGGCGACCAGTCGGATCGTCATCTGGGCTCCTCAGGAAGGTGTGCCGTGGCCTGCACGTTTACGGCGTGGATCATTGCTCCGTAAGCGTCGCAGCCTGCACCGTCCGGTCGCCAGGTGCTGCAATTGACCTGCGCTCGTCGGCAACCGTGCTGCACCGGAGGACAATCGGACACCGGTGGACACCGTCCACTCTTCGGGTATTTCCGCGAAAGGCACGCCGCGGAAGGCACGCCGCGACGGGCACGCCGGCGAAGACGGTCAGGGGCGCGGGAGCGAAATGCGCATGGTGGTGCCGCCGCCGGGGGTCTCGTCGATCACGAGGGTGGCGCCGTGGGCCTCCACGATGCGCTGGCAGGTGGCCAGGCCGATGCCGGAGCCCTCGACGTCGGTGCGCAGCCGGGTGAACATCTCCAGCACGCGCGGGCGGTCCTCGGCGGGGATGCCGATGCCGTTGTCGGCGATGGTGACGGTCCAGCCGTCGGGGGTCTGCGAGCCGGTGATCGCGATGTGGCAGGCGCGGCCGCGGTCACGGAACTTCAGCGAGTTGCTGACCATGTTCTGGATGAGGACGCGCAGCTGGGTGGCGTCGCCGTACGCCATGGGCAGTGGACCGACGTCCACTGTGGCCTGAGCGGTCGCGATCGCGGTGCTGACGTCGTCGACGACCTGCTGGACGACGGCGCCGAGGTCGACCGGGGCGAAGGACGGGCGTCCACCGAGCGACGCGTGCGACAGGACGTCCTCGATCATGCGCCACATCCGGGTCGCGGAGGACAGGGCCCGGTCGATGCAGCGTTTCGCGGTGGGGTCGGCGATCACTGCGTCGGTGTCGGCGAGCATGGCCACGAAGCCGAGGACGCCGGTGAGCGGGTTCTTCAGGTCGTGGCTGACCTGGCCGGCGAAGTGCTGCAGCGAGGCGTTGGAGCGTTGCAGCTCGTGGGTGGTGCGCCGGACCTTGTCGAGGGCGTCGGTGAGCAGCTGGCCGTGCCGGTGCAGGTCCATCACGTCCATGACCATGCGGGCCAGCTTGTCCAGGCCCTCGCGCTGCTGCGGGGTGAGGTCGTGCGGTTGCTGGTCGAAGACGCACAGCGAGCCCAGGACGTGGCCGTCCCGGTCGCGCAGGTGCGCGGAGGCATAGAAGCGCACGTCGTCGATCTCGCCGGTGACGAACGGGTTGCGGGCGAAGCGCGCGTCGAGGGTCGCGTCGCGCACCACGACGGTCTCCGGCTCGACGATGCTGATCGCGCACATCGAGTCCTCACGGGCGCAGACGCCGGCCGCGAAGCCGTAGGCGGCCAGCTGGTGCTGCGACGTCGCGGAGATGATGTTGACGACCGCGTTCGGCACGCCGCAGATGTAGGCGGCGAGCTCCACGACCGACGGCAGGTCCGGCAGCGGGGGAGACCCGATGACGCCGTAGTCCGCCAGGGAGCGCAGCCGCTCCTGCTCGTCGGCCGGGACGGGGTAGGGGCGCGTCGTCGTGCTGGTCATACGGCCGACGATAAGCGCCGAAAGTTGCTGGTCAGCCCAGTTCGTACGCCAGCACCAGGGTGTGCGCGCCGTCCTCGGCGATGACGATGTCGCCGGCGCCGCTGATGCCGGTGAGCTCGCCGGTGCCGGTGTCGGGCACGATCGTCCAGGAGCCGCCGCGCTGCCCGCCGGAGCCGGTCGCGGTGTGGTGCAGCACGAAGGTGCCGGCCCGGCCGTGCAGGCTGCCGAGGAAGCGTTCGAAGCCGACGTACGCCGCCGATCCTTCGACCGGGGCGCCGCACATCAGCGTCTCCGCCTCGCTGGTGCCGGCGAAGTCACCGGTGAACCGCTTGGTGATCCTGGTCCGTGACAGGCGGGCGCCGGGGCGCTCGTCGTACACGTCCTCTTCCCAGCCTTCGATGCTGAACGGCGCGACGGCCTTGTTTCCCATGCCCCACAGCGTGCCGCACATTCCTGACAGATCGCGTCAGGAATGCGGAAGCGTGATGCTCACGGTGACCCCGCGCTGCTCCACGGACGTGAGCATGCCGCCGCCGTGCCGGGCGGCGATCTCCCGGCCCAGCATCAGTGCGAGCGCGCCGGTGCGGTGCTCGCCCGGATGGTCCGGGTGCGGGATGCGCATGGAGAGCAGCCGCTCGGCGCTCAGCGGGCCGGCCACCGTGGCGATCACCCGCACCGTCCAGATCCCCGCGGCGCGGGAGGCGGTCACGGTGATCGGGTGGTCCGCGTCGTTGACCACGCCCGCGACGTCGACCGCGGTGCGCAGCAGCTGCCGCAGCAGCGGCTCGTCGCCGAAGAGGTGCGCGGTGTCCGGCACGTCCAAGGCAACGGCGAGCCCGCCGGTGACCTCCTTGAGCAGCGGCCGCAGGTCGACGCGGACCGCGTCGAGGGGCGTCTCGGCGGACTCCAGCTCGGCCAGCAGCATGAGGTCGGCCACGGTGAGCTGCATGCGCTCCGCGTTGCGCCGGATCGCGGCGAGCGCGGAGTGCCGGTCGCTCGGGTCGAGCGTGAGGACGTCGTCCGAGGCGTCGAGCATGTTCGCGAACGTGATGATCGACGTCAACGGCGTCCGCAGCTCGTGCGCGGCCACCCGGATGAACTCGGTCCGCAGCTCGCTCATGCCCCGCCCGCCCGGGGCGCCGGCTGTCACGTCGCCCGGTGCGGTGGTTTCTGTGGCGGTGTCGTCAGTGATGAGCACCCCCTCGGTCCTCCGGAAACGTTACAGGACATGTCATTACATTGCGTAGTATATGTGTGTACCGACAGTAAGCGACGGATGTCGCGAAGGCTGCCGGCCGAGGAGAGCTTTGCGTGGAGAGACCGACCGTCTGGTTGACACGGGCCTTATCGAGGGTGCCGTGGTCGACCTGGTGGTCCGTGCCGCGAACGCGACCACCGTGGTGGACGCGCAGCGCCTCGTCGCGGAGTTCCGGGGCTTCTCGGGCGTCCGGTCCGCCGAGATCGTCTCCGCGCTGACGCCCGTCGTCGGCGAGCTCGACCTCCTCGAGCGGCTCCCGGTCGGGCCCGCGCAGTGGGGACAGGAGCTGCGCGTCGAGTTCAGTGCCGCGCCGGCCCGCACCGAGCTGCTCGCCGCCGCAGCGGAGATCGCCGCCGCGGCCGACCGCGCCCTTGCCCAGCCCTGCCGCGCGGTGCCGCCACCGCCGATGCTCGGCTCGCCCCTCGCCTGGGCGATCACCACCGGCGCGCGGGCGATGATCCTGACCGTCGACCCGGCCCGCGGCTGGAGCGCGCTGTCCGACTCGTTCGGAACGGTCCTCGGGTACGACCGGCACAGACCCCCCGACTACCGCATCATCGACCTGATCCACCCCGACGACCGGCCCGCGGCCGTCGGCATGTTCCTCACCTGCTGCACCGGCCGGCACCCGGCCGGCACGGTCGACCTGCGGCTGTGCACCGCCAACGGCCACTGGCGCACCATCGAGGTCGCCGCCCGCAGCTTCGTCGACGACGCCCAGGTCGGCGCGGTCGTGTTCTTCGGCATCGACGTCACCCGCCAGCGCGAGACCGAGCGCACCGTGCTCGTCGAGCAGCAGCGCCTGGCCCGCCTCGTCGAGACGATGGGCGACGGCCTGCTGCTGCTCGACGAGCAGGGCCGGGTCGGCCTGGCCAACCTCGCCGCGCACCAGCTCCTGGACACCGGCCTGGCCGGCCCCGACACCTCGCGCGGCCAGGTGACCGACGACGAACAGCTGGACTGGGCCGCGGTCATCGGCCACACGGTCGACCGGCTCGGCGCCGACGCCACCCGTGTCGAGCGGCTGCGCGAGGCGTTCCGGGCGCGCCGCGCGATCGTCGGCGAGGAGATGCCGTTCGACGACGGCCGGGTCCTGGAGATCGACCTGGTCCCGGTGGCCGGCCCCGGCGAGTCGGACTCCGGCACGCTCGTCCACATCCGCGACGTCACCGCCAGGGTCGCGGTCCGCCGCGGGCTGGAGGAGCGCAGCCGCGGCCTGGAGGAGCGCAACCAGGCGCTGATCGAGGCGACCGCGCTCAACAACGAGTTCGTCGCCTCCGTCTCGCACGAGCTTCGCGGCCCCCTGTCGTCGGTCGTCGCGTTCGCGCACCTGCTCGGCGACGCCACCACCGGGGACCTGTCCGAGGACCAGCGCACCTATCTGGACGTGATCGACCGCAACGCCAACCGGCTGCTGCGCCTGATCGAGGACCTGCTGCTGCTGTCCCGGCTGGAGGCCCGCACCTTGCAGCTCAAACCGATGCCGACCCGCCTGCCGGAGCTGCTCGCCGTCGCCGTCGCCGAACGGACGCCGGCGGCGCTCGCGGCCGGCCTCGATCTCGTCCTCGAGTGCGCCGAGGGCCCCGAACTGGTCTGCGACGACACCCGGGTGCACCAGGTCGTGGACAACCTGGTGAGCAACGCCGTCAAGTTCACACCGAGCGGGGGGAGGGTCACCGTCCGGGCGGGGCCGGGCGACGACGGCTGGACGATCGCCGTGGTGGACTCCGGGGTCGGCATACCCGCCGCCGACCTGCCCCGGCTCTTCAGCGCATTCTTCCGCGGCTCCAACGTCGCCGCGGCCGTCGGGCGGCAGGTCATGCCCGGCACCGGGCTCGGACTCGTGGTGAGCCGGGCCATCGTCGAACTGCACGGCGGCGGCATCAGCGTCGCCAGCACCGAAGGGGTCGGCACGACGGTCACGCTGTCGTTGCCTTCGCGACCAGCACGAAATGGGGGATGATCGTGAGCCGACTTCTCGTCGTCGAGGACGATCCGGATATCGCCATGGCTCTGCGCCTGCTGCTGACGCGGGCCGGACACCAGGTCGCACACGCCAAGGACGGCAGGACCGGACTCAGGGACGCCTACACGGAGCGTCCGGAGCTCGTCATCCTCGACATCGGCCTGCCCGGCATGGACGGGTGGCAGGTGCTGGAGCGGCTGCGGGACGTCAGTGACGTCCCGGTGCTGCTGCTGACCGCGCACGGGCAGGAGTCAGACAAGGTGCGTGGGTTACGCGGCGGCGCCGACGACTACCTCACCAAGCCGTTCACCAACGCCGAGCTCGTGGCGAGGGTGGAGGCGCTGCTGCGGCGCAGCGCCGGACCTGCGTCCTGGGCCGACGAGGTGTACGACGACGGCGTCCTGCGCATCGACCCGGCCGCCCGTCGCACGTTCGTGGCCGGCGACGAGGTGCGGCTCACGCCGACCGAGTTCCGGCTGCTCAACGTCCTCGTCCGGCACGCCGGCGCGGTCCTGTCGCCCAACCAGCTGCTCGCGCAGGCCTGGGACGACCCGACCGGTATCGGCCCGGAGCGGGTCAAGTTCGCGGTGCTGCGGCTGCGGCGCAAGCTCGGCTGGACCGACCCGGACGCCTCGCCGATCGAGTCGGTGCGCGGTTTCGGGTACCGGTACCGCCGCCCCGTGCTGGACCGCGCGGGCGAATAACCCAAGCGCAACTGGCCGGGACCGGGGCAGGGGACCCGGGCCCGGCACCCTGATACATGGAAAGAGCAGCCAGCCTCAGGGAAGAGAGCCCCACATGATCGACCTTGCCGCCGACGGCCACGTCCACACCGCCTTCTCCTCCGGCCGGGACAGCGTCAGCGTCCTCGTGGCCAGCGCCGAGCAGGCCGGACTGACCGAGGTGACGTTCGCCGACCGCGTGGGACCCGACACGAGCTGGTTGTCGCCGTACCTGTCCTCCATCCAGCGCGCCCAGCAGCGCACCGACCTCGTCCTGCGCCGTGGCGTCGAGGTCGAGGCGATCGGCATCGACGGCTGGCTGGCGTTCCCGTCGGACCTCAACGGCCTGGAGGTCATCTCCGTCGGGCTCAACCGCCTGCCGCTGCCCGCCGGCCTGCTCAGCCCCGACGCCGTGCGCGGGCTCATCGACAACGGCACCATGCGCGCCCTGGACGTGATCGACCAGGTCGTCACCGTGACCGGGCTGGCCGTGGAGCGGGTCTCCCGCTACGCGCCGACCCGGCTGGCCCGACCCCTGGACTTCCTCGCGCGGGCCGGGATCGACGAGGCCGCGGTGCCGGAGTCGGCCATCGCGGACCTGGTCGAGGCGTGCCGGGCCAACGGCACCGTCGTCGAGATCAGCGAGCGGCACCGCCTGCCCGGGCTGCGCTTCGCCCAGGCGTGCGTCGAGGGCGGCGTGCGGCTGGTCGCCGTGAGCGACGCCGTCCGCGCGAGCGAGATCGGCTACTACCGCTACGTGCGTGAGGTCGCCGCGGCGCTGCACCGCTCACCCGCCACGGCCTGAACGGTTCCATCCACCCCGATCCCGTCGCGAACCCGCCGTGATCCGCCCGAAACGGGCTGATCGCGGCGGGTCCGACTTTAGGATCGAAGATGTGTCGAAGGCTCGCGAACTCGTCCTCGTCTCCCTGTTACAGGAGGCGACCCGGATCGCGAACGAGGCGGACCACATCGCCGACGCCGGACTGCCCGTGATCAAGGCGGTCTGCGCGGCCACCGGCTGGAACGCCGGGCACCTGTGCCTGCCGGACGAGCGCGACCGCAGGGTCTTCGTGTCGACCGACATCTGGTTCGAGGACGTCCCCGGCTCGTTCGCCGGCCTGCGGGCCGCGAGCGAGGGGTTCCGCTTCACCTACGGCGGCGGCATCGTCGGGCAGGCGGCCCGCAGCGGCAGGCCCGTCTGGTGCCCGGACGTCGCCGTGGACGTGAACTTCATCCGGTCCCGGATCCCCGGTGCGATCGACGGGGTCGGCGCCGCGATCGCCTTCCCGATCACCGCCCGCGGGGTCGTCTCCGCGGTGCTGGAGTTCTTCACCCACGAGCCGGCCCAGCCGGACACCCGGCTGCTGGAGATCATGGCCGACGTCGGCATCCAGCTCGGCCGGGTCGCCGACCGGATGGCCGCCACGCGGGCGCTGCGCTTCGGCGCGGAGCGCCTGGAACGCATCCTCGACAGCTGCGTCGAGGCGTTCGTCGCAATGGACGAGGGCGGCATGATCACCGGCTGGAACGCCGCCGCCGAGAAGGTCTTCGGCCTGTCGAAGGAGGAGGCGCTCGGGCGCCGGCTGGCCGACACGATCGTGCCGCCGCGGTACCGCGAGGCCCACCACCTCGGCGTCGGCCGGTTCCTGACCACGGGCGAGAAGCACGTCCTGGACAACCGGATCGAGATCGTCGCGTGGCACGCCAACGGCTACGAGTTCCCGGTCGAGCTCGCCGTCTGGGCCGTGCAGGACGCCATGCAGGGCTGGAGCTTCAACGCCTTCGTGCACGACATCACCGACCGCAAGCGCACCGAGGACGCGCTGCGTGCCGCCTACGAGCACGAGCGGGAGGCGGTCTCCCGGCTGCGCGAGCTCGACGTGGTCAAGAGCGACTTCGTGGCGACCGTGTCGCACGAGTTCCGCACGCCGCTGACCAACGTCATCGGCCACCTCGAGGTCCTCACCTCCGGCGACGCCGGAGAGCTCAACCCCGCGCAGACCCGGATGCTGCAGGTCATCGGCCGCAATTCCGACCGGCTGCGGGCGCTCATCGAGGACCTGCTCACCATCTCCAAGGTCGAGGCGGGGGTCTTCGACCTGGCGCTGGTCACCACCGACCTGACCGAGGTGCTCGTCGCGGCGCACGCGGCCGTCGAGCCGCGGGCCAAGCGCCGCGAGCACCGCCTCGCGCTCAACGTCGCGCCGCGCCTCGGCGTCATCGAGGCCGACCCGGAGCAGCTCGAGCGCGCCCTGGTCAACCTGCTGGTCAACGCGATCAACTTCACCCCGGACGGCGGGCTGATCGAGCTGACCGCCAGGCCGGACGGTGACCAGCTGGTGATCACGGTCAGCGACACCGGGGTGGGCATCGACCCGGCCGAGCAGGGCCAGCTGTTCACCCGGTTCTTCCGCGGTACGTTCGCGGTCCGCGAGGCCGTGCAGGGTGCCGGGCTCGGCCTGGCGATCACGAAGACGATCGTTGAGGGTCACGGCGGGGAGGTCGCCGTGGACAGCGTCGTCGGCGCCGGCACCACGTTCACGGTCAGGATTCCACGCGAACGTCCGCTTTGGCTGTGACGGGCTGCGGCGCCGCCGCCTGCGGCGTGGGGTCTGCGGGCGCGGCCGGGGTCAGCACGGTCTGGAAGCCGGTCCGGGTCATCTGACCCCACTCGTGCTTGCCGCCGCGGATCGCGGCCCACATGCCCATCGTCCGCCAGAGCGCGGTCAGCTGCCGGTAGCCGAAGTTCTCCAGCACCGACGCGAGGATCGAGGCGATCAGGTCCGTCCAGCGGTGGTACCGGTGGAACGAGTACTCCTCGACCGTCAGCGCGATCAGGTTGAGCAGCAGCGCGTAGCCGTACGCGACGGCGACGAACACCAGGGCGAACCTGGCGTTGATCGCGCCGACGTACAGGCCGAGCGGGACCAGGACCACCCCGGCCAGCTCGATGATCGGCGCGAGCAGCTCGAACAGCACGTAGTAGGGCATCGCGAGCATCCCGATCCGGCCGTACCTCGGGTTGAGGATCATCGAGCGGTGCTTGCCGAGGATCTCGGTGATGCCCCGGTGCCAGCGGCGGCGCTGCTTGCCGAGCACCTTGAGCGAGCTCGGCGCCTCGCTCCAGGACACCGGCTCGGCGACGAACACGATCCGGTAGTCGCGGCGCTGCCGGCGCAGGTGCCGGTGCAGCCGCACGACGAGCTCGGCGTCCTCGCCGATGCAGTCGTGGTCGAGGCCGCCGACCTCGACGAGGAGGTCCCGGCGGAAGATGCCGAACGCGCCGGAGATGATGAGCAGCCCGCCGATGCGGGACCAGCCGGTCCGGCCGAGCAGGAACGCCCGCAGGTATTCCACCACCTGCACCCTGGCGAGCCAGTTGCGCGGCATCCGGACGTCGACGATCCGGCCGGCGACGACGGTGCAGCCGTTCGCGACCCGGATGACCCCGCCGGACGCGACCGTGCGGACCGGGTCGTCGGTGAACGGCTTCGCCACCGACAGCAGCGCCTGCGGGTCGAGCACCGAGTCCGCGTCGACCATGCAGACGAGGGGGTACTGCGCCACGTTGATGCCCGTGTTGACGGCGTCGGTCTTCCCGCCGTTGTGCTTGCGGACCACGACGAGGGGGTCGGGGCGTTCCCGCGGTACGTGCACCGACTGGATCGTTCCCCGGGTGGGTGTCGCGTCCGGCACCACTCTGGGCACCTCGACCAGGCCGAACTCCTGCCGCAGCCGCTCGAAGGTGTCGTCGGTGGATCCGTCGTCGATGACGATGACCTCGAACACCGGGTAGCGCAGGGCCAGCATCGCCTGGACCGACTGCACGATCCCGGCCGACTCGTTGTGCGCCGGGACCAGCACTGACACCGCCTGGGTGAGCGGGCTGCGGTAGGTCTCCTCGTGCCCGGCGAACGGCACCCGCCGCATGTGGTGCACGAACTCCGCCGAGGCGAGCACGATCAGCACCAGGTAACTGGAGTTGATCAGCAGGAAGTACGTCAGGATGAACACGTCCGTGACGGTCAGCACCTGCCGGACCCAGTCGGCGATCACGCCGCCACCTGCGCTGCGGGGCCGGTCATGGCACGAGTTGCCTGCGGTGGTCGTCGAGCTCGGCGGCGGCCAGGGCCTCGCGGGCGTGCGCGGCGCCGAGCAGGACCCGCTGGTCGTCAGGCTCGGTCTCGGCGCGGTGCTCGGCCGCCGCCAGGGCGGCCCGGCCGGCCCCGCCGAGCCGCAGCAGGGACCGGGCCGCGTTATGGGCCACCACGTATTCGACGTCGGACAGCAGCACGGTCAGGGCCGACGCGGCGGTCACGGCGCCCAGCTCCCCGAGCGCCTTCGCCGCCTCCGCGCGCAGCACCACGGGGCGGTCCGGTTCGAGCGAGTCGAGCAGCGGCGCGAGGGCCGTCCGGGTGCCGAGGCGGCCGAGTGTACGGGCGGCGCTGATCCGCACGTCGATGGACGGGTCGGCGCGCAGCGCGCTTTCCACCCGTACCGTGGCGCCCGCCGCACCGATCAGACCCAGGACCTCCGCGGCGGTGGCTCGGATCGGCGCCCGTGGATCGTCGAGGCTGGCCAGCAGGGCTGCCTGGGCGGCCGTGCCGAGCCGGGTCAGCGCGGTCGCGACCACCTGCTGCGGCACCATGCGCCGGCTGGCGAGGGTGGCCAGCAGCGGCTGGGTGGCGCCGGCGTCGCCGATGCGGCCGAGCGAGCGGGCGGCGACCACCCGGACGTCGGGGTCGGGGTCGCCGAGCAGGTCGCACAGCGGCAGCAGGGCGTCCTTGCGGCCGAGGTTGCCCAGCACCTCGGCGGCCTGCGCGCGGGCCACCGGGTCCCGGCGGCGCAGCCGGCTGCGGGCCCGCCAGGCGGCGCCGCGGCGCTCGAACACGTCGACGAGCGTGGTGTGCGCCTCGCCGCGGACCTTGCCCAGCAGGGCGATCGCGTTGGGCTCCACCGCCTGCCAGACCTCGTCGGGCAGCCGGACGAGGGCCTCGACCTGGTCGGGGTCGTCGTCCCCGGCGGCGATCGCGAGGAGCAACTGTCGGGCCGGCTTGGCCAGTTTCGCGCGGCGGGCCTCGCGGGCGCGGCGCACGGTCCTGCCGCCGACGATGAGACCGCCGAAGACCAGGGCCGCGACGAGCAGGACCGCCAGCGCCACGACGGCGGCGCCGGCGAGCGTCACGTGCGCATCCGCGCCAGCACGGCCTCGACGCGGCTCACCAGCTCCCGGGGGCTGAAGGGCTTGACGATGTAGTCGTCGGCGCCGGCGCCGAACCCGACCTCGACGTCGCCCTCCTGGGCGCGCGCGGTGAGCAGGATGATCGGCAGCGCCTTGGTGCCGGCGTCCTGCCGGAGCTGGCGGCACACGTCGATGCCCGACATGCCGGGCATCATGACGTCCAGCACGACGAGGTCCGGCGGGTTCTGGGTCGCCTCGGTGAGCGCGGCAAGCCCGTTGTCGACGGCGACGACGTCGTAGCCGGCCTGTTCGAGCTTGAAGGCGACGAGGTCCCTGATGTCCATGTCGTCGTCGGCGACCAGGATCGCGGTCATGGGATCCTCGCTCCTCTCGGCCTTATGAAACTTCATGATATGTGACAATTAGCCCGAATGTCGGTGATCCAGTCGGTGATCCGGTTGGTGATCAAAAAGGACGCCGACCGAATAGCCGGCGCCCCTGAAAGCCTTGGTGGAACCTAGAACCGCGTCTGCTTGGTGCGCGCCGTGCCGCGGTCCAGCGCGTGCTGCATCGGCCCCAGGTTGCCGGCGGGCGGCGGGCCCTGCGGCGGCCGCTCGTTGCTGGCGTGGGTGAGGCCGGAGGCCGACGCGATGCCGCGCGCGATCGTCGCCGGGGTCGCGGTCACCGGCTTGTTGACCGTGGTCTTCGTCGCGGCCTCCTCGCAGAACCGCTTGAAGCCCTTCAGGTCCGCCTTCAGCCGCCGGTTGAGCACCTCGACGGCGTGCTGCTCGGTCGGCATCAGCTCGCGGGCGTCGATCTGCAGCTCCGCGATGACCCGGGTCATCCCGTCCGCCATTGGCTCCAGCCGCAGCGCCTCGCTGACCTGCGGGCCGTCGAGGGCCTCCCAGCACAGGAACTCACCGGGGCGCGTCTCGGTGATCCTGGCGTCGAACTCCGCCCGGTTGCCGCCGATGTCCAGCACCATGTGCGCGGTCGAGGCGTCGATCGGCGCCATGCTCATCACCCCGGACATGAACTGCGGGTAGTTCTCGAAGTGGGTGAGTTGTTCGTATGCGACCCCGGCCGGGACGGCCACCTCGATGGACTCTCGCGCGGTGCTCATGGTGTCCCCCTAGCTCTCGGATGACCAACACGGTACCGACGGGTACGCCCTAGTTGAGACCGATTCGCGGTTTCTGCAACGCCGATGGCCCCCGCGAGGTCGCGGGGGCCATCAGTCACCGGGGGAGGTGGGATCAGACGGTCAGGGTCCAGCTGTCCAGGGTGCCGGTGTCGCCGGCGAAGACGTCCGTGACCCTCAGGGTCCACACGCCGTTGCGGGTCTCGCTGGACAGGTCGACGGTGTAGGTCGCGTTCAGGTTGGCCACGTCGTCACCGGAGATCGAGCTCTTCAGCTTGTACGCGGTGCCGTCCGGGGCGATCAGGTCGAGGCGCAGGTCGCCGCGGTCGGCGTGCTTCACGGCCACCTTGACGGTCGAGGCCTTGGCACCCTTGCCGGCGCAGTTGGCGACGGTGACCTTGCTGGAGACGATGGCGCGGTCGGCGATGAACACGTCGGTGCCGTTGGAGGCCGCGGCGCAGGTGACCGGCGTGGTCGGGGTGACCGGCGTGGTCGGGGTGACCGGGGTGGTCGGGGTGGTCGGCGTGGTCGGGGTCGTCGGGTTGGCCGGCGCCGGGGCGGCGATCAGGCCGGCGGTGTAGAGCAGCTTGTTCGGCGAGCCGGTGCCGGCACCCGTCACGACGTTGCTGACGGCGCCGTTGACCAGCGCGTCACGGACCTGCGCCGGGGTGGCCGTCGGGTGACCGGCCAGGTAGAGCGCGGCCGCGCCGGCGACGTGCGGGGTGGCCATCGAGGTGCCGCTCATCTTCGCCGTGCCGGTGTTGCCGCTGTTCGCGCTGGACAGGATGTTCACGCCGGGGGCGAAGATGTCCAGGCAGGTGCCGAAGTTCGAGAAGCTGGCGCGGGCGTCCTTGGCGTCCGTCGCGCCGACGGTGATCGCCTCGGGCAGGCGGGCCGGGGACTTCGTGCAGGCGTTGGCGGAGTCGTTGCCGCCGGCGACCGCGTAGGTGACGCCCGACGCGATCGACTTCTTGACCGCCTCGTCGAGGGTGCTGCCGGCCGAGCCGCCCAGGCTCATGTTCGCCACGGCGGGCTTGACCGCGTTCTTCGTCACCCAGTCGACACCGGCGATGATCTGCGAGTAGGAGCCGCTGCCCTGGCAGTCCAGCACCCGCACGCCGACGAGCTTGACGTCCTTGGCCACGCCGTAGGTGGCGCCGCCGACGGTGCCGGCGACGTGCGTGCCGTGCCCCTGGCAGTCGGTCGAGTCCGCGTCCTTGTCGACGAAGTCGTAGCCCGAGCGGGCCCGGCCGCCGAACTCGGTGTGGGTCGTGCGCAGGCCGGTGTCGATGATGTACGCCGTGACGTTGCTGGCCGGCCCGTACGTGTAGGTCCCGTTCAGCGGCAGCGCCTGCTGGTCGATGCGGTCCAGGCCCCACGTCGCGCTCGTCTGCGTCGTCGCCTCGACCTGGACGATGCGGTCCTGCTCCACGTACTTGACGGCCGGGTCGGCCGCGAGCCGGCGGGCGCCGGTCGCGCTCATCGTGCCGGAGAAGCCCTTGACGGTGCTGTTGAACCGGGTGCCCACCGAGCCGCCGACCTTGCCCGCGAGGGCGTCGGAGGTCGTCGTCGAGCCGTCCTTCAGGACCACGATGTAGCGGTCCTTCATGGCGCCTGCCTCGCCCATGCCGCGCACGGTGCCCTCGGCGGGCGCGGCGACGGCGGCGGAAGCGAAGGAGAAGGAGCCGGCAGCGGCGGCGGTCATGGCCAGAACGGTGAGAACGCGGCGGTTCAGCATATGTCTACATCCCTTGCTTTCATGTTTTCCGTCATTGCCTTACAGGAATAAGATTCGGGTCCCCGGGTGGCACGCTCGGGACCCTGTCAGGAGCAGCGAAGTTGCGTGGGTCGCGGCGCTTCCGCCCGCGACGCCCGGCCGGCCTGCCCGCCGCCCCGACCGCCCGACGCCGATCGGCCGGACCCGGCCCCGACCGTGCTGCAGTAGTGCGTCCATCGGGTTGACGCGGGCCCGCACAGCGAAAGGCCGCCCGGACGTGGGTCCGGGCGGCCTTCGTGCCTTCAGTGCTCAGACAGTGCTCAGAGCTTCACGTTGAAGCGGGGGTCGGCGGCGATCTTCCGGAATCCGGCGAGGGCTTCCGGGGTGTCGTCCATGCGGATGTCGTGGCCGTTCTGGTCCTTGGCGGTCTCGAAGTACACCAGGCCCTTGACCTCCGGCATCTTCGCGAGCTGCGGCAGGACGGTGGCGTACACGTCGGCCTTGTTCTTGCCGACGACGGTCGGCGACGAGTCGTAGACGCCCCACTCGGCCACCATGATCGGCTTGCCGGCGTGCTTGGTGGTGGCCCAGGTGTACCAGCCGGGGAACTTCGCCTTGTCGGTGGTGCGGTTCATCATGTAGTTGAAGTCGCCGGTGTGGAAACCGCCGGGTTGCGCGTTGTTGTAGGTGTCGATGCCGACCCAGTCCACGACGTCGTCGCCGGGGTAGAGGTCGCCCCACCAGGAGGTGTTGTTCCACTTCTCGTAGTTCATGTAGGCGACGACGAAGACGGCGTTGCTGACCCCGTTGGCCTTCAGGCGCAGCGCGGTGTGGCGGAACATCGCGGCGTAGTCCTTGGCGGTCATGCCCGAGCCGGCGGTGGCGTTGACGTCGTTCTCCGGCTCGTGGTGCAGCACCATGAAGAACTTCTTCGTGCCGTAGTTGGTCTTGATGTAGGTCGAGAGGCGGTCGATCCGCGCGTCCTGGTCGCCGTTGGCGACGTTGGCCCACTTCGTGCCGTAGCCGACCTTCCAGTTCAGCATCAGGGTGCGCGGGCTGGCCGGGTCGCTGCTCATGGCGATCTCGTCCTTGGTCGGGAAGAGCTCGTCGCCCTTGTGGTACGTGTGGTAGATCGTCGACGTCCGGCCGGTCTTCTGCTCGAAGGTCTTGAGCGCCTCGTCGCGGGGCACGTCGGAGAAGCCGCCGGCGGCCGCACCCCACAGCACGCCGCAGGACGGGACGAGCTTCGCGTCGACGGCGCAGCCACCGGGGGTGGCCGGGGCGGTCGGGGTCGGCGTCGCCTCGACGGGGGGCTTGACCGGGGGCTTGGTGCTCGGGGGTGTGGTGACCGGGGGCTTGGTGGTCGAGGGCTTGGGGGTCGGGGGCTTGGTCGCGGCCGGGCGGGCCACGGTCAGGTTGAGGGCGGGCTGGCCGCTGGTGGCCTCGGCCGACTTGAAGCGGGCCGGGCTGTTGGCAACGTGGGAGGTCACCGCGAACGTGTAGGTGCCGGCGCCCTTGACGACCGAGCTGACGTCGAAGGTGACGGTGGCCGCGGCGCTCTTCGGCTTGACGGTGCTCACCAGCGCGCCGATGGCGGGGTCGTTCTTCGCCGTGAGGGCCCTCTCGGTCCACGCCGTGTCGGCGACCTTGCTGAGGGTCAGCGTGCCCGGCAGCGTCTTGCTCTCCCGGGTCAGGGTCACCTGGGCGGTCTTGACGGTCACGCCGGTGCCCGGGGAGGCGACGGTGAACTTCAGGTAGGTCACCATCGTGTCGCCGCCGGCGCGGCCCGCGACGAGGGTGTCCGACGCGCCGAAGTTGTAGGTCGGGCGGCTGCTGGAGCTGTAGCCGTCCTCACCCGCGGCGGTGCGGACGATGTCGGTGGTCTCGGCGCCGGCGTTGCCGGAGAAGAACACGGTGCCGGCGGCGGCACCAATGGCGAGGGCGGCGAGCGGCATCAATGTGCGGGTGTGGCGGCGAAACATCTATGTGGGCCCTTCCGTGGATGGCGAATCCTGGTGGAGCGGTGGTGCCGTCCGGCGTTGTCATCCGGACCTCCACAAGATTCGGCAACCCGGGTTACACCCCTGGTTCGCCGTGCGTTGCCGTTCGGGTGCCCGCCCCCGAACACGTCTGTCCACAGTGGACGCCGTGAGCGTGCCCTGAGCGTGCCCTGAGCGGGACCGGGCTCATCGGCGGCTGGCAGGGCGGCTGGTGTCGAGAAGTTGCCGAGGGGGTATGTGACGTCCACAAGTGATGCATCAGACGAACGGCTAGAGTCAGCAACCCGGCAGTGACCAAATGCCAACGCTTCCGAACTAGTCGCTCAAATCAGGCGAACGTACTGTTAGGTAGGTAAGGCGCAACACCTAGAAAAGCCACATTTCATTTCGCAGCTGACCGTTTCGACTCGAGGAGACTGAGATGACCCCGATGCTGATCTCGCGCCCGGCCGTTCACGTCGTCCCCGAGCTGACTGGGGAGCGCTGCGACAGTTGCGGTGCCGCCGCCAAGGCTCGGGTGACGTTCGGCGCCGCCGGCGACCTGTCGTTCTGTGGGCACCACACCAACAAGTACGCCGACCGGATCGCCGCCACCGCGGACAAGATCGTGGTCGAGGCGGGCTTCGACTGGCGCGGCTGACCACCTCGCAGACCTGGGCGGGCCTCCTCCGTGGAGGCCCGCCCTTTGCGTGTGTGCGTGTTGTCCGTTAGGTGGCGAAAAATCGGATATGTGATAGCTAGCATCGGAGCGTGCGACGCAAGCCGAGCCCTCATCCCCGCCCAGCCCCGATGGCAGGCCGGCCGTCCACCCTGCTCGCCGTCGCCGGCGTCTTTCTGATCGCGTTTTCGGCGGCGGTACCGGCGATGCTCCACCAGGCACTTTCCGGCTTCGCGATGCTGGTGGCCCTGGGTGCGGCCGGCGCGGCGGTGCTGCTGGTCCGGCACCGCTCCGACCGGCTCCGGCGCTCCCTGGCCAGTTCGTCGGCGCGTAGCAAGGGCCTGGAGCGGGAGCTGCGGCAGCGCGCCACCCGTGACCCGGTGACCGGGCTGGCCAACCGGCGGCAGCTCACCGCGCGCCTCGACCAGGTCCTCACGGGCGTGGCGCCCGGCGTGACGGTCGCGCTGCTGGACCTCGACGGTTTCAAGGACGTCAACGACACGCTCGGCCACGCCGCCGGCGACGAGCTGCTCGTGCAGGTGTCCCGGCGGCTGCGGGCGGCGCTGCCCGACGCCGACGTCCTGGCACGGCTCGGCGACGACGAGTTCGCGGTCGTCTGGCGCGGCGCCGACCAGGCCTTCGAGGACGCCCTCGCGCAACTGCGCCCCTCGTACCCGGTGGCCGGCCGGCAGGTGCACCTCACCGGCAGTGCCGGGCTCGTTGCGGTCGGCGACCAGCGCAGCTCCACCGACGTGCTGCGCGACGCCGATCTCGCCCTCGACGCGGCCAAGAACGCCGGCAAGGACAGGATCGTCCGGTTCGACCCCGACCTGCGCACCGCCGCCGCCCGCCACCGGGAGCTCGCCGCCGGCCTGCGCCGCGCCCTCGCCGACGGCGAGTTCGTGCTGCACTACCAGCCGGTCGTACGCCTCGCCGACGGCCGGGTCACCGCGGTCGAGGCGCTGCTGCGCTGGCCGGCCGGCGGGGTGCCGCCGCTGACCTTCATCCCGGTCGCCGAGGCCACCGGCCTGATCGTGCCGCTGGGCTGGTGGGTGCTGCGGCAGGCCTGCGCCGACGCGCGCGGATGGTTCGAGCGCGACGGGGTCGCCGTCACCGTCAACGTCTCCGGGCACCAGCTGCGCGAGCAGGACTTCGTCGAGCGGGTCCTGGCCGTCCTCGACGAGACCGGGCTGCCGCCCGCCGCGCTGGTGCTGGAGCTCACCGAGTCCGTCCTGGTCGACGACGCAGAGCGCACCGCACGCCTCGGCCGGCTGCGGGAGCGGGGCGTGCGCATCGCCGTGGACGACTTCGGCACCGGCTACTCGTCGCTGGCGTACCTCGTACACCTCCCGGTCGACATTCTCAAGATCGACCGGACGTTCACCGCGTCGGGGGTCGACTCGACCCTGATGCGGGTGATCCTGCAGCTCGCCGAGGGATTGTCGCTGCGCACCGTCGCCGAGGGCGTCGAGACCGCCGGGCAGGCCGCCGCGCTCCTGGCGCTGGGCTGCAACTCCGCGCAGGGGTACCTGTACTCCCGGCCGCTGCCGGCCGGCGAGGTGTTCGCGGCGGGCCTCGACCTCGGCGCGTTGCCGGCCCGCTGACAGGTGTCATCTGTCGCCTGTTCGTTGTCACCCTGTCCGCAACCTGGCGGACACGGCGGTACACCTGCGGGAGCGTGTGATTGGAGGAAGCCGAAGGGGGTAGAAGATGACGCCACAGCTTCTGGAACATGTCCGGGCCGAAGCGCTGTTCGTCTCCGACGTGCAGTCCTCGGATCCGATGAGTCCCGAGCACATCCGCACCGCGGTGATGCGCAGCGTCCGGCGGCACGGGCCGCGCGGGTGCGCCGCGCTGGTCGCCCACGAGTTCGGCGAGCACCCCGACACCGCCGTCAACCGGATGGGCTGGGTGCTGGGGGTCGTGCGGCTGGCGTACGCCGCCTGAGGTTTTTCTGTCGTACCCCTGGGTCAAAATCCGGGTATGAGATTCGTCGAGCTGGCCTCCGTCTCCGCCGAAGTCACGCGGACCTCCGGGCGCAACGCCAAGATCGACCTACTCGCCGAGGCGCTGCGGCGGCTGGAGCCCGATGAGGTCTCGCCCGGCGCCTCCTATCTGTCCGGCGAGCTGCGGCAACGCCAGACCGGCGTCGGCTATGCCGCCCTGCGCGACCTCCCACCTCCCGCGGAATCCGCGACGCTGTCCGTGACCGACGTCGACGAGGCGTTCGCGGCGATGGCACAGCTGGCCGGCAAAGGCTCGCAGGCCGCCCGGCGGGAGCTCGTCGCCACTCTCTTCGGCGCCGCCACCGAGGCCGAGCGCCACTTCCTCATCGGCCTGCTCAGCGGCGAGCTGCGGCAGGGCGCGCAGGCCGGCCTCCTGGTCGACGCCGTCGCCCGCGCCTCCGGCGTCCCGATCACCGCGATCCGCCGGGCGCTGCTGCTCGCCGGCGACCTGAAGATCGTCGCGGTCGACGCGCTCACCGCCGGCGCCGACGCCCTCGAGGCCTACAAGCTCACCGTCGGGCGGCCCCTCGCGCCGATGCTCGCGCAGAGCGCCGCCACCGCCACTGACGCCCTCGCCGACACCGGCACCCCGGCCGCCGCCGACACCAAGATCGACGGAGTCCGGATCCAGGTGCACCGCGACGGCGACCAGATCGCCGTGTTCAGCCGCAGCCTCGACGACCTCACCGCCCGGGTGCCCGTGGTCGTGGAGGCCGTCCGCGGCCTCGCCGTGTCCTCGATCGTGCTCGACGGGGAGGCCGTCGGCGTCGACGACACCGGCCGGGCCGTGCCGTTCCAGGAGACGTCGAGCCGGGCGGCGCGCCGCGACGGCACCGCCGTGCTCCAGCCGTTCTTCTTCGACGTCCTGCACCTCGACGGCGTCGACCTGCTCGACGAGCCGGCGTCGGTGCGGTGGGCGGCCCTCGAACGGGCCGTGCCGGCCGCGCTGCGGGTCGAGCGCACCATGCTCGACACGCCGGAGGACGCCGAGCGCGTGTTCGCCGCTGCCGTCGCCGCCGGGCACGAGGGGCTCGTCGTCAAGTCCGCCGCCGCGCCCTATGACGTCGGCCGGCGCGGCTCCGCGTGGGTCAAGGTCAAGCCCAGGCACACGCTCGACCTGGTCGTCCTCGCCGTCGAGTGGGGTCACGGCCGGCGCAAGGGCCTGCTGTCCAACCTGCACCTCGGCGCCCGCGACCCGCAGAACGGCGGTTTCGTGATGCTCGGCAAGACGTTCAAGGGCATGACCGACGAGATGCTGCGCTGGCAGACCGAGCGGCTGCGGGCGCTCGCCGTCGAGGAGTCCGAGTGGGTCGTCAAGGTCAGGCCCGAGCTGGTCGTCGAGATCGCGTTCGACGGGGTGCAGACCTCGCCGCGCTATCCCGGCGGCGTCGCGCTGCGCTTCGCCCGCGTCCTGCGTTACCGCGAGGACAAGCGCGCCGAGGAGGCCGACACGATCGACGCCGTGCGGGCCATCCACCTGCCGCCTCAGGCCGGCGCGTCGTGAAACTCGTCCAGCAGGTCCTCCGGCTCCGGGCCCCGTGCCTCCCGGCGGGCCAGGTAGCCGAAGCCGTAGAGGGTCAGCGCCGCGAGGAGCCACCACTGCAGCACGTAGCCGGCGTTCTGCAGCGCGTTCTGCTTCTCCGCCGTGACCACCGTCAGGCCCGGCGCCGGCAGGTCGGTGCTGACGTAGGCGTCGTAGATGGCGTAGGGCATCGCCGGTGCGATCGCCGACGGTGTGATCCGGCGGATCTCCAGGCGGCCGTTGACCTCCTTCGGCGCCCCGCCGCGGCTCTCCGACGGCCGCAACCGGCCGAGCACGGTCTGCTCACCGTCCGGGGCGGCGGGCACGGCCGGCATCGCGAGCGCACCACCCTCGGCGGGCGCCACCCAGCCCCGGTCGACCAGCACCGCGGTGCCGTCTGCGAGGACCAGCGGGGTCAGCACCTCGAAGCCGACCCGGCCCTCCACCGTCCGCCCCCGCACGAGGATCTCCCGGGAGGCGTCGAAGCGGCCGCTCACCTGCACCCGCAGCCACTCCATGTCACCGCCGGGCGCCGCGCCGACGGTGCCGGGCGCGCCGCCGGGGCGTGGCACGACGCCGGTCAGCGGCACCGGCGTGGCCGAGGTCCCCGCCGAGATCCGCGCGTTGATCGATGCCCGTTGGTGATAGCGGTCCAGCTGCCAGAAGCCCAGAAGCACCATCACGGTCGCCGCGGCGACGGTCAGCGCGGCGTAGCCGAGCCACCGGGGCGACGCGAGAAACCGGTACACAACCATGCACGGTATCCGGTGCGTTCCGGACAGTTGCTGTGGCGCCCACCCGGTATCGTCCGGGACACACATTTGCCCCAGCGCCTGAGGAGCATCATGAGCACGATCCCGAGGCTGGTGATCAGCGCGCCATCCTCCGGTCACGGCAAGACTGCCGTCTCCGTAGGTCTCTTGTCCGCGCTGTCGGCCCGGGGTTACCGGGCCGCCGGATTCAAGATCGGCCCCGACCACGTCGACGCCGCCTACCTGGGTCTGGCCGCCGGCCGTCCCGGGCGCAACCTTGACCCGCGCATGATCGGCGCCAAGCGGATGGGCCCGCTGTTCGCCCACGGCGCCGCGTCGCTCGACATCGCCGTGGTCGAGGGCACGATGGGCCTCTTCGACGGGCTCGCCGGCCGCACCGACAGCGAGTCGACCGCGCAGATCTCGGGTCTGCTGCGCGCGCCCGTGGTCCTCGTCGTCGACGTCGGCGCCATGGGGCAGTCCGTCGCCGCGCTCGTGCACGGCTTCCGCGCGTATGACGAGCTGCTCTGGCTCGGCGGCGTCATCCTCAACCGGGTCGCCTCCTCCCGGCACGAGCAGCTGCTCCGTGAGGCCCTCGACGACATCGGCGTGCCCGTCCTCGGTGCCCTGCGCCGCCACGCGCTCACCGACATCGGCGACGCCGGCGCGCCGCTGCCGTCGCGGCACCACGGCGTCGCCCCGGTCGTGCACCACAACCTCGACGCGGTCCGCGCCGTCCGGCGCCTCGGCGAGGTCATCGCCGGCGCCGTCGACATCGACCGGACCATGGCCCTGGCCCGCTCCGCGCCCCGGCTCACCTCCGACCCGTGGAGCGCCGCGGAGGAGGTCGCCGCCGCCCGCATCGCCGAGCCGGCCGTGGCCCGCATCGGCCGCCGCCCGATCATCGGCGTCGCCTTCTCCTATCCGGAGACCGCGGAGCTGCTCACCGCCGCCGGCGCCGAGGTCGTCCCGTTCGACCCGCTGCGCGACGAGTTCCTGCCCGACGGCGTCGACGGCCTGGTCGTCGGCGGCGCGCTGCCCGAGTCCTACGCCGAGGAGCTGGGCTTCAACACCCGCCTCCGCGCCGCCGTCGCCGCGCACGCGGCCGCCGGCAAGCCCATCGCCGCCGAGGGCACCGGCCTCGTCTGGCTCTGCCGCGACTTCAACGGCCGCCCCATGTGCGGCGTCGTGGACGCCTCGGCCCGCGAGACCGACCTCGTCGTCCTCGGCTACCGCGAGGCCACCGCCCGCAGCTCCTCCGTCCTGCTGCCCGTCGGCGCCCAGGTCGTGGGGCACAAGATGCACCGCACCACGATCAGCCCCCGGGCCGGCCTGCAGGCCGCATGGACCTGGGCCGGCGGCCCTGCGGAGGGCTTCGTCCACCGCGGCGTGCACGCCTCCTACCTCGGCCTGCACTGGGCCGGCTCGCCGTCCATCGCGTCGCGCTTCGTAGGCGCCGCCGGCGCCACCGCCACCCCCGTCCAGGGCCAGTGGACGACGCCCAGCACCCACCCGTACGGTCGCCCGTCCGTCGTCCCGGCCTCACAGGCCCCGTCCGGCAGCGGCTCGACCCTCCAGTTCCCAGCCGTCCCGGCCGACGCCTCCACGGCTGCTGCCGCAGGGGTCCCTGCTGCGGCTGGGGTTCCTGCGGGTGCTGGGGTTGCTGCGGGTGCTGGGGTTGCTGCGGGCGCTGGGGTTGCTGCGGGCGCTGGCGTCTCTGGGGGCGCCAACCTGTCGAAGACCGCCGCCGCGCCCGGTCTGACCGGGTCCGACCCGGCGCGCCCGGCGGGTGACACGGCGGCCTCCGGCCCGAGTCCCGTTTCGGCGCCGGCTGCCTTCGCCACGCCGGGCCCCCTCTCGGCGCCGACTGCCTTTTCCACGCCGGGGCCCGTATCAGCGCCGGCGGCCTTTTCCACGCCAGGCCCCGTTTCGGCGCCGGCGGCCTTCGCGGCGCCCGGGACCGCCCCGGCCGCGAGCCCTGTGTCGGTCCCCGGCCCGGTCTCGGCGCCTGGTGGGTTCGCCGCTGCGGCACCGGCCACGTATTCGCCACCCGCCCCCGTTGTGGGCCCGGGTGCGGTGACACCGGTCTCGGCGCCGTCCACGTTCGCGTCACCCGCGCCCGTGTCTGCTCCCGGCGGACCCGCGGGTCCCGTCTCGGGCCCGTCTGCGTATGCGGCGCCGGGGCAGGCCGCGGCGGCTTCGGCGTATGCGCCGGCAGGCCCCCGGCCACCGGCCGGGCCTCCGCCCACAGGCACCTCACCCGCAGGCACTTCACCCGCAGGACCTTCACTCGCAGGACCGTCGCACGCTGGACCTCCGCACGCTGGGCCTTCGCACTTCGGGACGTCGCACTCGGGCGCTTCGCCGTCCGGGGCGGCGCGTTCCAGCACTTCGCGGCCGGGTGCGTCCGCGGAGGAGGGGCCGACCGCGGTCATTCAGACGGGGATCTCGGCCACGCCGCAAGCACCGTACGCGCAGGCCCAAGGTGCCCCCTCGCCCGCCGCGGGAGACGCTGACGAGCCCGACGGGATCGCGTCGAGCCCGTTCGGCCCGACGAGCCGGGCGGGGGTCGCACTGGCGTCCGCCAGCCAGGCCGCGAGCTCAGGCGTCACGGGCTCAGGCGTCACGAGCTCAGGCACTACGGCCTCGGACGTCGCAGGATCAGGCACCGCAGCATCGGCCACCATGGCGTCGGACATCGCAGGCCCGGGCGCCACGACATCGGGCACTACGGAGTCTGGCGTTCCGGAGTCTGGCGCCGCGGGCTCAGGGACCGCGGCGTCGGGCGTCGTGGGGGCGGGCTCTGCGGAGGCGCCCGAGGTTGGGCCGTCCACCGCGACTGGTGGGGCGAGCGTTGGGGTGCCTTCCACCCCGAACGCGCCCGCGACGGCCTCTGGGCTGCCATCGTCTTGGGTTGTGCCGACGACCGTCTCCGCTCCACCAGCATCCGTCCACTCACCGACCTCGCCTGCCGCGCCCCCGCCGCCGGTGACCAGCTCACCCGCGGCCGCAGTGCCCGCCCCCGTGTCCGGTTCCATGACCGGTGCCGGCGGGGCCGGTTCGGGGGGTGTCGCGGCGGAAAGCATCGGCGCGGCCGGGCCCGTGTCAGGGGCCGGTGCCGCCGGGTCGCGGCCCGCGGAAGGGGCCGGGGTGCAGCCGGTGTCGACGCCGCCGTTGAGCGCGCAGGGTGGGCATCAGTGGTCCGGTGCGCCGGCGACGTCGTCCGCGGTGCCGGTGTCGTCCGCGCCGATGCCGACCGTTGCGGCGCCAGTGTCGGCGGCGCCCGCCGGGATGACGGTGATCGCCGCCGCCGGCTCGGATCTGGTCGCGCCTGACGAGGCGCCGACCGCGTACCTGCAGCTTCCGGCACAGGGGCACGACCCGCTCGGTGCCGGTGACCACAGTCCCGTCTCGGCGCCGCCCGACTCGGGGCCCGCCGCCGCGGCGGCGCTCGGGGCGACCGCGTCGCACGAGGCGAGGCCGGGGGAGCGGGCGACGGACGCGCGTCCCGGGGAAGGGGACGCGGACGAGCGGTCCGGGGACGGGCCGCCGACGTCGGGGCCGCCCGCCGGCGGTGCGACGGAGGCCGCCTAGTGTCGACCTGGTCGGTGGCGTTGCGCCGCTTTCCGGCACTGTCGGTCCAGACGCCCAGGCTGTCGGTGCGGCCGTTGTGCGCCGACGACGACAAGCGGGTCGGGGAGATCTTCGCGGACCGGCTCGTCCGGCGGTGGTTGCCGATCGCGCAGGACGACAACAGCGAGTTCGACGGCTATTCGTGGTGCACGGAGCTGGCCGTCGAGCGGCGTGACAGCGGGGCCGGCGATCATTACGGCATCGTGCGGCGCGAGGACGAGCGGCTCGTCGGCTGCCTGTGGACGAAGAACACCGACTGGCTGAACCGGTCGACGGAGATCGCGTATGCGGTGGCCGCCGACGCCCGCGGCTACGGTGTGGCGCCCGAGGCGGTCGACGTGCTGGCGCTGTCGCTGCTGCTGGAGCACCGGTTCCAGCGGATCGAGCTGCGGGTCGCGCCCGGCAACGTGGCGTCGCGGCGGGTGGCGGAGAAGGCGGGGTTCACCTACGAGGGGCTGATGCGCAACGCCGGGTCCCTGCACAGCGGGCGCGTGGACCTGGAGAGCTGGTCGCTGGTCCCCGCCGACATCCGCTGACCGCACAGGCGCTGACCGCACAGGTCAGCGGCGGGGTTTGAAGGCGCGGGGTTTCGCGTTCGCGCCGTAGGCGATGGCAGTGCTCGGTGGGGTGAACTGGCGCACGGCCGTGCCGGCGAGGGCGTCGCGGAGGGTCTCGGCGACCGCCTCGCGGGGCTTGCCGGCGTTGGCCGGGCCGACGCGGTGCAACGGGTTGTCGGGGTCGGCGATGAACCCGGCGATGGTCAGGCCGGGGGTCATGCCGACGAACCAGGCGGCCCGGTTGTCGTCCGTGGTGCCGGACTTGCCGGCGACCGGGCGGCGGACCGTGGGGTACACCTTCGACGCGGTGCCCCCGCCGCCGCAGTCACCGGTGGCGGCCTTGAAGCCGGTGACGCAGCGGGCCGCGTCGACCGCGCCGCGCGCGACGTCGGGGGACAGGACCTGGGTGCAGCGGGGGCGGGCCACCGGCACGCCTTCGGCGTTCACTGCCTCGGTGCCGTCGACCTGCCTGATCGAGATCACGGGGATGGGTTCGCAGTGGGTGCCGTCGGCGGCGACGGTCGCGAAGGCGCCGGCCATCTCGAGGGGGGTGGTGTCGGCGACGCCGAGGGTGAAGGCGCCCCAGGTCTTCGCCTTCGCCGGGGAGGCCTGCAGCCGGTCGATGCCGGTGCGCCAGTGCAGCCCGAGACGTTCGGCCATGCGGACCGCGGACTCGGCGCCGACGCGCTGCTCGAGCTGGACGAAGAACGTGTTGACGGACTTGCCGAAGCCGGACCACATGGTCTGGCGGCCGGTCATGGAACTGGAGGCGTTGGAGGGGCACCAGCTGTCGGTGCCGCAGCGAGCCGGGCTGTCGCGGCCGGTCTTGTACTTCGACACGAACGTCTTCGGCGAGTTGATCGCGGTGGACAGCGGCATGCCCTGTTCGAGGGCGGCCAGCAGCGTGAACATCTTGAACGTGGAGCCGGCCTGGTAGCCGGCCATGTCGCCGCCGCCGAGGAGCGGGTTGACCGTGTTGGGGTAGTTGCCGCGGAGGCGTTTGCGCTGGCGCGGGTCGGAGTGCGGGCCGTTGCTGGCGCGGTCGAGGGAGTAGGTGCGGTTCACGGCCATGGCACGGATGAGGCCGGTGCCGGGTTCGACGGCGACCTGCCCGAGGGCGTACGGGCTGCGGGTCTTCTCCCGCTTCAGCACCTGCGCCTGCGCGATCGCCTGGATGCGCGGGTCGAGGGACGTGATGACGGTGTACCCGCCGCGGCGCAGCCGGTCGAGCCGCTCGTCGGGGGTGGCGCCGAGACCGGGCTGGCTGCTCCACCACGACCGGAACATCGCGCAGAAGAAGCCCCAGCCGGGCTGGGTGGCGAGGCAGTCGTTGGGCGGTTCGCTGAGCTTCAACGCGATCGGGGTGGCGCGCGCGGCGACCGCGGCGGCGGCGTCGAGGTAGCCGAGGTCGGCCATCCGGTCGATGACGTAGTCGCGCCGCTCGGTGGCCGACGCGACGGAGGCGGCGGAACTGCCCGCGGGGTCGTACGAGGACGGCGCCTGCACCAGGCCGGCGAGCAGCGCCGCCTCGGGGACGGTGAGGTCGGCGGGCCGCTTGGAGAAGTACACCTCCGCCGCGGCGAGGACGCCGTAGGCGCGGTGCCCGAAGTAGGCGACGTTGAGGTACCGCTCCAGGATTTCGGTCTTGCTCATGTGCTTCTCGAGCTCGATCGCGAGCTTCATCTCGCGCAGCTTCCGGGCGCCGGTCTGCTCCGTCGCCTCGGAGACCTCGGCCGGGGTGTCGGCGCTGTCGCGCAGGACGTTGCGCACGTACTGCATGGTGAGCGTCGATGCGCCCTGCGAGACGGCGCCGGCCTTCTGGTTCGCGACGAACGCGCGGGCGACACCCTTGAAGTCGACGCCGTGGTGCTCCCAGAAGCGGGCGTCCTCGGCGGCGACGATGGCCTTCTGGATGTTGGGCGAGACGGTGTCGAGCGTGGTGTACGTGCGGTACTCCTCGTAGAACTGCGCGAGCAGCGTCGTGCCGTCGGCCGCGTAGACGTGGCTGGTCTGCGCGGGCAACGAGGAGCGCAACGCACCGACCGGCAGGGCGAGCGCGTCGGTGCCGCGTTTCACGCCCACGCCGGTGAGGGCGACCATCGGATAGACCAGCGCGGCGATCGCGAGCCCAACGATGAGCCCGGTGCGGACGAGGGCCAGGAATCCGCCGGCCACTCGCAGCGTGCGCGTGATCACATCTCCAAGCTAGGACAATTCGCCTCGGCGTACGCGACGATCGCCTGATGCTGCGGTTCCACGGCGATGCCGAGGTCGCGCCCGGTCTGGTCGACCTGGCGGTCAATGTGCGACAGGAGACGCCGCCGTCGTGGCTCACGGCCCCGATCGCGGCGTCCCTGGCGCACCTCGCGCGATACCCGGATCCGGCGGAGGCGACCGCGGCGATCGCGGCGCGGCACGGGCGGCCGGCGGACGAGGTGCTGCTGACCGCCGGGGCGGCGCAGGCGTTCACGCTGCTGGCGCAGGCGCTGCGGCCCCGGCACGCGGTGGTGGTGCACCCGCAGTTCACCGAGCCGGAGAGCGCGCTGCTGACCGCCGGGCACGCGGTGGACCGGCTGCTGCTGGACGCCGAGGACGGATTCACGCTGAAAGATCCGCCGGAATCGGCGGATCTCGTCGTCGTCGGAAATCCCACCAATCCAACCTCTTGTCTGCATCAATCCGAGCGGATCGCCGCCTGGGCGAGGCCCGGCCGGACGGTCGTCGTCGATGAGGCGTTCGCCGACACGATCCCCGGCGAGCCCGAGACCCTCACCGGCAACCGCGAGGTCGTCGTCATCCGCAGCCTGACCAAGACCTGGGGGCTTGCCGGCCTGCGCATCGGCTACGTCCTCGGCCCCCGCGACCTGCTCGCCGAGCTCAACCGCCACGCGCCGCTGTGGAGCGTCTCCACCCCCGCGCTCGCCGCCGCCGTCGCGTGCGCGTCACCGCGGGCCGTGCGGACCGAGCGCGAGATCGCCGAGCGGCTCACCGCGGACCGTGACCATCTCGTCGCCGCGCTGCGCCGGATGGGCGTCGAGGTGGCGGGTGTACCCCGCAGCTCGTTCGTGCTGATCAGGATCGCCGATGGCACGAAGGTCCGCGAGGACCTGCGGGCGCACGGCTTCGCGGTGCGACGTGGCGAAACGTTCCCGGGACTGGGCCAGGACTGGTTACGTATTGCGGTGCGGGACACTGCCACGAGTGACGCGTTCGTCGCGGTGTTGTCGAACGTACTGGGAGGGTGAGCATGCTTACGGAGACACTCGCGGCGATCCGGCCGCTGGACGACGAGGCGATCGCGGCGGCCAGGGCGCTGCAGGCAAGGCTGACGAAGCCGCCGGGTTCGCTCGGCGTGCTGGAGATGCTGGCGGTCCGCCTCGCCGGGCTGGCCGGCACGTGCCCGCCGCCCATCCCGGAGCCGGCCGCGCTGGCGATCTTCGCCGGCGACCACGGCGTGCACGCGCAGGGTGTGACGCCGTGGCCGCAGGAGGTCACCGGGCAGATGGTCGCCAACTTCCTGGCCGGCGGCGCGGTCGTCAACGCGTTCGCCCGGCAGTGCGGCGCGAGCGTCACCGTCGTCGACGTCGGCGTGAAGAGCGCCCTCGACCCCGCCCCGGGCCTCGAGCTGCGCAAGGTCCGCGCCGGCACCCGCGACCTCAGCGTCGAGCCGGC
Organism: Dactylosporangium sp. NPDC049525; assembly: GCF_040676755.1. Lineage (NCBI taxonomy): Bacteria > Bacillati > Actinomycetota > Actinomycetes > Micromonosporales > Micromonosporaceae > Dactylosporangium > Dactylosporangium sp. NPDC049525. The sequence continues at coordinate 13,208 of NZ_JBFAPO010000039.1, read as the reverse complement.
GATGACCCGCGAGGAGGCGCTGCAGGCCGTCGAGGTCGGCATCGAGATCGCCCAGTCACTGGTCGACAAGGGCGCGAAGGTGCTGCTGACCGGCGACATGGGCATCGCCAACACCACCCCGTCGGCGGCCCTGATCGCGGCGTTCACGCACGCCGACCCGGCCGCCGTGACCGGCCTCGGCACCGGCATCGACAGCGAGACCCACGCCCGGAAGGTGGCGGTCGTCACATCCGCGGTCGTCGCGCTGCACGCCGAGGACCCGATCGACATCCTCGCCGCGGTCGGCGGCCTGGAGCACGCCGCCCTCGTCGGCTACATCCTGCGGGCCGCGGCGCTGCGCATCCCCGTGATCATCGACGGTGTCATCGCCGCGTCGGCCGCCCTCGCCGCCGCCGCGCTCGCACCCGCCTGCACCGCGGCCATGGTCGCCGGGCACCGGTCGGCCGAGCCCGGCGCCAGCGTCGCGCTCAGCTATCTTGAGCTGGAACCGCTCGTCGACCTGGGCCTGCGCCTGGGCGAGGGCACCGGCGCCGTCCTGGCGCTGCCGATCGTGGCCAGTGCTGTCCGCGTCCTGCACGAGGTAGCCACTTTCGACTCAGCTGGAGTTGCCCACAAGTGAACCCATACCCCCTCGGTCTGGTGCTCGAAGGTTTGCGTGTCCTGGTGGTCGGCGGCGGTGCCGTGGCCACCAGGCGCGTTCCCGCGCTGCTCGACGCGGCCGCGGACGTCGTGCTGGTGTCACCCCACATCACCCCCGCCCTGCAGGCGCACGTCGACGCCGGCCGGGTCACCTGGCGCGCCCGGCGCTTCGAGCCCGCCGACATCGACGACGCGTGGCTGGTCCACGTGGCGGTCAGCGACACCGCCGCGGCGGCCACGATCAGCGAGCTCGCCGCGGCCCGCCGGGTCTTCTGCGTGCGCGCCGACGACCGGCACGCCGCGACCGCCTGGACCCCGGCGGTGACCCGGCAGGGTCCGGTGACCGTCGCCGTGCTCGGCGGCGGCGACCCGGCCCGCTCCGTCGCCGTCCGCGACGCGATCGGCGAGCAGCTCGCCGCCGGCGCGATCGTGGCCGCGATCCCGCCCGAGGCCGGCCCCGGCCGGGTCGCGCTGGTCGGCTCCGGCCCCGGCGACCCGGAGCTGCTGACGGTCCGGGGCCGCCGACTCCTCGCCGCCGCCGACGTGGTGGTCATCGACCGGCTCGCCGCCGGGCTGCTGCTGGACGAGCTGCGGCCCGAGGTCGAGCTGTTCGACGCCTCGAAGATCCCCTACGGCCCGTCGGCCGCGCAGGAGGAGATCAACCGGGTCCTGGTGGACCGGGCCCGGCAGGGCAAGTTCGTGGTCCGGCTCAAGGGCGGCGACCCGTATGTCTTCGGACGTGGCGGCGAAGAGCTCCTGGCCTGCGTGGCGGCCGGTGTACCGGTGAGCGTCGTGCCCGGCATCAGCAGCTCGATCGCGGTCCCCTCGGCGGCCGGCATCCCGATCACCCACCGGGGGCTGGCGCACGAGTTCACGGTCGTCTCCGGGCACCTCGCCCCGGCACACCCCGAGTCGCTGGTCAACTGGCCGGCCCTGGCGCGGCTGCGGGGCACGCTGAGCATCCTGATGGGCCTGAAGAACCTGCCGGCGATCGCCGCCGTCCTGCAGGAGCACGGCCGCGCGCCCGACACGCCGGTCGCGGTGATCCAGGAGGGCACGACCCGCGACCAGCGGGTCGTGCGCGCGCAGCTGTCCACGGTCGCCGACGCGGTCAAGGAAGCGGCGCTGCGCCCGCCGGCGGTCATCGTCGTCGGGCCGGTCGTGGACGCCCTCACCACGTGAAGTGGACGCCCTCACCACGTAAAAGTGGACGCCGTTACCACGTGAAAGACGCCCTCACCACGTGAAAAGGGGCGCCCCGGAAAGGGCGCCCCCTCACAGCGCTCAGGAGCGGTCCAGCTCCAGCGCGCAGCGGATCAGCCCCAGGTGCGAATACGCCTGCGGGTGGTTGCCCAGGGCGCGCTCCGTCAGGGGGTCGTACTCCTCCGGCAGCAGGCCCGTCGGGCCGGCGCACTCGATGAACTGGGCGAACAGCTCCTCCGCGTCGGCTCGGCGGCCGGTGCGCAGGTACGCCTCGATCATCCACGTGGTGCAGAGGTGGAAGCCGCCCTCGACGCCAGGCAGGCCGTCGTCCCAGCGGTAGCGGTACACCGTCGGGCCTTCGCGCAGGTCCGCCTCGACCGCCAGGACCGTGGCGAGGAACCGCGGGTCGTCGTCGGCGAGCAGGCCGGACAGCCCGATCCACAGCACCGACGCGTCCATCTCGTCGTAGCCGTAGGCGACGGTGTAGGCGCCGAGCTTCTCGTCCCAGCCCTTGTCCAGCACGTTCTCGGCGATGGTGGTGCGCAGCGCCCGCCACGCCTCCGGCACCGGCCGGCCGGCCCGTTCGAAGAGCTGGACGCCGCGGTCGACGGTCATCCAGCACATGACCTTCGAGTAGACGTAGTGCCGGGGCCGCCGGCGCGCCTCCCAGATGCCGTGGTCCGGCTCGTGCCAGCGCCGCTCGACGGCCTCGACCATCGCCTCCATGAGGGCGAAGTCGCCGGCCTCCGGCGGGCGGAGCTCGGCGAGGGTGGTCACCAGGTCGGCGACCGGGCCGAACACGTCGAGCTGCACCTGGCCGTTGGCGGCATTGCCGACCCGCACCGGGCGGGAGCCCGCGTAGCCCGGCAGCGCCTCGATGACGGCCTCCGGGCCGAGCTCGGTGCCGTCGAGCGTGTACAGCGGGTGGAGCCGCTCCGGGTGCCCGTCGGTGTTGTCGGCGACCTTCAGCGTCCACCGCAGCAGCGACTCGGCCTCCTCGGTGGATCCGAGGTCGACGAGGGCCTTGGCGGTCAGCGACGCGTCGCGCAGCCAGCAGTACCGGTAGTCCCAGTTGCGGGACCCGCCGACCTCCTCCGGCAGCGAGGACGTCGCCGCGGCCAGGATCGCCCCGGTCGGCTTGTGCCACAGCCCGCGCAGCGTGAGCGCGCTGCGCTTGACCAGGTCGCGGGCGACCGACGGCAGCTTCAGCGCGTCGGACCAGTCCCGCCACGCGGCCTCCGCCGTGACCTGCCGGTCCTCGGCACGCTCCTGCGGCGGGTCGATCGAGTCGGTGCCCAGCCGCAGCTCCAGCATGGCGCTGCCGCCGGTGGCGCTGAGGTCGACCGTCGCGCGGGCCAGGTCGCTGTGCCCGTCGGAGCTGATCTCCCAGCTGATGCCGGGGGAGTAGAGCACGATCGGCTCGTTGGAGCCGAGCACCAGCAGGCCCTCGTCGCCGATCGGCTGCAGCCGGATGTGCACCTGGCCGAAGTCGGGCCGCGGCACGAAGTCGATCCGGGCCCGTGAGCTGCCCGACAGCACCCGGATGAGCGAGTTGCCGGTCGGGTGGTGGTCGAGCCAGTCGGTGACCGTCAGACCCGACCAGCGGGTCTCCACGGTCATGGTGCCCGGCCGGTACCGCTGGCCGAGCGGGATGCCGCCGCGCTCCGGCTGGACCGTGAAGTGGCCCGCCGCGGTGTCGCCGAGCAGGTCGGCGAAGACGGCGCCGGAGTCCGGCTTCGGGTGGCACAGCCAGGTGACCCGGGCGGCGGGTGTGAGCAGGGCGACGGTGTGCGTGTTGGACAGCATCGAGTGCCGCTCGATCGGCACCGCCTGCTCGCCGAAGAGCCAGCGCCGCCGGGTGTGCAGCAGCAGCTCCAGCACGCCCACGGCCACCTCGGCGTCGGTGATGCTGAAGCGGGCCTGCGTCTCGCCAGGGCCGACCTTGATGCCGAGGTCGGGCCCGTGCAGGTGGGCGAACGCCTTCTCGTCGGTCGCGTCGTCGCCGAGATAGACGATGGCGCTCGCCGAGACCTGCATCCGCAACGCATCGACGGCGAGACCCTTGTCGGTCGGCACCACCGACAGCTCGATGACCTCCTTGCCGGTGGTCACCTCGATGTCGGGCCACAGGGCCGCACCGCTGCGGACGGCGTCGAAGACCCGCCCGGCGACGTCACGCGGCGCCGCGCGGGTGTGCACCGCGACGCTGGCCGGCTTCGCCTCCAGGCGGACGCCCGGCTGGTCCCGGCAGATCGCGTTGAGCGCCGCATGCAGCTCCGCACGGCGCTGCTGGCGCTCCGGCGGCAGCTCGTCGACGTATCCGACGTCGAACTCGGAGCCGTGGCTGCCGACCAGTCGCACCTCGGCGGGGAGGCGCGACAGTGCGGCAAGGTCGCGCAGCGCGCGACCGGAGATCACGCCGACGGTTGTCTGCGGCAACGAGGACAACGCGCGGACGGCGGCTACGGATTCTGGACTGGGTGTCGCCTTCGTTGGGTCGGCGACGATAGGCGCGAGTGTGCCGTCGTAGTCACATGCCACCAGGAGGTTCGGCACGCGGGCGACGCGCAGCACCGCCGCGCGGAGGTCCGGGTCGAGCGAGAGGACGCTGCCTGTCGCCGAGTGTTGGTTCATGTCCGGCCTGTTCGTGGGAGCGATGGAGGTCGTTTGAGCGATTGACGTGCACACGGCGGTGCAAAGGCGGGCGTGTGGTGGTCAACATGATGGTCAAGATGCTGCACCGAGAGCGTCGAGAAAGGCGTCCGCCCAGGCGCGGACGTCGTGTGAGCGCAGGTGGGAATGCATAGCATGCATCCGTTTGCGCCCTTCGACCGGGTCGACGTGGATCGCGCGCATGAGTGCGTCTTTCACCCCGTCGAGGTCGTGTGGATTGCACAGGAATGCCTGACGCAGCTCGGCCGCCGCACCGGCGAACTCCGACAGCACGAGAGCGCCGCCGTCGTCGGCGCGGGCGCCGACATACTCCTTGGCCACGAGATTCATGCCGTCCCTCAACGGAGTCACCATCATGACGTCGGCCGCGACGTACAGCGCGGCCAACTCAGCCCGACTGTACGACTGATGGAGATAGTGCACGGCCGGTTGGCCAACTCGTCCGTACTCCCCATTGATCCGCCCGACCTCACGTTCAACGTTCACCCGCAGGGTCTGGTAGTGCTCAACCCGCTCCCGACTCGGCGTAGCCACTTGTACCATCACCGTATCCGGCGCCGTGAGTCGTCCATCCGACAACAATTCGCGGAAGGCCTTCAGCCTCCGCTCGATCCCCTTGGTGTAGTCCAACCGGTCCACCCCGAGGATGATGGTCTTGGGCTCACCCAGCTCCGTCCTGATCGCCTTGGCCCTGGCCTGCACTTCCGGTGAAGCGGCGAGTCGCTCCATCTCCTCGACGTCGATGGAGATCGGGAAGGCCTCGGCCCGCACCGTGCGGCCCTCCCACTCCACGACGCCGCGCCGCACCCTGGTGCCCAGCAGATGTCGGGACAGTTGGACGAAGTTCTGCGCGCCGAGTGGCCGTTGGAAACCAACCAGATCGGCACCGAGCAGACCCTTGAGAACTTCCGCCCGGCGGGGTAGTTGCATGAACAGTTCGACCGGGGGAAATGGGATGTGCAGAAAAAACCCGATCTTGAGATCGGGTCGGGTCTCGCGCAACAGTGCCGGCACGAGCTGCAACTGGTAGTCCTGGATCCAGACGGTGGCGCCGGGTGCCGCGTCGTCGGCGACGGCCTTGGTGAACCGCTCGTTGACCAGGCGGTACGACTCCCACCATCGTCGCTTGAAGATCGGCGTCTCCACGGCGTCGTGGTAGAGCGGCCACAGGCTGGAGTTGGAGAAGCCCTCGTAATACCGCTCGACCTCACCCGCGCTGAGCGCGACCGGGTGCAGCTTCACCCCGCCGGCCTCGAACGTCTCCTCCGGAAGCTGCGAGTCGCCGGTGCCGCCCGACCAGCCCACCCATGTGCCGTTGCGCTGCTGGAGCACCGGCTCCAGTGCGGTGACCAGGCCTCCCGGGCTCCTGCGGAAGCTGACCTCGCCGTCCGGTCCGACGACCTTGTCGACCGGCAGTCGATTGGCGACCACCACGAATGCACTGTTGCCAGCCACGTGTCGTGTCCTCCCCCTGGGTGATCCACCCTCGTACTTTCAGCCTACTGATCCTCGAAGCTGCCCGGCAGCATGCAGCGGGCTGGCTCACAGGTGCGATCCTGCTGGGCATGTCCTCGCACGATGCCTACGCCGAGCCCGAGCGGGGCCGGACGCTCACCGTCGTCCTGCTCGCCCTGCTGATCCTGACCGTCATCGGTGCATTGTTCGGTTTCGTGCTGGGACGTCGAGACATTGATGATCCTAAGTCGAACGCGGGTAACGGTCAGTCTCCACGACCGGCCGTTTCCGTGACGAGCCAGGGTGCCACGACGCCCGTCGCCGACCGGTGCCCGAGCTTCATCGAGACCGCCGTCAAGCGCCGCGACGGCAACGCCGCCACGCCGCTGACCTTGCAGTTGTTCATCCGCACGGACAAGCGCGAGGCCTGGGTCTGCCTGGAGGCCGACGGCCAGGGGCTGTGGTATCAGGGCCACGACAAGCGCAAGAGCTTCTACAACGGCGGCGCCGGCGAGACGCCGGTCGACGGCGAGAACGGGCTGCTGCTCGGCGGCGGCAACGTCAGCGTGGCCGGGGACGACAAGTACGTGGCGAGCAACGGCGGCACCAAGTACGCCCTGTCCCGGGACAAGCTCGTGGTCACCGGCGACCAGAACTTCACCGAGGACGTGAAGGAGTCCCTGCCCAAGAAGTGACGCCCGATTTGGGTGCCGGCCCTGGGCCTGGAAAGATTGACCCGACGCGAACACAGACTTACCGGAGGTAGGGGCGCACCGTGGCTCAGTACATCTACGTGCTCGAGAAGGCGCGCAAGGCGCACGGCGACAAGGTCGTGCTCGACAACGTCACGCTGTCGTTCCTGCCCGGCGCGAAGATCGGTGTGGTCGGCCCGAACGGCGCCGGCAAGTCGAGCCTGCTCAAGATCATGGCGGGGCTCGACAAGCCGAGCAACGGTGAGGCCCGGCTCATGCCCGGCTACACCGTGGGCATGCTGCTGCAGGAGCCGCCGCTCAACGAGACCAAGACCGTCCTCGGCAACATCGAGGAGGCCGTCGCGGGGACCAAGGCGAAGCTCGCCCGGTTCAACGAGATCGCCGAGATCATGGCGACCGACTACTCCGACGCGCTGATGGAGGAGATGGGCCAGCTCCAGGAGGAGCTCGACCACGCCGACGCGTGGGACATCGACTCGGCCCTCGCCCTGGCCATGGACGCGCTGCGCTGCCCGCCGCCGGACGCCGACGTCACCACGCTGTCCGGTGGTGAGCGCCGCCGCGTCGCGCTGTGCAAGCTGCTGCTCGAGGCGCCCGACCTGCTGCTGCTCGACGAGCCCACCAACCACCTGGACGCGGAGAGCGTCAGCTGGCTGGAGCAGCACCTGCAGAAGTACGCCGGCGCCGTGCTCGCCGTCACCCACGACCGGTATTTCCTGGACCACGTGGCCGAGTGGATCGCCGAGGTCGACCGCGGCCAGGTCCACGGCTACCAGGGCAACTACTCGACCTACCTGGAGAAGAAGGCCCAGCGGCTGGCGATCTCCGGCCGCAAGGACCAGAAGCTGCAGAAGCGCCTCACCGAGGAGCTGGAGTGGGTCCGCTCCAACGCCAAGGCCCGGCAGACGAAGTCCAAGGCCCGCCTCGAGCGCTACGAGGAGATGGCCAACGAGGCCGAGAAGACCCGCAAGCTGGACTTCGAGGAGATCCAGATCCCGCCGGGCCCGCGCCTGGGCAACCTGGTCATCGAGACCAAGGACCTGCTCAAGGGCTTCGACGAGCGGGGCGTGCTGATCGAGAACCTGTCGTTCTCGCTGCCGCGCAACGGCATCGTCGGCATCATCGGGCCCAACGGTGTGGGCAAGACCACGCTGTTCAAGACCATCGTCGGGCTGGAGCAGCCCGACGCCGGCCAGGTCCGGGTCGGTGAGACGGTCAAGCTGTCCTACGTCGACCAGAACCGCTCCGGCCTCGACGGCGACAAGACGGTCTGGGAGGTCGTCTCCGACGGCCTCGACCACCTCATGGTCGGCAAGGTCGAGATGCCGTCCCGGGCGTATGTCGCGGCGTTCGGCTTCAAGGGTCCCGACCAGCAGAAGCCGACCAAGGTCCTGTCCGGCGGCGAGCGCAACCGGCTCAACCTGGCGCTGACGCTGAAGATCGGCGGCAACGTGCTGCTGCTCGACGAGCCGACCAACGACCTCGACGTGGAGACGCTGTCGTCGCTGGAGAACGGGCTGCTGGAGTTCCCCGGCTGTGCCGTGGTCATCTCCCACGACCGGATGTTCCTGGACCGGGTCGCGACCCACATCCTCGCCTGGGAGGGCGACGAGAAGGACCCGGCCAAGTGGTTCTGGTTCGAGGGCAACTTCGAGTCCTACGAGAAGAACAAGGTCGACCGCCTGGGCCAGGAGGCGGCGCGCCCGCACAGCGTCACCTACCGCAAGCTCACCCGCGACTGAAGTGGCCCGCTTCATCTACCACTGCGCCCTGCGCTGGTCCGACCTGGACGCGTACGGGCATGTCAACAACGCGCGCTTCCTCACCCTGTACGAGGAGGCGCGCGTGGCATTGATGTTCACCGCGGCGAAGGCGGCCGGGCTGCAGACGTTCGAGGACGGCATCGTCATCTCACGTCATGAGATCGACTACCTGCGTCCCATCGACTACGGCGATCCCGTGCGCATCGAGCTGTGGCTGGAGGAGATCAAGGCGAGTCGATTGACCGTCGCCTACGAGCTCTTCGACGGTGACGCGGTCGCCTCCCGCGCGAGGACCGTCTGCGTGCCCTTCGACCTGGCCGCCGGCCGGCCCCGCCGGGTGAAGGACGTCGAGCGCGAGTTCCTGTCCCCGTGGCTTGGCTGAACGATCTCGGCGCCGCGGACGCCCGGGCCTTCGTGGCCCGGGCGGTCCGTCTGGACGCCGGTGCGGTGGTCCGGCTGCGGCCGGCCGGTGACGAGCACGTCACCCTCTGGTCACACCTGCCGTGGGGCATCCTGGTGAGCCGTGGCGTACCCGGACGCGTCGACGGCGATCACACCGTCCTAGCCCGCGAGCTCCTGACGTGCCTCGATGGCGATCTTCCCACTCTTCGGGACAGCGAGTGGCATTGGTCCATCCCTGGGGGTCCCGGGACCGTCGTGGAGCGGATCCCGGGTGCCGACATCCGGCGCGTCGGGGCGGCCGCCGCGGACACGTTGCGGACCGCCGCGGCGGAGGGTGTCGGGGGTCGCGCGGTCGGGTCGAGGGTGCTCCGGGAGGCACTTCTGGATCATGTGCCGATCGTCGTGACGACCGCCGCCGGAGAACGCGTCGAGATACCGCAGCGGCTCGTGCAGGCGGTCGTGCGAATGGGGTTCACGATAAGCGACCGTGCAGCTGCACGAGACTTTGTCGATGTTCGGAAATTGGGTCCATGGACGGCTCTGGCCTGCGCATATGGCTCTGCCTGGCATCGTGCTGCCAAGACTCTCCTCATCGGATAGACGGTGGTAAGACCCTCACCCGAACGGGTGGGGCGGGGGTGAAATTGGGGGCTGCTGAAACTCGTCCGAACGGGTACCGTCCTCTTTCGGGTCCACCGCCGAGCGAAATCGTTTGGCGACGGACTGCTATTGCGGGTGGAGGCCACGGGGGAGCTAGGGAGCGCGGAGACATGCCAAAGTGGCCATGGCGTGCCGAGCAGACGGACGGGTCGCAGACCGACACGACCGTCGCGCAGCTGGCACGGGAGGAGCCGACTCCGGTGACCGACGCGGTGTGCGACGGGACCCCGGACGTGGGTGCGGGCGTCATCGCACCGGTGACGTTGCTGAGGGTCGCTGAGGCCCTCGAGCAGCTTGAGATTCGATACCTGACCGATGGGGATGGCAGCCTTCTGGCGCTGTGGGAGCGCCACGCCGTGCTGTTCGCCCTCGAGGGACCGTCGGACGAGATCCTGGTCGTCCGTGCCAGGCCGCACGCCACGGTGCCGCCGGACTGGGCCGACCGCTCCTACCGGGTGGTCAACGAGTGGAACCACACGCGCCGCTTCTACAAGGCATATGTCGGTGACCCCACCGACCGCGGCCAACTCCCGATCTACGCCGAGATGCAGGTGCCGCTGCTGTCCGGCGCCCACCCGGAGCTGATCGCCGAACTCGTCGACTGCGCGGCCGTCGTCGCGATGGGGTTCGTCGACTGGCTCCACGACGAGGGCGCACTGCTCTGACGGTGCTGTATGCCCCGCCTTATCCGGACAAGTCCGATAACGGCGGGGCTTCGTACCGGCTGCAGGAGGCGGGCGCTTCGAGGAGATCCTCGGACGTGGGACGATAGAGCCCTGATCCCCCGCCTCATGGAGAACGGACGCCTGTGCCACCGACGAACGACCCCGGCGTGAACCGTCCCGGAGCCACCGTGCCGGACCGGATCCGCAACTTCTGCATCATCGCGCACATCGACCACGGCAAGTCGACGCTGGCCGACCGGATGTTGCAGCTCACCGAGGTGGTCGACGCGCGGCAGATGCGGGCGCAGTATCTCGACCGCATGGACATCGAGCGCGAGCGCGGCATCACCATCAAGAGCCAGGCCGTGCGCATGCCGTGGGTGGTCCGCGAGGGCGACCTGAGCGGCCAGCAGTTCGTGCTCAACATGATCGACACCCCGGGCCACGTGGACTTCACCTATGAGGTCTCCCGCAGCCTGGCCGCCTGCGAGGGCGCCGTGCTGCTCGTCGACGCGGCCCAGGGCATCGAGGCGCAGACCCTGGCGAACCTGTATCTCGCGCTCGAGAACGACATGACGATCATCCCGGTGCTCAACAAGATCGACCTGCCGGCCGCGCAGCCCGAGAAGTACGCCGAGGAGCTGGCGCACCTCATCGGCTGTGACCCCGACGACTGCCTGCGCGTGTCGGGCAAGACCGGCGTCGGCGTGTCGCACCTGCTCGACGAGATCGTGCGGCAGCTGCCCGAGCCGCTGCCCGGCAACACCGGCGCGGCCCGCGCGATGATCTTCGACTCGGTGTATGACGTGTACCGCGGCGTGGTCACCTACGTCCGCGTCGTCGACGGACGGCTCGGCGCCCGCGACAAGATCAAGATGATGTCGACCGGCGCGGTGCACGAGCTGCTGGAGATCGGCGTCATCTCGCCCGAGCCGATCAAGAGCGACGGCCTGGGCGCCGGCGAGGTGGGCTACCTCATCACCGGCGTGAAGGACGTGCGCCAGTCCCGGGTCGGTGACACGGTCACCATCAACGCCAAGCCGGCCACCGAGGCGCTTGGCGGCTACAAGGACCCGAAGCCGATGGTCTACTCGGGGCTCTACCCGATCGACGGCTCGGACTACCCGCTGCTGCGCGACGCCCTGGACAAGCTCAAGCTCAACGACGCCGCCCTGGTGTACGAGCCGGAGACCAGCCTCGCGCTGGGCTTCGGCTTCCGCTGCGGCTTCCTCGGCCTGCTGCACCTGGAGATCATCCAGGAGCGCCTGGAGCGGGAGTTCAACCTCGACCTGATCTCCACCGCGCCCAACGTGGTCTACCGGGTGATCACCACCGACGGCACCGAGGTCGCGGTCACCAACCCCAGCGAGTTCCCCGACGGCAAGACCGGCGAGATCTTCGAGCCGACCGTCCGGGCGACGGTGCTGACCCCCAACGACTTCGTCGGTGCGGTCATGGAGCTGTGCCAGGGCCGCCGGGGCGTCCTGCTCGGCATGGACTACCTGTCCGCCGACCGGGTCGAGCTGCGCTACACGCTGCCGCTCGGTGAGATCATCTATGACTTCTTCGACCAGCTGAAGAGCCGCACCAAGGGCTACGCCAGCCTGGATTACGAGCCCAGCGGCGAGCAGGCCTCCGACCTGGTGAAGGTCGACATCCTGCTGCACGGCGAGCCGGTGGACGCGTTCAGCTCGATCGTGCACAAGGACAAGGCGTACAACTACGGCGTCACGATCGCGGGCAAGCTGCAGAAGCTCATCCCGCGCCAGCAGTTCGAGGTGCCGATCCAGGCCGCCATCGGCAGCCGGATCATCGCCCGCGAGACGATCCGCGCCATCCGCAAGGACGTCCTCGCCAAGTGCTACGGCGGTGACATCAGCCGCAAGCGCAAGCTGCTGGAGAAGCAGAAGGAAGGCAAGAAGCGGATGAAGATGGTCGGCCGCGTCGAGGTGCCGCAGGAGGCGTTCATCGCCGCCCTGTCGACGTCGGACGCACCCACCTCGGACAAGCCGAAGAAGTGACGCACTGCCCCCGCTGCGGGGCGTCCACGGACGCTCCGCCGGTGGCATGCGCCGCCTGCGGTTACGCCGTCTACGTCAATCCCCGCCCGACCGGCACCGCCATCATCGTCGACGACGGGCGCTTCCTGGTGATCCGCCGTGCCCGCCCGCCCCAGCAGGGCTGGTGGGACCTCCCAGGGGGCTTCTGCGACGGCTGGGAGCACCCGCGGGACGCCGCCGTCCGCGAGGCCCGCGAGGAGCTCGGCATCGACATCCAGCTCGGCGCCTTCGTCGGCATGTGGATCGGCACCTACGAGTTCCAGGACGAGCCGCTGCCCGTCCTGGACTGCTTCTGGCTCGCCGCCCTGCCGCAGGGCGCCACCATCACCCTCGACCCGGCCGAGGGCACCGAGCACGCCTGGGTGCCGCTGTCCGATCCGCCACCTCTCGCGTTTTCCACCATGGAGTCGGCGATACGCGAAGTTCGTCGATCAGCGGGGCGTTTGGTCCCCTGACGTCACGGGCAATAAGAGCGCAACCGCAACTGCAAGACCCCCTGGTTGAGGCTCTGAAGGAGGACCCCCGTGACTGTCACCGGAATCATCACCGCACTGATCGTCGGCCTAATCGTCGGTGCGCTCGGGCGGCTGGTTGTCCCCGGCCGCCAGAACATCCCAATCTGGCTGACCATGGTGATCGGCGTGATCGCCGCCCTGCTCGGCACCGTCATCGCGAACGCCATCGGCATCTCCACCGACACCCCGGGTGTCGACTGGGGCGAGCTCCTGGTTCAGGTGATCGTCGCTGCCATCGGCGTGGCCCTCGTGGTCGGTGTGATGGGTCGCGGTCGCCGCAGCACCCTGTAACACCCGCACCACGAACACCCGCACCACAGCGAAAGGCCCCCAGCCTCCCCGGACTGGGGGCCTTTCGCTGTGCCCGTCACGACGTTTGTGTCACGACCGGAGGTCGTGTCGCGGCCGTTCACGGCTGCGGGCCTGTTCACGACCGCAGGTCGTGTCACCGCAACCGGCC
>NZ_JBFAPO010000038.1:81983-115535 GCF_040676755.1 Dactylosporangium sp. NPDC049525 | reverse complement strand
CGGGTCGTGGCCGCGGCCGGCGCCCTGCTCGGCCGGCGTGTCGGGGAAGATCCAGAACGGCCGGTGCTGCCAGCCAGGTCGAGCCGTTCGCGGAGCACGCCGTCCCAGACGGGCAGCCACGCCCGGCCGTCGTCGGGCAGGTGCACGACGCTGTGCGGCGAGACCGCGGCGACCCGGCACCAGGCGGCGAACTCGACCAGCGCGCCGCGGGAGCCGGCGAGCAGGCCGTAGCCGTGCCGGCCGAGCGGCGAGCGGGCCGCCAGCTCGGCCAGCGGCGAGCGGGGCCGCAGCACCCGCCCGTCCGGGGACAGGTGGACCCGAGCCCGCAGCCGGACCGCCCCGTGTGTCACGGCCACCGATGGTAGAGCAGGACTCAGACGTGCACCGGCTCCGTTGCGGGGTCCGGTGCGGCGGCGAGGTGCTGGCGCAGCTTCTCGCCCTCGATGTCGACGTTCGGCAGGATCTTCGACAGCCAGCCCGGCAGCCACCACGCGGACCGGCCGAGCAGCGACACGACCGCCGGCACGATCGTCATGCGGACCACGAACGCGTCGATGGCGACGCCGATGGCCAGGGCGAAGCCCATCGACTTGATGACCGGGTCGTCGAGCAGGATGAAGCCGGCGAAGACCGACGTCATGATGAGCGCCGCCGCGGTCACGACCCGGGCGCCGTGGCCCATGCCGCTGATCGTGGCCTCCTGCGGTCCGGCGCCGTGCACGTAGTCCTCCCGCATCCGGGAGACCAGGAACACCTCGTAGTCCATGGCGAGGCCGAACAGGATGCCGATGAGCAGGATCGGCAGGAAGCTCACCAGGGGTCCGGGCGTGTCGAGGCCGACGAGCGAGGCCAGGTGCCCCTTCTGGAACACCAGGACGGTGATGCCGAAGGTCGCGCCGACCGTGAGCAGGAACCCGGCCGCGGCCTTCAACGGCACCAGGATCGAGCGGAACACCAGCATCAGCAGCAGCATCGACAGCCCGACGACCAGCAGCAGGTAGCGCGGCATGGCGTCGGAGAGCTTCTCCGACACGTCGATGCCGACGGCGGTCTGGCCGGTCAGCGCGATGTCTGCGCCCTGGACCTGCCTGACCTTGGCACGCACCGCGTGGACGAGGGTCTCGGTCGCCTCGTCGGTGGGCCCGGTCTTCGGGATGATGCCCAGCAGCGCGGTCTTGCCGTCGCGGCTGAAGTTCGGCGGGGTCGCGGCGAGCAGGTTCGGGGTGCCCTGCAGGACGCCGAGGGCCTCCTGCGCCTTGGCCTTCGTGGTGTCGGCGGAGTCCGTGGACACCAGCAGCGCGAGGCGGCCGTTGAAGCCGGGGCCGAAGTGCTGCTCGATGACGTCGGCGGCCTTGCGCGCGGGGGAGTCGGTGGGACCGGCGCTGGCGCCGGGCAGCGCGATGCGCATGTCGGCGGCCGGGATGGCCAAGGCGCCGAGGCCGACGACGCCGATGAGGAGCACCGGGATGCGGAACCGGGTGATCGCCCGGGCCCAGCGGAACCCGAACCCTTCGACGTGCTTGGCCACGTTCGCGTTGGGCGCGCCGGTCGCGCCGGTCCGGCGCAGGCGCCGCGGCAGGATCCGCTGGCCGGCGAAGCCGAGCAGCGCGGGCTGGAGGGTGATCGCGACGAGCACCGCGACCGCGACCGTGCCAGCGGCGGCCAGGCCCATCACCGTCAGGAACGGGATGTTGACGACGGCGAGACCGGCGAGGGCGATGACGACGGTGGCGCCGGCGAACACGACCGCCGAGCCCGCGGTGCCGACGGCGCGTCCGGCCGCCTCGTCGGGGGCGATCCCCTCGACCAGGTTCTGCCGGTGCCGGGAGGTGATGAACAGCGAGTAGTCGATGCCGACGGCGAGGCCGAGCATCAGCGCGAGCACCGGCGCGGTGCTGGTGAGCTGGACGGCGCCGCTGAGCGCGAACAGCCCGGCCATGCCGGCGCCGACGCCGATGAGGGCGTTGAGCATCGTCATGCCGGCCGCGACCAGCGAACCGAACGTCACGACGAGCACGACGAGGGCGATGAGGACACCGATGCCTTCGGTGCCACCGACCTCGGGCTCGGCGTTCATGACCTCGCCGCCGTGCTCGACCTGGAGACCGGCCTGCCGGGCCGCGGCGCCGCTGGCCTCGTAGGCGGAGCGCTGCTCGTCGGTGACCTTGTCGGCCCGGTCCTTGAACTGGACCGTGATCATCCCGTATCGCCCGTCCTGCGACAGGGCGCCGGTCTGGAACGGGTCGAGCGCGCCGAGGACGCCGGGAAGCTTCGACGTCTCGGCGATCAGGCCCGCCACGGCGCTCTTCGACGCGGCCAGCTGCTGGCCCTGCGGCGCGCCGATGACGATGGTGCCGGTCGCGCCGCTGGCCTCGGGGAACTGCGACTTCAGCGCGTCGATCGCCCGCTGCGACTCGGTGCCCGGCATGGTGAAGTCGCTCGAGGTGGGACCGCGGAACGCGGCGGCGGCGCCGCCGAGCCCGCCGAGGACCACCACCCAGATGATCAGCACGAGCCAGCGGTGCCGGAACGAGGCACGCCCCAGCCGGTAGAGCACGGTTGCCATGTCGGTCGTCCTTTGTCCTGAAGTTGCGAGAGGGGTTACTGCAGGGATTCCAGGGCCCGGCCGGCGGTGGCGATGAGCGCCGCCCGCAGGGTCGCGTCGTCGAACTCGGTGCAGGCGAAGATGACCGCGGGCAGGCCGGCGAGCACGAACTTCGCGGCCAGCCGGGACTGCGCCGTGCCGGAGGAGCCGGCGAGGGTCGCGTGCAGCTGCTCGGTCAGCTCGTGTACCGGCCGCAAAGCGGGCTGCAGCAGCAGGGCCGGCAGGTCGCCGTAGATGACCTGGATCTCGCGGCGGTGCCGCATCGCCAGCTCGACGAAGCCTTCGACGGCGATGGTCCGCGCGGTGTCCGGGTCGGGTGCGGCGTTGACGGCGTCGAGCAGGTCGGCGAGCTCGGCGATGGCGGGCGCGCACAGCTCGGTGAGGATCGCGTCCTTGCTGTCGAAGTGGTACAGCAGGGTGGCCTTGGAGCAGCCGACCTCGGCCGCGATGTCCTGCAGCGAGGTGCCCTTGTAGCCGGACTCGGCGAACTGGCGGCTGGCGGCGGCGATGATCTCGTCGCGGGTCTTGCTGCGGGCCATGGGGTTCACCTCCGACGGTCAGCATGCCTGACCGATCGGTCAGAACCTGACCGATCGGCCAGTTCTGTGCCTGACCTCACAACCCCATCGGCGGCGCGCCGCCGGGCCTGAGCCCCGTGTGTCAGCTCGCGACGCTCAGCGGGGTGCCCGTGGTGTCGTCCACGACAGGCCTGCCTCGAAGCGGAAGTTCCAGCCGGATGGTCACGACCTGCGACGTCGTGTCCACCGTGCCGCACGTGACCAGGTCGCGAACGAAGGCGACCATCCGTATCGAGGCCAGGCTCTCATCGACATAGAGCTGCACGAGCTCCTGGCAGCTCGAATACGTGAGATGAACCTGAAGGGTGCGCTCGCCGCTGTTGGGCGCGACGACGACCATGCCGATCGGCACCCGGGGCAGGTCCGGCGAGCGTGTCAGCCACACCACGGCCGCCACGACCACCGCGGCTGCCGCCGCGACCAGCCACATCCCGCGCCGCCGGTTCATCCGGACCCCCGTCCCGTGCCACCGTCACCTCACACGCACGGTAACGGTGGTCGATGCGTTCTGTCTCCCCCGGCCGGACCTCAGAGGGCGGCGCGGACGGCGGCCTCCACCTTGGTCGGGACGGGACCGCCGTGCAGGGCGTCGAGGGCGAGCAGCGCCGCGCCGGCGACCGGCGGCGACGTGAGCACCGCGACCGTCGCCTGTGGTGACAGCGCCGCGATCCGGGCCACGATGTCGGTGTGCAGCTGCGGGTGGCGGGCGGTGAGGACCCCGCCGCCGAGCACGACCGTGTAGGGCGAGTCCAGCAGCGACAGCCGCCCCGCCGCGACCCGCACCAGCGCCTCGATCTCGGCGGCGAGCCGCTGGACGACCCGGGAGGCGACCGCGTCGCCCGCCGCGGCGACGGCGAACAGGACCTCGCACAGCTCGTCGAGGCGGGCGGCGGGCAGCTCGCCGAGGTGCAGCGCGACGCTGACCGCCTCGACGTCCGGCAGCCCGAACGTGGCGATGACGGCGGCGGACAGGGCGGTGGCGGGGCCGCGGCCGTCCTCGCCGCGCACCGCGTGGTAGAGCGCGAGCGCGGCGAGGTGCTGCCCGCCGCCCCAGTCGCCGGACAGCTGGCCCAGGGCCGGGAAGCGCGAGGTGTGCCCGTCGCGGCGGCGGCCGACGGCGTTGATCCCGGCGCCGCAGACGACGCCGACCGCGTCCGGGGCGGCGGTGCCCGCGCGCAGCAGCGCGAACAGGTCGTTGTCGACGGTGACCGCGTCGGCGAGGCCGAGCCCGGTCACACCGGCGTCGAGCCGTTCGACCTCGACGGGCAGGTCGGCGCCGGCGAGGTACGCCGACAGCCGGCTCAGCGGCAGCGCCGCCGGGAGGGCCGCGGCGGCCCGGGCCCGGCGGACCAGGTCGCCGAGCTGTTCCAGGCAGCCGGACAGCCCGATGACGTGCGGGGAGATGGTGGGTCCGTGGATCCGGGCGAGGATCCGGCCGTCGGAGTCGCCGAGGACCACGTCGGTCTTGGAGTTGCCGCCGTCGACCGCCGCGAAGAGCTGAGCGGTCACGACAGCCACGCGAGGTGGTCGCGGTTGGCGGCGAGCAGGTCGTCGGTGAGCCGGGTCGCCTGCTCGTGCTGGCCGACGAGGGGGTGGGCGAGCAGCGCCTGATACACCCGGTCCCGCCCGCCGTGCACGGCCGCGTCGACGGCGAGCTCCTCGTAGGCGCTGACCGCGCCGACCAGCCCGCGCAGGTGCGGGGCGAGGGGGGTCACCGGCAGCGGGGTGGCGCCGGCCGCGCCGACGCGGCAGGTGACCTCGATGACGGCGTCGTCGGGCAGGAACGGCATGGTGCCGGCGTTGCGGACGTTGACGGCGTGGATGCCGCCGTCGTCGTGCTGCAGGGAGGCGATCAGCCCGACGGCCGCCTCGGAGTAGAACGCGCCGCCGCGCTGCCCGAGCAGCTCCGGCTTCACCGTCAGGGTGGGGTCGGCGTACATGCGCAGCAGCTCGGTCTCGATCTCGGAGACCTTCGCGCCCCGGGTCGGCTTGCCGCGCTCCTCCTGTACCACGAGGTCGTGGCAGTAGAAGTACCGCAGGTAGTACGACGGCACGTTGCCCAGGGTGGTCAGGACCGACGCCGGGATCTGCACCTCGGCGGCGACGTCGTCAAGGTGATCGGCCAACAACGATGGCAGCCGGTCCACGCCGTCCACGTACGCGGCCCGCTCCCACGTCAGGTGGTTCAGCCCGACGTGGTCCAGGACCACCGACGACGGGTCGACGCCGAGGGTCGCGGCGAAGCGGCGCTGGAAGCCGATCGCCACGTTGCACAGCCCGGCGGCCCGGTACCCGTGGTCGAGCAGCGCCCGCGTCACGATCCCGACCGGGTTGGTGAAGTTGACGATCCACGCGCCGGGGTCGGCCCGCCGGGCGATGTCCAGCACCACCGGCACCGTCCGCAGCGCCTTCGCCAGGCCGCCGGCGCCGGTGGTCTCCTGCCCGACGCAGTCGCAGGCGAGGGGGAACGTCTCGTCGCTGATGCGGGCCGCCTGCCCGCCGACCCGCAGCTGGATGACCACGGTGGACGCGCCGGCCAGGGCGTCGTCGACGTCGGACGTCCACCGCAGCTTCCCCGGGTGTCCGTGCGCGGCCATGAGCCGCCGCGCGAACGCGCCCACCACCTCGAGCCGCTCGTGGGCGGGGTCCAGCAGGACGATCTCCGAGGCGAACGGGGCGAGCCGCGCGAACCCGTCGATGAGCTCCGGGGTGTAGGTGGAGCCACCCCCGACGACGGCGATTTTCAACCTTTGACTCCTGTCAACGTGACACCTTGTACGAAGGCGCGCTGGGCGAAGAAGAACAGCACCACGACGGGCACCATCGTGAGGATGGTGGCGGCGCTGACGAGGTTCCACTGCACATGATGCAGCGTCTTGAACGAGGCGAGGCCCAACGACAGTGTCCAGTTGTGCTCGTTCTCGCTGGTGTAGAGCAGCGGGCCGTAGTAGTCGTTCCAGGCGTAGAAGAACTGGAACAGCGCCGCGGCGGCGATCCCGGGCCGCGCCATCGGCAGCACCACGCGCAGCAGGGTCCGCCATTCGCCGCAGCCGTCGACACGGGCCGCGTCGAGGTATTCACCCGGGATGGTGAGCAGGAACTGCCGCAGCAGGAAGATCGAGAACGCGTCACCCAGCAGCATCGGCAGCACCAGCGGCCACAGCGTGCCGGTGAGGCCCCAGTTCGCCCACATCAGGTAGAGCGGCACCGTCGTCACCTGCGGCGGGATCATCATCATGCAGACGATGACCACCAGGTACACGCCCTGCCCCCGCCAGCGCAGCTTCGCCAGGGCGTAGGCGGCGGGGACGCTGGCCAGCAGCATGAACGCGGTTGCCGCGACCGAGTAGAGCACGGTGTTGAGCAGGTACCGCGGCAGCGGCGTCTTGCTGAACACGTCGGCGTAGTTGGCGAAGCGCCACGGGTCCGGCCAGTAGGACGCGGTCAGCGCCTGCGAGTCGGTCATGAGCGAGGTCAGCAGCAGGAAGATCACGGGTGCGACGAACATGACGCACAGCGCGATCGTGAGGCTGTGCCTGGCCGTCCACAACAACCAGCGGTTCATGCCGCCACCTCCGCTGCGCTCCGGTGTCGGCCTGAACCCGACCTGTCACATGATGAGCGGGCCAAGCCGCTGCGCTGCCCGCTCATGTCACCTTCAGGGATCGGCGCAGCAGCAGCAGCGAGACGGCGAAGGCGACGAGGAACAGCACGACCGCCATCGCGTTGGCGTAGCCGAGGGCGCCGTAGCGGAAGCCCACGACGTACAGCCACAGCGGGTAGGTGAACGTGGAGCCCTCCGGGTAGCCGAAGGTCGAGGAGATCCCGGCGCCGGTGGTGGCCTGCCCGCTGGCCGCGGACGCGGCGACGGCCGCCTGTGCGAAGTACTGCAGGGTCGTGATGACCCCGATGACAGCGGTGAACGTGACGACGGGCGAGATGTGCGGCAGCGTCACGTGCCGGAAGCGCTGCCACGCGTTGGCCCCGTCGATCTGGGCCGCCTCGAGGTGCGCCTGCGGCACGTCCAGCAGCGCCGCCAGGTAGAGCACCATGACGTCGCCGACGCCCCACAGGCCCAGCAGGACCAGTGACGGCTTGGACCAGTCGGGGGAGTTGAACCACAGCGGCCCGTCGATGCCGATGTGCGCCAGGGCGGTGTTGACCGGGCCGACGCCGGGTTTGAGCAGGTACACGAAGGCGAGGGTGGCCGCGACCGGCGGGGCCAGGGCCGGCAGGTAGAAGATCGTGCGGACGATCCCCGCGCCGCGCTTGACCGAGGTGAGCAGCATCGCGGTGGCGAGACCGCCCAGCATCCGGGCCGGGACGAGGATCGCGCACAGCCACAGCGTGTTGACCGCGGCGCGGGTCAGGAACGGGTCGTCGAACAGGTGCCGGTAGTTGCGCAGCCCGACCCATTCCGGGGTGCTGAGCAGGTCGAACTTCGTGAAGGAGAAGTAGACCGCGGACAGCAGCGGATACAGGAAGAAGACCACGATGCCGACCGTCGCCGGCGCCATGAACGAGGCGACGGTCAGCGCGTGGCGGAGCTTGTGGTGCACGTTACCCGCCCAGCTGCAGCAGCGAGTTGACCTGCTTGTCCACCTCGGACAGTCCCTTGCCGAGGTCGGTGGCGCCGCCGCTCTGCCACGTGTCGCAGAACGTCTGGAACGTCTCCTGGTACGCGGGCCCGGCCGACGACGGCGGCGTGGTGCTCGTCTTCGGGTGGTTGAAGATGTCCACGAACGTCTTGAACTCGGGGTCGAGCTTGAGGTCCGGTGAGGCCAGGGCCTCCTTGGTGGACGGGATGTTCTTGAGGGTGTTGGCGAGCTTGACGATGGCCTTGGTGTCGGTCGTCAGGTACTTGATGAGCTCCCAGGCGGCCTCGGGGTTCTTCGCGGTGCGGGAGATGCCGATGACGTTGCCGGTGACGTAGCCGGAGCCGTAGCGGTCCGGGGTGGACGTCGGCATCGGGGCGACCCCGAACTGCAGGTCCGGCGACTGGTCCTTGGCGAACGCGATGCGGTACTCGCCGTCGAAGTTCATCGCGACCTGGCCCTTCTGGAAGGCGTTCGCGTCGGAGTACTCGTCGCCGAGGGAGGCGCGGAAGGCTTCCAGCTTGTCGTAGCCGTACCAGTCCACGAGGTCCTTCTGCCACTTCAGCAGGGTCTGCCAGGCGGGGTCGCCGCCGATCGCGGACTTGCCCTCGCCGGTGAGCCACTGCCCGCCGACCATCGGCCCGAGGTGCGACGGGGCGTTCTCGTAGAAGCCCCACAGCGGCAGGAACCCGGCGGTCTGGATGGTGCCGTCGGCGGAGCGCTTGGTGAGCTTCTTCGCCGCGTCGGTGAACTCCTCGAGGGTCTTCGGCGGGCCGGCGATCCCGGCCTCGGCGAACAGCTTCTTGTTGTAGTAGAGCCCGTACGCGTCGGCGAGGACCGGCATCGCGCAGCGCTTGTTCTTGTACTGGGTGTACTCCTTGACGGTCTGGGGGAAGCCGTCGAGGTTCACCTTGTCCCGGGTCAGATACTGCCCGAGATCCAGCCACGCGCCACTGGCGCAGAACTGCCCGACGATGTCGGTGGAGTAGGACAGCCCGACGTCGGGGCCCTGCCCGCCGCCGATCGCCTGGGTCATCTTCGAGTCGTCCTGGCCGGACTTGACCACGACCTTGATCTTCGGGTGGGACGCCTGGAAGTCCGCGACGACGCCGTCGATCGCGGTGGCCTCGCGGTCGGTGAAGAAGTGCCAGAACTCCACGGTGCCGGAGACGTCGGCGCCGGGGTCGGCGATCGGCTTGTCCTTCGGCCCGGGGGTGCAGGCGGTGGCGAGCAACGCCACCGCGAGGAGTGGTAGGAGAGGGACGATGCGACGCAAGGGGTTCCTCCTGGGGGTCGGAACGAACGGGTGCGTGGGCGCGCGGAGGTAGCCGGTCAACAGCATGTATTGACCAACGTGATTTGCATGGGGGATGGTGGTGGTAGCACGCGGACGTCGGTCGATGCCGCCAGATCGGCCGACGTCCGCGGTACAGGGGGCCCGGGTGCTACACGCTCGGCTGCCGCAGGGCGTCCAGCAGGGCCTGACTCACCGCGGACAGTGCGGCGTCCGCGGCGCCCAGCAGGGGAGCGTCGTCCTCGACGGTGCTCACCGCGATCTCCGTCTCCAGCGGTGCCGCCCGCGACATCGCCTTCGCGACCGCCTCGCCGAGCGCGGCCCCGCCGGCCCGGCCGATCTCGCCGCCGAGCACCACGAGCGACGGGTCGAGGACCGCGACGACCGCGGCGAGGCCGAGCACGATCCGCCCGGCCAGCTCGCGCACCAGCGCGGCGTCGGTGACCGGCACGCCCCGCTCCGCCGCCAGGGCCCGCACGGCCGCGCCGCTGACCAGGTCGTGGAAGTCCCGCGTGCCGCCCGTGCTCTGGTCAGTGGCGACCGGCATGTAGCCGATCTCGCCGGCGCCGCCCCGGGCACCGCGCAGCAGCTTCCCGCCGCCGAGGTCGATGGCCAGGCCGAGGCCGGCCTCGCCGAGCCACAGCAGCGCGAACCCGTCGGCGTCCGGCAGGCCCTGCGCGGCGCCGTGGGCGCGTTCGGCGAGCGCGGCGAGGTTGACGTCGTTGTCGACCTCCACCGGCACGCCGGCCGCCGCGGCGAGGTCGTCGACGAGGCCGCGGCGGCTCCAGCCGGGCACGTCGACGTGGTGGATGACCCGGTCCCGGGGGTCGAAGGCGCCGGCCACGGCGAGCTGGACGTGGGCGACCGGGCCGCGGCCGACGCCGGCCGCCGCGCACAGCGCGTCGATGGTGGCCGTGACCGCGGTGACCGGGTCGGTGCCGGCGAAGTCGACCGGGACGGCGAGCCTGGCCCGCTGGGCGCCGCGCAGGTCGTGCAGCGACGCGGTCAGCGACGGTGCGCCGTCACGCACCGACATCGCGACGGCATACGCGGCGTCGGGGTTGACCGCATACACCTCCGCGTTGGGGCCGGGCCGGCCGGTCTCGTGCCCGGCGCCGACGACCAGGTCGGCGTCGGCGAGCCGCTTGATCGCCTCGGAGATCGTCGGCTTCGACAGGCCGGTCAGGGAGCGCAGCTCGGCCCGGGTGAGCTGCCCGTGGTCCAGCAGGTGCCCGAGCGCGGCCGCCTCGTTCAGCGCCTTGAGCAGCTTGGAGGATCCCCCGAGCGGCATTTGCTGCCTCCTCCAACTAATAGGTAGACTGACTAACAGTTGTGGAGAACGTAAGCGGCGCCACGCCGTCGTGTCAACGGTCGATTCGCCAGTCCCGCACCACCGCATCCACGTCCAGCGCCGGCAGGATCGTCGCCGGCCCGTCCAGGAGTCCGCGCCGGGCCAGCTCGATGCGCCGGTTCAGGTCCGCGACGACCGCCCGCACCCGCTCCTCGGTCCGCAGCGTCGGCAACAGCTCCGGCAGGTCCTCGACCTCGCGGCGCAGCCGCAGCGTCGGCGGCACCCCACCCGGCAGCCCTTCCCGCCGGGCGAGGTCGCGGATCCACCAGTCCTCGTCATAAAGCTCACCGCGGTCCGGCAACGGCTTCCCGGCGCCCGGCAGGTCGTCGAACTGCCCCTGCTCCTGCGCTTCCCGGATCTGCCGGTCGATGTGCGACTCGTACCAACTCGACATGATCTGATTGTCCCGTGGAGCAACTGGAGCGCTACGGCTATCCCGCCCTCGCACTGCTCGTGCTGCTGGAGGGGATCGGCATCCCCACCCCCGCGGTGAGCGTGGTCGTGGCCGCCGCGGTGCTCGCCGGGCACGGCCAGATGAGCCTGCCGCTGGTCGCCGCCGTCACCTTCGCCGCCGCGGTCGCCGGCGACAACCTCGGCTTCTGGCTCGGCCGGCGCGCCGGTCGCCCGGTGATCCTGCGGTGGGGTCGCCGGGTCGGGCTGACCGAGCCCCGGCTCACCCGCGCCGAGGAGTTCTTCGCCCGCCGCGGCCGCAACATCGTCGTCGTGGCCCGGTTCATCGACGGCCTGCGCCAGACCAACGGCCTCATCGCCGGCGCGATCGCCC
Source organism: Dactylosporangium sp. NPDC049525 (assembly GCF_040676755.1). Classification (NCBI taxonomy): domain Bacteria; kingdom Bacillati; phylum Actinomycetota; class Actinomycetes; order Micromonosporales; family Micromonosporaceae; genus Dactylosporangium; species Dactylosporangium sp. NPDC049525. The sequence continues at coordinate 104,328 of NZ_JBFAPO010000038.1, read as the reverse complement.
TGCCCTGGCGCCAGTACGCGGTCCGCGACGCGATCGGCGGGGCGCTGTGGACCGCGCTGTGGGTGTCGGTCGGCGCCTTCGCCGGCGGCAACCTGGACCGCGTGCACGCCTTCGTGCGCCGCTACGAGCTCCCGGCCCTCGTGGTGGCGGTGGTGCTCGCGGTGTCGTTGGTGCTGGTGTACGTGTGGCGCCGCCGACGCCGCGTCACCTCCTGACCGGGGTCAGCAGGCGTCGTCGGCCTGTTCACGGAACTGCTTGAGCGACAGGGCCACCTCGCCCGGGTCGTGCCCGTCGTGCCCCCAGACCTCGCCGGCCTCGAGGCCGTCCAGGTCCGCCAGGGTGAACTCGACGGATGCCGGATGCGGCACCTTGGTGAAGGCGCTGACGACGTAGCGCCCGCCGGCCGCGAGCCGCGGGCGACGGGGCGCATGGGCACGAGTATCGCGAGGATCGGCGGTTGTCGCTGACCCGTTGGCGCCACGCCGTACGCCGCTACATTACGTAACCCTGCGGGTGCATTGCGTGACTGTTTTTCGTGAAATATCCGTCCAGGACTCGCATTTCGGGTTAAGTGGGGGTCGCGACGGACGTTCACCCGTCGAAAACTCGTCGAAAGGTCGTCATCATGAATCGCTGGCTCATCCGGTCGGTGCAGATCGCCGCGCTGTCCTTGGGTGGCCTCGCGCTCACCGGCACCGCCGCACATGCCGACTGGATCAGCGGACCCAATGTCGGGTTCGGCAACGGCAACCAGACCTCGACCACGGTCCAGGTTCCGGTGAACATCTGCGGCAACGCAGTGGCGATCGTCGGCTTCGCGAATGCCAACTGCTCCGGTGGCGCATACGCCTACAACGGCAGCGGCGGCAGCTACAGCGGTGCCGGTAACTCCAACGGCAACGGTAACGGCAACGCGAACGCCACCAGCCACAAGAAGAAGAAGCACAAGAAGCACAGCGCCAACAGCAACGCGTACGGCAACAACAACTCGTACGGCAACTCCAACGACACCAACGGTGGCGGCGGCGGCGCGTACGCGTACAACAACAACGGCGGCAACTGGACCACCGGCTACAACGTCGGCTTCGGCAACGGCAACCAGAGCTCGACCACCGTGCAGGTGCCGATCAACGTGTCGTGCAACTCGATCGCCGTGATCGGCTTCGCGTCGAGCTGCTGACCCGCCCGTTGGTGAGCAGAGGCACCGCCTGCCTCGACTCGTAGAGCGTTGGCCGATGTCCGCGGCAGGATCAGCCCTCCCCGCGGTGCACCGGCCAACGCTTCCGGCGTTTCCGCACCCCTATTCGATCGGCACCGCGGTGCCGGTCACGGCCACGCCGCTGCCCGGGTCGGCGTCCAGCTCGACCGTGACGAGGCTGGGCCGGCCGAGGTCGTGGCCCTGGTGGATGCGCAGCGTCGCGGGGACCTCGACGAGCCCCAGCTCGCGCAGGTACCCGCCGAACGCGGCGGCCGCCGCACCGGTCGCCGGGTCCTCGTAGACCCCGCCGGGCGGGAACGGGTTGCGGGCGTGGAACACCGTCGCCGACTCCCGCCACACCAGGTCGATCGTGGTCCAGTCGTGCTCGGCCATCAGCGCGGTGAGCGCGGGCACGTCGTAGTCCAGGTCCGCGAGCCGGGCCCGGGTGCCGGCGGCGACGACCGGGTGCCGGGCGCCCGCGTACGCCACCCGCACCGGCAGCGCCGGGTCCAGGTCGGTGGCGTCCCAGCGCAACGCCCGAAGCAGCGCCTCGAGGGCGCCCGCGCCGATCGGCTCGGTGTGCGGCGGCACGCTGCGCAGGGTCGCGGTCAGCCCGTCCACGCCGACCCGCGTCTCCACCTCGATCGTGCCGACCTGCGACTGCAGGCGCAGCGGCCCAAGACCGAAGCGTTCCGCGTACGCGGCGGCGGTCGCGATCGTCGCGTGGCCGCAGAACGGCACCTCGGCGAGGGGGCTGAAGTACCGCACGGCGACGCGGTCCGGCTCGTGGAACAGGAACGCGGTCTCCGAGTATCCGACGTCGGCGGCGATGGCCTGCATCGCGGCGTCGTCGAGGCCGGCGGCGTCGAGCACCACCCCGGCCGGGTTGCCGCCCTTGGGGTCCGTGGTGAACGCGCTGTACCGAAGGATGTCCATGCCTTCGACGCTAGGCGCGCCCCAGCCCGGCGGCGCGGTCCAATCCGCCTCGGGTGGCCGTGGGCGCCGCCACTGCGTCCGGGGTTCAGGTGCGGGCCGCGACCAGGCCGAACGAGGACGGCGTGACGTTCGGGAACACCTCGGCGAGGGAGCCCAGGCCGCAGCGGCGCTGGAGGATCTCCCCGATCACCGACCGGTAGTCCGTCGTGGTGGCCAGGTCGCCCGCGGTCAGCTTCGCCGGGGCCAGACCCGGCCAGGTGCCGTGCACGCGGCCGCCACGGACACCGCCGCCGAGCAGCAGCATGGCGTTGCCGTTGCCGTGATCGACGCCGCGGGAGCCGTTCTCCGCGACGCGGCGGCCGAACTCGCTCACCGTGACGAGGGTGACCCGGTTGAACGCGGCGCCGAGGTCCGCCGCGAACGCCTCCAGGGCGAGCGCGAACTCCGTGAGGTGGTCGTGCATCTTCTGCCCCTTGACGGGGGTGCCGAGCGCCTCGTGCATGTCCCAGTCGCCGAAGTCGACGGTCGCCGCCATCAGCCCGACGTTGGCCTTCACCAGGCGTGCGACGTCGCGCAGCGCCTTGCCGAGCGCGGTCGCCGGATACGTCGCGGCCGGCGTGTACGCGCCCAGGGCCGCGACCGTGCCGAGGGTGGCGTTGACGGCGCGGGCCGGGTCGGCGAGCACGGCGGGGGCACCGTCGAACAGCTTCGCCAGGGTGGCCGCCATCGGCGTCTTGGCGTCGTTGCCGGCGAGGGTGAAACGGTCCACGGACGCCATCGACACGTCCGGGCCGGGACCGGCGAACAGCCGGGCGGGGCTGGTCGCGCCCATCGCCACCCCGGCGGTCGGGGCGGTGGCACCGGCGACGCCGAGCATCCGGTCGAGCCATCCGGTGCGCACGGACGTACCGGCGGCGGCGCGCTCCAGCTCCTCCATCGCCTGGAAATGCGAGCGGGACGGGTTGGGCTGGCCGACGGCGTGGACCGCGCCGAACGTGCCGGCCGTCCACCGGGCCAGCAGCGGCGCGAACGCCGGGTGCAGGCCGAACATCCCGTCGCCGGCGATCACCGAGGCTTTCGGCACGGCGACCGTGGGGCGGGCGCTGTAGTAGCCGGGGTCGCCGATCGGCACGACCGCGGACAGCCCGTCGAAGCCGCCGCGCAGCGACAGCACGACCACGGTGTCGCCGGTGTACGGGGTGCCGGCGAACGCCAGCCGGGTGGCGAGGCCCTCGCCGACGAGGCCGGTGAGCGCGGCGCCGGCGCCGACGGCGGCGGCCCGCCCGAGCAGCCCACGGCGGGACATGCCGGTCGCGGGTTCACAGCACGGGTTTACGAGCGTCATTGCGGTCACCTGGCCAGGAAGTAGGGCGAGTCGAGGATGAGGGCGATGAGGTACGGCAGCCGGCCCGCGGCGGCGGGGTCGGTTGCCTTCAGCGGGCTCGCCGCGGTCTTGCCGAGGAAGCCGAGCAGCGCGGCGCTGTGCTCGGGTTGCAGGGTCGTGCCGACCAGCCGGGCGGCGAGGGCGTCGATGAACGCGCCGTGCGTGGCGGGCAGCGCCGGCACCAGCGACGCGAGCATCGACGCGGGCCGCACCAGCTGCTTGGGATACCAGCCGGCGGCGAGGTTGAGGTGCGCGTTCCAGCGGACCAGCAGCCCGGACGGCGCGGTCCAGGCCGCCGCGACGTCGGGGTAGCCGTTCGGCGGCGCCCACCGCATCGGGGCGTGTCCGGCGTCGACGAGGTAGTTGTACAGGCCGCGCACGCCGTCGACGCCGCTCGCCTCCGGCTGCAGACCCAGGACCCGGACCGTCGCGACGAGGTCCTCGAACGGGGTGCGGACCTTCGCGCCGACCGACGCACCGAACTCCGGCGACGTGAACAGCGCGCGCAGGACCGGTCCGATCGCGGACTTCTGCTGCAGGTACACCTGCCGCAGCCGGCTGACCAGAGCGGCCGGTGGGTCGTCGGAGAGGAAGCGGACGCACAGCTTGCGCACCACGCGCTCCGCGGTCGCCGGGTGCTGGGCGAGCATCTCCACGAACGCCAGGGCCGCCGCCTCGCCGCCGCCGGCGGTGGCGTTGTCGTGCCGCCAGCCGAGGATGGTGACGGCGCCGGTCGCGTGCTGGTTGGCGTCGAATCTGTACCCGCCGGTCGTCTTGTCGACGGTGAGCCCGGTGAGCAGCCGCGCGGCGTCCTTCACGTCGGCCTCGGTGTAGACCAGCCCGACGGTGTGCAGCTCCATGAGCTCGCGGGCGTAGTTCTCGTTCGGCTTCGCCTTCGTGGAGGTGCGGTTGTCCAGGTAGGACAGCATCGCCGGGGCGGTCGCGGTCGCCTTGAGCAGGTCGGCGAACCGGCCGAGGGCGTGCGTGCGGATCAGCACGTCGTAGGCGGCGCGGCTGTCCCACACCTCGCCGGTCGGGCAGGTGACGTTGAGGTGGTTGGACCACACGTCGACCATGACCTCGAGCAGCTGCCGCCTGCTCCACGCGGCCCGCGCGACCGCGGCGGAGCCGAGCTGCTGCATGGCGTCCCACGCGCCGAACTTCATCGCGCCGGCCGTGACCTTCGCCCGGATGCCGCCGATGTCGAGGCCGATCAGCGGGTATCGGGTGAGCAGCGCATCACAGGCGGCGTCGTCGATCGCGGCGGGGTTGAGCTGCCGGTCCAGCCAGGCGGTGACGCCGATCCCGCGCAGCTCGGCCACGGTCGCGGGGGTCGGTCCGTAGGTGGCTCGGCGCAGCAGGTGCAGCGCCGGGTCCTGCGAGGTAAAGGCGGTCACGCCGTCCTACGTCGACAGCGGCGGGGCCGGCCTGACGACGCCGGCCGGTGCGCTCCCGCCCGGCACCCGCTCCGCACCGTGGCGTCGTCCGATCAGGCAGTCGTTCGATCAGGCAGTCGTTCGATCAGGCGGCGGTGCGGACCGCGGCGACGAACGCGGCGATCGCCGGGTGGGCGGCGGTCCCGGCCCGGTACGCGAACCGGGTCCTGCGCCTGGTTCGCAACGGGGTGAGCACCACGCCGTCCGGCACCGACGGCGGGCGCAGGGCGAGCTCCGGGACCACGGCGACGCCCTGGCCGGCGGCGACGAGGGTCAGCACGGTCACGAAGTCGTCGGCGTGGTGCCGGGCCCGGGGCAGGAACCCCTCCGCCTCGCACGCCCGGACCGTCATCGTGTGGCACAGGGTGCCGGGGCCGGCGAGGATCCAGCGTTCGTCGCGGCAGGCGGCCAGGTCCAGGGTGCGGGTCGCGGCGAGGTACATCGTCTCGTCCAGCAGCGGTGACGTCTCCAGGGCCGGGTCGGGGGCGATCGGGACGAGGTCGTAGTCGTGCACGAGCGCGACGTCGAGGGTGCCGTCGCGCAGCCGGGGCGGGACCAGCGCCGGGTCGAGCTCGTCGACGGCGAGGTCCAGGGCCGGGTGTTCGCGGGCGAGGGCGGCGAGGACGGCGGGCAGCAGGGTCCGCATCGCGGTCGGGAACGCGCCGATGCGCAGCGGCCCGGACAGGCCGGCGCGGGTCGCGGCGAGGGCTGCGGTGGCGCGTTCCAGGGCGGCGAGGACCTCCTCGGCGTGCGCGGCGAGGACCGCGCCGGCGGGGGTGAGGGTGACGCCGCGGCCGGTGCGGGCCAGCAGCGCCGTGCCGGCCTCCCGTTCCAAGGCGGCGAGCTGCTGCGACACCGCCGACGGGGTGTAGTTGTGGGCGGCGGCGACGGCGGCGATGGTGCCGCGGCCGGCGAGGTCGCGCAGGAGGCGCAGCTTGCGGACGTCGAGCATCAGGTCAGCTTATGCTCGCCCGTGCGAATGTGAACTGGACCTTCCGCTCGGCCGGCGCGACCCTGGACGCATGGAGCTTTCGGGGATCTTCGTGCCGCTGGTGACGCCGTTCGACGACGACGGGTCGGTCGCCCTGGACGCGCTGTCGTCGCTGGCCGGGCGGGTCCTCGACGAGGGGGCGGCGGGGCTGGTCGCGCTGGGCACGACCGGTGAGCCGGCGACGCTGAGCGAGGCCGAGCGGGCCGCGGTCGTGGACACCTGCCGGGCGGTCTGCGCGCGGCACGGGGTGCCGCTGCTGGTCGGCGTCGGCGGCAACTCGACCGCCGGGTCGGTGACCGCGGTGCGCGCCGTGCGGGGCGACGTGGCGATGGTGGTCGTGCCGCCCTACACGCGGCCGGGCGCGGCGGGGGTGCTCGCGCACCTGCGTGCCGTCGCGGCCGCGTCGCCGGTGCCGGTCGTGGTGTACCACGTGCCGTACCGGACCGGCCAACCCCTGGACGTGGCGACCCTGCTGGAGATCGCGGCGATCCCGAACGTGGTGGGGATGAAGCTGTCCGACGGCGCGATCAGCGGCGACACGGTCGCACTGTTGGCCGGGCTGCCGTCCGGGTTCGCGGTGCTCGGCGGCGACGACGCGATCATCGCGCCGCTGCTCGCGCTCGGCGCCGCCGGCGGCATCCTGGCCTCCGCGCACGTGGCGACCAGTGCGTTCGTGGCCCTGCACCAGGCGTGGCGCGACGGCGACGCGGTCACCGGCCGGCGCGCGGGTCTGGGCCTCGCGGCGGTGTCGTCGGCGCTGTTCGCCGAGCCGAACCCGGCCGTGGTCAAGGCCGTCCTGCACGCGGCCGGCCGGATCCCGACCCCGTCGGTGCGGCTGCCGCTGCTGCCCGCCTCCACCGCGGCCACGACCGCGGCGCTGGGCGCCCTCGAACGTGTCGCGGCGGTCGCCACGTCCGGATGAACGCCCCCGCCGGACATCGATGCATCGTCACGGCATGATCACCCACCGGGGTCGATGCCGCGCTTGCCCCACGCGATCACATACCGGACGGTTCGACCAGCCTGTCACGGTGGCACGTTCGGAGGATTCCGCCCTGCTGGACAGCCCGTACCGTCGATGATGTCACCAAGTGTTAGCAACTGAGGGGGATCTCCCATGAGCGACTTCGACACCGGCGCCGACTACGGCCACGTCGAGGCGGGTCAGGAGCACGAGTCGCTGGACCAGCTCCACCAGGTCGAGGGCAGCGAGAACGACTACAACTCGCAGTTCGGCGTCTACGAGCAGGACCACGCCTCGGCCGAGTCCACCAGCTTCGACCAGGGCCACCACGTGGAGTACTCGAACCCGTCGGGCGAGCACTACGAGGAGTCGGACTTCACGTCGTACGACCACAACGAGGCCGAGGCCGACCACATCTTCGCCGCCGAGGGCTCCGAGTCCTCGCACGCGTCGGAGTTCGGCCAGCTCGACGCCCTCCAGCACCAGCTGGACACGTCGTTCGCCTCTGCCACCGAGCTGCACACCGGTGGCGGCGCGGGCGAGCTCGGCGTCGCGTCCAACTGAGCTCCAGCATCACCCGAAGCCGGTCAGCCCCGCAGCTGGCCGGCTTCGGCGTTTTCCTGCCCTGTTTCGAGCCGGGTCCGCCCGTCTGGAAAGGACAGCTGGGGGAGCGCGCCGGCGTCGTTCAGGGCCATGATCAGACCGGGCGGCGCCGAATGGCCCAGGGCCTCGCACATCGGGGTGTAGCCGCGCCGGTCGACGGCGTTCACGTCGAGGCCTTCCGCGAGCAGCCGGGGCAGCAGCTCGGGCTCGAACTGGTGCGCCCTGTGCAGCAGGGTCCGGCCCAGGCCGTCGCGGATGTGCGGGTCCATGCCCGCGTCGAGCAGCGCCAGCACCACCCGGGCGCCGCCGTGCTCCATCCGCCGCCACAGGTCACGCCGGTAGTCCCGCAGGCGTCTCGGGGTGGCACCGTCGCCGGCGTGCCACGCGGACTCGGCCGCGAAGCAGCCGGCGATCGCGCCGCCGAAGGCGCGAAGCGCATGCTCGCGTCGCCGCTCGGCGTCGGTGTGGTGGAGCAGTTCGAGTCGCCCGCCCCGCAGGCCGATCCAGTGCCATTCCCCGCCGCACCGGACCCGGATCCGCTCGCCGGCGGCGAAACCGGCGGGCACGACGTCCTGGACCGGCCGGGGCCCGGCGGGCCGCACATCGGGGAACAGGGCGGCCCGGACCAGCGGGTGCAGCTGCTCGACGCCGATCCAGCCGTGCCGGACCAGGTCCAGGTCGACCGGGGGGCGCAGCAGCGCCGGATGCAGGCAGAGGCCGGCGCGGACCGGGCCCTGCCGCGTCGACCCGGCCGGCCGCCGGGTGATCTGGTTGTGCGCCCCTGCCGCCTCGAGGCACAGCTGCATCGGGGGTTTCCGGAACCGTTGCCAGGACAGGACGCCGCGCAGCTCCCAGGTCCGGCGGCCGAACTGGGCGGTGAGGCGCCGCAGCTCGCGGGCGGCGACCTGCGGATCCATGCCGCGCAGCAGGTCGATCCCCCACGGTGACCAGTTGCCGGCCTCCGGGTCGATCAACCATCCGGCCGCCCGGAAGGCCCGCTCGATTTCCGCGAGCCCGTCGTCTTCCGCGAGCCCGTCGTCGTCGAACTCCTCGTCCGGCCAGAGATCAGCGGCCTGATCGACCGGCCACGGTTCGCCGGCCTGATCGACCGGCCATGGATCGCCGGCGTGCGTGATCGGCTGCGGGTCGCCGGGCGGTGCAGCAGTGCGCGGGTCGCCGGCGGGCGGCGGGACCGCGGCGGATTGCGTCGCCTCGCGCAGCTCGCCCGCGCGGCGGGCGTCCCACAGGTGCGCCGGCAGCGGGAAGGCCGGCCCCTCGGCGATGTCGCCGGCCCGCACGGCGTGCAGGGTGAGCCGCTGCGAGCTGGACTCCCAGACCGGCGACCGGACGCCGAGGACCATGGTGTCGGCGGTGACCGGCCCGTCGGGCGCCAGCACGTAGCGCATGCCGGTGGCCAGCGCCCCGGTCCCGTCCATCGCCCGCGGCAGGTGCCAGCGCAGCAGGTCGGGTGCGAACCCGGCGAGCAGGTCCGCGACGGGTCCCGCGTCGTCGAACGCGACGGTGACCCGGGCCGCCGCGCACGCCGCCCGCCAGTCGCCGCGTTCCCGGGCCTCGGCGCACTCGGCGATCATCCACTCGGGCACCGCGTACCGGCGGATCACCGGCCAGTCGCCCGCAGCGCCCATCAGCGTGCCTCCATCCCCGTTGCGAGGCGGCGAAGCCGACCGGATTCGAACCGGCGTCCTCCTGTGTGCAGCCATGGCGCGACGACCTCTGCGCTACGGCTTCGCCGCGCCGCAGCATACGTGCCGGGCCGCGGCCGGCCCGCGGTCGGCTCGGGGTCGGCTCGGGGGCAGCGGCCGTCGGACAGCGGGTCCGGGTATGGTGCCGACTGGTCCGTGAGGATCGGGGACCGACCCGAGGAGGATCATGAGGCGCAATGCCGCGCTGGCGGTCATGGTGGCGTTCGCGATGACCGCGAGCGTGAGTGGTTGCAGCTCGTCCGGTGGCGCCGGTGACGCCACCCCGGCCGCGGGCTCGTCGGCCTCGCAGCCGGGCGCCGCGGCCCTGGGGTCCGCCGGCCAGCAGCCGTCGGGGGCGGCATCAGGGTCGCCGTCCGTCGCGGCGCCGGCCGGTTGCACGATCTTCCCCGCCGACAACGTCTGGCACGCCGACGTGTCGAAGCTGCCGGTCCACCGTGACTCGGCCGCCTGGGTCAACAGCATCGGCGCCGCCGCGCACGCCCACCCCGACTTCGGCGCGGGCCTCATCGACGGTGCGCCGTTCGGCATCCCGGTCACGACGGTCGGCGCCGGCCAGGCCACGGTCAAGGTCACCTTCGACTACGCCGACGAGAGCGACAAGGGCCCCTACCCGATCCCGCGCAACGCCCGGATCGAGGGCGGCCCGAACGCCGACGGCGACCGGCACGTCATCGTCCACGACACCGCCGCCTGCAAGGCCTACGAGCTCTTCGACGCCCACCAGAACGGCGACGGCTCCTGGAAGGCCGGCTCGGGCGCCGTCTACGACCTGCGCCGCAACGACCTGCGCAAGACCGGCTGGACGTCGGCGGACGCCGCGGGCCTGTCGATCCTCGCCGGGCTGCCGCGGGCCGACGAGGCCACGGCCGGCCGGATCGACCACGCCATCCGCTTCACCGCGCCCCGCACGAAGAAGGCCTACGTGTGGCCGGCCCGCCACGCGGCGTCGTCCTCGACCGACGCGGCGCTGCCCCCGATGGGCGCCCGTTTCCGCCTGAAGGCGTCGGTGGACATCTCCAAGTTTCCTCCCCAGGCCCGCGCGGTGGCGCAGGCGCTCAAGCAATACGGCGCGATCCTCGCCGACAATGGCTCGCCGTGGTTCTTCTCCGGCACCCAGGACGACAAGTGGAACAACGAGCAGCTCAACGCGTTGAAGGGCCTCACCGGCAAGGACTTCGAGGCGGTGGACGGGTCGCTGCTGATGGTGGAGGCCAACTCCGCCCGCTGCCGTCCCTGAATCATAACCTAGCTTCCTAGGACGCACCAGCGACTGTGGCGGCGGCCACTGGCGCACGGTCATGGTCAAGTCCGCGGCAGTTGGTAGATTGGGCATGCCGGCAATACCCGCGCGGGAGAGATCGTCTGCAGCCAGGACGGCGCCGAAGGGGCAAATCCTCCCCGGAACCTCTCAGGCAGAAGGACCGCGACGGGTTGGCACCTCTGGAGGCCACACGACAGAGGGGGAGGGACGTGCGGACCCCCGACCCCGGATCCAGAGAGTGTGGCCAATGACCAACTTTGCCAGCCGGCACATCGGACCGTCGCCGGACGAGCAGTCGCGGATGCTCAAGACCGTCGGCTACGACTCCGTCGAGGCGTTGATGACCGCGGCCATCCCGGGATCGATCCGCTGGCACCAGCCCCTGGCGCTGCCTCCCGCCGCGTCCGAGGCCGAGGTGCTGGGGGAGCTGCGGGCCCTCGCTTCGGCAAACCGGACGCTGGTCAGCATGATCGGCGTGGGGTATTACGGCACCCACACCCCGCCGGTGATCATGCGCAACGTGCTGGAAGACCCTTCGTGGTACACGGCCTACACGCCGTACCAGCCGGAGATCAGCCAGGGGCGCCTCGAGGCGCTGCTCAACTTCCAGACGGTGATCGCCGACCTGACCGGCCTGCCGGTCGCCGGGGCGTCACTGCTGGACGAGGCGACCGCCGCCGCCGAGGCGATGACCCTCGCGCGCCGGTCGTCGAAGGTGAAGGCCGACGTGTATGTCGTCGACGCCGACGTGCTGCCGCAGACCCTGGCCGTGATCCGCACCAGGGCCGAGCCGCTCGGCATCACGATCCACGTGGCCGACCTCGCGGCCGACGACCTGCCGGAGGAGTTCTTCGGCATCCACCTGCAGTATCCGGGCGCGTCCGGCGCGGTCCGCGACTTCGAGCAGCTCACCGCGCGGGCGCACGAAAAGCAGGCGATCGTCACGTTTGCCGCGGACCTGCTCGCGCTGTGCCTGCTGCGGGAGCCGGGCGCGTTCGGCGCCGACGTCGCGGTCGGCAGCGCCCAGCGCTTCGGGGTGCCGATGGGCTTCGGCGGGCCGCACGCCGGCTACATGTCGGTGCGCAAGGGCCTGGAGCGCACGCTGCCCGGCCGGCTCGTCGGCGTGTCGAAGGACGCGGACGGCGCCCCGGCCTACCGGCTGGCGCTGCAGACCCGGGAGCAGCACATCCGGCGGGAGAAGGCGACCAGCAACATCTGCACCGCACAGGTGCTCCTCGCCGTCACGGCCAGCATGTATGCGGTGTACCACGGCCCGGACGGGCTGCGGGGGATCGCGTCGCGGACCCACGACATGGCGGTGCGCCTGGCCGCGGGCCTGCGCGCCGGCGGGGTGACCACGGAGCACGAGGCGTTCTTCGACACGGTGACGGCGGTGGTGCCGGGTGAGGCGGCGAAGGTCGTCGCGGCCGCCGCGGACCGCGGGATCAACCTGCGGCACGTGGACGCGGACCGGGTCGGGATCGCCTGTGACGAGACCACGACGTTCGGGCACCTGCGCGACGTGCTGTCCGCGTTCGGGCTCGCGCACGTGGACGTGACCGCGCTGGACACCGCCGACGTGGTGCCGGCGCAGCTGCGGCGCACGAGTGACTACCTGAGCCACCCGGTGTTCGGCACGCACCGGTCGGAGACGGCGATGCTGCGATACCTCAAGCGCCTCTCCGACATGGACTACGCGCTGGACCGGGGGATGATCCCGCTCGGGTCGTGCACGATGAAGCTCAACGCGACCGTGGAGATGGAGCCGATCACCTGGCCCGAGTTCGCCAACGTGCACCCGTTCGCGCCGGCGGCGCAGACGCAGGGCTACCGGCGGCTGATTGGTGACCTGGAGCGGTGGCTGGCGGAGGTGACCGGCTACGACGCGGTGTCGCTGCAGCCGAACGCCGGCTCGCAGGGGGAGCTCGCGGGCCTGCTCGCGATCCGGGCGTATCACCACTCGCGGGGCGACCTGCAGCGCGACATGTGCCTCATCCCGTCCAGCGCGCACGGCACCAACGCCGCCAGCGCCGTGATGGCCGGCATGCGGGTCGCGGTCGTGGCGTGTGACGAGCTGGGCAACGTGGACCTCGGTGACCTCGAGGCGAAGATCGACCTGCACCGGGACCGGCTGGCGGCCATCATGGTCACGTATCCGTCGACGCACGGGGTGTATGAGACCGGCATCGCCGACCTGTGCGCCAAGGTGCACGAGGCCGGTGGCCAGGTGTATGTCGACGGTGCGAACCTCAACGCGCTGCTCGGTTACGCCAAGCCGGGGCAGTTCGGGGCGGACGTGTCGCACCTGAACCTGCATAAGACGTTCTGCATCCCGCACGGCGGTGGCGGCCCGGGCGTCGGTCCGGTGGCGGTCCGCGCGCACCTGGCGCAGTTCCTGCCGTCGCACCCGGTGTTCGACCAGGAGGGCACGACGGCCCCGGTCGGTCCGGTGTCGGCGGCGCCGTGGGGTTCGGCGGGGATCCTGCCGATCCCGTGGGCGTATCTGCGGCTGATGGGCCCGGACGGGCTGGCGAAGGCGACGGCGACGGCGGTGCTCGCGGCGAACTACGTGGCGGCGCGGCTGCGGGAGCACTACCCGGTGCTGTACAGCGGCAGCGAGGGCCTGGTCGCGCACGAGTGCATCCTGGACCTGCGGACGATCACGAAGGCGACCGGGGTGAGTGTCGCGGATGTCGCGAAGCGGCTCATCGACTACGGCTTCCACGCCCCGACGATGTCGTTCCCGGTGTCCGGCACGCTGATGGTGGAGCCGACCGAGAGCGAGGACCTGGCGGAGCTGGACCGGTTCTGTGACGCGATGATCGCGATCCGTGCGGAGATCGACCGGGTCGCGGCGGCGGAGTGGCCCGCTGGGGACAACCCGTTGGGCAATGCGCCGCACACGGCTGCGGTGGTGACCGCCGACGAGTGGTCGCACGCCTACCCGAGGTCGGTGGCGGCCTACCCGGCCGGCGTTTCAGTGGCGAAGTACTGGCCACCGGTGCGGCGGATCGACGACAGCTACGGAGACCGGAATCTGGTCTGCTCGTGCCCGCCGGCGTCAGCCTACGAGGAGTAACTGATTACGGAGCGTGATGATTTAGGCGGCTCGGACCAGGACGTGCATGGCCGGGCCGCGGTGCGGTTCGATCACGCTGCAGTCGGGAAGAAGCTCCCCGGTGTCCTCGAAGACGATCACGCCGTTGCACAGGAGGCTCCACCCTTGTTCGGGGTGCGCGGCCATGATCCTGGCGGCTTCGTGGTCCAAGTCGGCGGCTGAGGGACAGGATGGTTGGTGCTGGCAGAGCATCGGGGGTCTCCGATTGAGAGGTTCAGTTGAGGCCTGTGTGGTTGTTCACATGACCAGTGATGCACGCTACTACGGCCAACGACACATTTCCGGACACGTGACGGCACAACTTGGGGATAATCCGCCATTCGTATGAGCACATTAGGACCGGTCGTCGGGTATCGGCCCGGGTCGGTGGATCTTCACCCACCCGGGTTGGCGTCGTCGTGCACCCCACATCTATGGGAGCGTTCCCGGCTCGAGTGGCATTCCCGCGACGGGGGTGACCCGCTGTCGATGTTGTCGGCGTTCCTGTCGGCGGCCGGACTTCCCGTCAACGATCTGTCGCGATCACGGACGGTGACGGACACGGTGTGCGGCGCGGCGGTGCTCCTCGCGCCGCCGTCGGCCGTGGCGTCGCCGGCGCCGGGCGTGCCGGACCTCGTGGCGGTCGTCTACGGGCACACGCCGCCGACCGTGCCGCCGGTGTCCCCGGCCCGTCCGGCGCCCGTGGGGCGGGCCGGGCTGTGGACGCCGAGCTGGAGCACCGCCGAGCACGCCGCCGCGGTCTCCGCGGTGCGGGAGGCGATCGCCCGCGGCGACGTGTACCAGGCCAACGTCGTCGGCCACGCGAGCGCCCCGTTCACCGGCGACCCGCGCACCGCCCTGGCCCGCGTCGCGGCGCTCCCAGGCGCCCGGTACGGCGGTGTGCTGTCCGGCGGCGGTATCGGGGACGCCGCGTCCTGGTGGGTCGCGTGCGCGTCGCCTGAGACGCTCGTCGAGGTCACCGACGGCCGGGCGGTGACCCGCCCGATCAAGGGCACCCGCCCGGCGACCGCGCAGGGCCGCGCCGAGCTGCTCGCCTCGGCGAAGGAACGCGCCGAGCACATCATGATCGTCGACCTGGAACGCAACGACCTGGGCCGGGTGGCGCGCACCGGCACCGTGCGGGTCGAGGAGCTCTTCGCGATCCGCCGCTGGTCGCACCTGTGGCAGGCCGAGTCGACGGTCAGCGCCGAGCTCGCCCCGGGTGTCGGCCTCGCCGAGCTGCTGGGTGCGGTGTGGCCGGGCGGTTCGGTGACCGGCGCGCCGAAGCTCGCCGCGATCGACGTGGTCGGCGCCCTGGAGCCGGTCGGTCGCGGCCCGAGCATGGGCGCCGCGGGCTGGATCGGCCACGGCCCCGACGGGCGGCTGCACGTCGACCTGGGCCTGACGATCCGCACCGTCGCGGTCGCCGACGGCCTGGCGCACGTGTGGGCGGGTGGCGGCATCGTCTGGGACAGCGACCCGGCCGCCGAGGTCGCCGAGGCCGCGGCGAAGACCGCCCCGATCAAGACCGCCCTGGCCGCCTGACCCGCGAGGGCCGGCGACCAGGGCGGGTCAGGCCAGGCAAGGGCAGGTCTCAGACCTTGCCGAAGATGGCGGTCAGCAGCACCTCGTTGATGTCGAACGCGGTCTTCGACGTGTACAGGGCGCCGCCGCTGACGCGGGAGATCTCCTGCAGGGACGTGAAGTCCGCGTCGTTGCCGTATCCGACCGTGACGATCGGGACCTTCTTGTCGCTGGCGGCGTTCGCCTCGAGCTTGGGCCGCAGCTGGTCGAGGGTGAGCCCGCCGGTGGGGTCGTCGTTCTTGCCGTCGGTCATGAGCACGACCAGGTTGGTGGCGCCGGGCTTGTACGCGTCGACGACGGCCTGCTGGGCCGCGGCGGCGGTGTCGTACAGGCCGGTGTCACCGACCGGGGCGAGCTTGTCGATCGCGGTGACCATCTGCTCGCGGCGGAGTTTGCCGTTGACCTGGTCGCCGACGCGGCCGATCGGGATCAGCTGCTTGTAGTCCTGCTGGCCGTTCTGCCGGGTGGAGAAGACCCACAGGCCGGCGTCGACGTCGCCGTCGAAGAGCTGCACGGCCTCGCGGGCGGCGTCCTTCGCCAGTTGCATGCGGTTGCGGCCGGTGCCGGGGACCTGCTCGGCCATGGAGCCGGAGATGTCGAGCACGAGCAGGACGTTGGTGGGGCGGGTCAGCGCCGTCCACGAGTCCATCGACTGCTTCACCGACTCGGGCAGCAGCACCGCCCGCGGCACCGTCTTGATCTTCGCGCTGAACGCGGTGTTGCCGGTGATGGGGGCGCCGGCGTCGCGGTTCGGGTCGCGGAACCCGGCATCCAGGAACACCTTGCGCCCCGCGGGGCCGCGCAGGTACGCGAGGAAGCTCTTCGCGGCGTCCTGTTTGTCCTTCTCGGCCCACGGTGCGTCGAGGATGAGGTACGGGTTGTCGGCGTCGGCGCTGCCGTTGGACGGGTACACCGCGACGAGCGGGACCTTCGGGTTGGTCTTGTTGTACGCCAGGACGTCCTGTTCGAGGGCGGGGAACGCGGAGATGTACTGCAGCGCCTTGGTCGCGTCCTGGTCGTCGGCCTTGCCGAGGTCGTCCAGCAGCTGCGCGGTGGTGTTGGTGTAGACGGCGCGTTCCTGCTTGAGCTTGGCGAGGGTCGCCTGTTCCTCGGCGGTGACCTCGCCGTCGTCGTTGCCGTCGAGGATCGCCATCAGGGCGAGCAGGCCCGCGGTGGACTGCAGCGGGTCGCTCATCCCGAACTTGAACGGTCCCCAGTCGCCCTTGCCGTACTTCGCCCAGCCCTGCGGGTCGGCGGCGACCTTGTTGATGACGTCCTGCCAGGACAACTCGCCGCCGGGCCAGCCGAGGGCCTCC
The DNA here is from genome assembly GCF_040676755.1 of Dactylosporangium sp. NPDC049525. NCBI lineage: Bacteria > Bacillati > Actinomycetota > Actinomycetes > Micromonosporales > Micromonosporaceae > Dactylosporangium > Dactylosporangium sp. NPDC049525. The sequence goes on along the minus strand of NZ_JBFAPO010000038.1, from coordinate 87,834 downwards.
GCCATCGGTTTCGGCATCGCCAGGACCGACGGGGTGCGGGCCAGCATCGGCTGCAGGTCCGGCATCATCCGCTCGGCGATCGCCGCGGTCGAGGCGCGGCGCACCCAGGCGGAGGAGTCCGGCACCCACACGTCGGGCGGGGAGCCGGCCTTGGCGTCCCAGTCGGTGCCGAGGGCCTGCGCCATCGAGGCGGTCTCCCGGCCGGCGACCTCGACGCGGGCGCAACGCCCCGCGACGGTGGGATTGCTGTCCGTCCACGATTTGGCGAGGGACTGCAGCAGGGGCGCGGTGCCCGGCGACGCGACGATCTTCGCGGTGACGGTGCCGTTACAGGAAGCTTTGACGAGCCGGGTGACGCCGTAGGCGGCGCCGCCGCCGACGAGCACGACGACGACCGCGCCGATGATCAACGCCAGGCGCCGTGATCTGCGCTGAGCTGGGCCTCTGCGGTGTGACCGCACGTCCGCCCTGTCGGCCTGGTAGGCCATGGGTGTGCCTCCGGGGGTGGGAAGTCGGCATAGTTTAGGCCCTCGTCAACAGGGGTTCACGTCGCCCCGAAGTACGCTGTGACGTGTGACGATCCGACCCATCCGAGTGCTCGGCGACCCGGTGCTGCGCACCCCCTGCGAGACCGTGACCTCGTTCGATGCCGAGCTGCGGGCGCTGGTGCGGGACCTGCTGGACACGGTGACCGGTGAGCCCGGCCGCGCCGGGGTCGCGGCGCCGCAGATCGGGGTGGGCCTGCGGGTGTTCTCGTATGCGGCGGACAAGCAGGTCGGCTACCTGGTCAACCCGACGGTCACGGCCGTGGAGGGCGCCCAGGACGGCGAGGAGGGCTGCCTGTCGATCCCCGGCCTGTGGTTCCCGACGCCGCGGGCGATGTACGCGACCGCGACCGGGTTCGACGAGCACGGCGAGCCGGTGACGGTGTCCGGCAGCGGCCTGCTTGCCCGGGCGTTGCAGCACGAGACCGACCACCTCGACGGTGTGCTGTATGTCGACACGCTCAAGGGCGACGCCCGCCGGCAGGCGCTGCGCGCGGTCCGCTCCCAGTTCGCCGGCCCGCGCTCGTGAGCGGACCCGTCACACGATCATGAACTGTGGGTGGGCGTGGCGCAGGAAGTCGTGGTGCGCGACCTCCCACCCGTAGGCGCCGGTGTTGGCGAACACGAGCACGTCCCCGGCGCGCACCGAGGCGACCGGCGCGTCGCGGGCGAGGATGTCCCGCGGGTTGCACTGCTCCCCGGCGACGTCGACGACCGCTCCGGTCACCTGGGGCCGTTCGAACGGGTAGGGCCACGCGTCGACGGGCAGGACCGTGAACGGGTGGCTGTACCCCCAGGACGCCGGCAGCCGGAAGTGATGGGTACCGCCGCGCACGACGACGAACCACCGGCCGTGGGTCTGCTTGACGTCGAGGACCTCGGCGGCGTACCAGCCGGCGGCCGCGGCGACGAACCGGCCCGGCTCCACGACCAGCGACGCCCCGTCCGGGAGAGCAAGATCACTCAGGGCGGCGGCGAACGCGTCGAGGTCGAACCGGCCGTCGCCGGCGATGTCGACGCCGAACCCGCCGCCGACGTTGATGATCGGCGCCGGCACGTCCCACCGGGCGGCGGCCTCGGCGGCCCAGGCGACCGAGGCCCGCACGTAGCCGGCGTGCGCGACCGCGTCGAGGTTGTTGGACACCGCGTGCAGGTGGAACCCGGCGATGTCGAGGCCACCGGCGCGGGCGATGCCGACCGCGTCGCCCAGCTGCGCCTCGTCGATCCCGAACTGGGTCGCCACCCCCGCCATCGCATGCGTCCCCGGCAGCGCCGGGTGCGTCCGGTTGACCCGCAGACAGACCCGCGCACCCCCGTACACCGTGAGCCGCCGCAACTCGTGCAGGCTTTCGACGTTGACGACGGCCCCGGCGGCGACGGCCGCGCGCAGGTCGGCGTCGGTCTTGGCAGGGCCGCTGAACAGCGTGAACGGCGACCCGGCGGCGACCGCGGCGGCGAGTTCCCCGCCGGAGGCGACCTCGAGGCCGTCGACGTGGGTGAGCAGCGCGGCGAGGACCCGGTCGGCGCCGTTGGCCTTCATCGCGTACGCGATCCGGGTCCCGGCGGGCAGCGCGGCGCGCAGGGCGGCGACGTTGGCGTGCAGCACCGCCCGGTCGTAGACGTACACGCAGACGGGCCGGTCGGCGGCCTGTATGGCGGCGGCCACGTGCGGGGGAACCACCAGTCGACTCCAGTCCTTGCACCGGTACGCTTGCCCGCGATGCAGTTCGACTCCAGCGACCCGATCGCCCTGTGGCAATACGCGGAACGGTATCTCGGCGTCGGGACCCGGACGTACAGCCCCTACGCCGGTGACCTCGACATCGACGACGCCTATCACCCGCAGCGGGGCACGGCGACGTTCCAGCTACCGACCTTTCAGGTCCCTGGCAGCGTGCACGTGACCGCGCCCGGTGTCACGTCGTCGCTGCCGGCGCTGTATCAGGGGCTGGTGCCGGTCCATCCGAACGCCCTGGACGCCCCGGACCTGGTCGGCCGCGACGTGCTGCTCGCCTCGCCGCCCGGCCCGGTCCTGACGGCGGTGCCGTCGGCGAACGCCCGCACCGTGTTCGTCACCGCGATCGACGGTACGCCGGTCGAGCCGCACTTCGTGAAGCTGCACTACCCGCGGCGCCTGTCGCGCTTCACCCGCCGGCTGCGCAAACCGGTGATCGAGTTGCAGCTGTGGGTGTCCGACGAGCTGGTGCGCGTCGGGGCGCCGGTGCTGCCGGAGGTCGGCGGCGGCTGGTTCGGGTCCGGTGAGGACGCGTGGGGGTTCCTGCTGCGCGCCGCCCGCCCCTTGGACGCGGCGCCGGCGTGGACGGTGCCGCTGTTCGCCCTCTACGGCCGCGACCTGCGCCACCCGTCCGACCCGACGCTGCTGGAGCAGCTGGTCGGTGCGTTCGGCGAGGACCCGACGTCGTTCGTGGCGCAGCGGGTCGTGGTGCCGATGGTGCGGCTGTGGTCGTCGGTGGCCCGCGCCACCGGCTGCCCGTTGGAGACGCACGGGCAGAACACGCTGTTCGCCTTCGACGTGCAGCGGCGCGAGACCCGGATCCTGTACCGCGACTGCGCGATCTACGTCGACGCGGCGCAGCGTGCCGGCCTGGGCCTGACCGGGCCGCTGCCCCCGGCGAACGTCATCCCGCGGGATGTGCCGATGGCCGCGGACGAGGTCTTCAGCCTCACCTACGACAGCTTCATGGGTCACCACGCGCTGTCCTACGTGGCGGCGCTGGCCGAGGACCGGTGGGGGGTGCGGCCGGCGTCGCTGCACGCGGCGGCCCGGGCCGCCTTCACCGCGCAGGACCTGATGCCGCCGACGGTCTTCTACTACGACAACGTGCTGTATGAGAACAACGACTGGAAGCTGGTCGACACCGGCGAACACCCCGACTGGCGCTGAGCGCGGGAACCCGCCCGGTCAGCGCAGCGGGTTGGGGATGTGGCACCACAGGTCCTGCAGGGGGTCGTCGGCGAGCCGCATCGCGGTCGTCGCCTTCAGCGGCCACGTGTCGGCGAGGCACGCCTTGCGGTCGTCGGTGTCGGTGACGGTGTCGCGGACGGTGCCGGCGACGACGTCCCAGGCGGCGCCGGCGTGCCGGTCGCCCAGGGCGTGGACGAGCTCGGTGAGCACGGTGGACAGCGCGGCGGCGAACAGCTTGGTGCGCAGCTCGTCCTCGTCGTCGGTGGGCAGCGCGCCGATGAGTGGCGGCATCGGCAGCCCGGCGCGGGCGAGCCGCCCCGGGTGGACGTGCAGGCCGCCGAGGTCCCGATACCAGATCGTGTGCGGCCGGCCGTCGCGGAGCTCCACGAGCGTGTTCTGCCCGTGGGCCTCGAGGGCGACGCCGTCGCGGAGCAGGTCGAACAAGGCCGGCAGGAGCAGCCGGACGAGCTGGGCGAAGAACGCCGGGGTGAGCAGGTCGGGCCGGTGCGGCAGGAGCGCGAGGGGCAGGACGAACGCGCCGGTGGGTGGTGCCTGCCGCCAGACGGCGCCGAGGGCGCGTTGCGGGTCGCCGTGCGCGTCCAGGACCGTGGCCGCGGTCGTCTCGCGCAGCACGCGCAGGCCGCGGGTGCGGGCGGCGAGGGTGGCGACGAGGTCGGAGGCGAGGGGTCCGTTGTGCACGGCGGCCGCGGACAGGGTCCGCACGGCGCTGGTCATCTGGACCTCGACGGCGGTCTTGAGGTGCTGCCCGGGGGTGTCGAGCGGGGCGAGGGTCCGCAGCGACATGAGCGGCCGGGCGGGCAGGTCACGGCCGGTGTCGCGGACGAGGCCGGTGGCCAGGGCCCGCTCCAGCTGCCAGGGGTGCACGGGCAGCAGCGGCGGGCGGGGCGTGCCACCGGTGCGCCACCGTGCCGGGTCGACCTCGACGATGCGGAGCCGGACGGTCGGGTGGTGCTCCGGCGCATACGCCAGGACGTCGGCGGTGCTCATCCCGATCCTGGTGCGGCAGCAGGGGTGCAGCGGGTGGCCGTCCACGATGGACTGCTCCAGCGCGGCGAGGTCGCGGTAGGCCGCCGTGGTGAGGCTCGCTGCGGTGAGGTCTGCGGCGGCGAGGGCCAGGGCGAGGTTGGCGACGCTGTTGTCCAGCTCCCGCACGAGCCGGTCGGCGTGCCCGGTGGGGCGCAGCGCGGCCAGGAGCCGGGCGGGGTGTGTGTGCGCGACCCCGTCGGCGACGACCGTGGCCGGCACCGCGCCGAACAGCGTCGGCGCGGGCGTGCCGAGGCGGAGCGGGTCGATGACGCCCTCCCGCCACAGGGCGCCCCACAGGCGTCGCAGCACGCCGGTGCGCGCCTGTGGCAACGCCAGCGTGAAGGCGTGGGCCAGCTCAGGCCGCGTTTCCTGGAGTGCCTGCAGGGTTGTCTGCTCGTCCGGTGCCACCTGCGCTTCCACCATCTAATCCTAGCATCCTAGGACGCCTTAGACGACGTGCCTGACGGCACGCCTTAAAACCCCTGTCTACGACAGGGGAGGGCGAGACGGGCGGGGCGGTCCGGCACTGCTGGGAATCGCGTCAGCCGTTCGGTCAGACATGTCGCTTCAGCCACCGGGCATCGCGTTCACCTGCGGAAATGCTGTGATGTACGTGAGGATCAGCTTGGAGCACGGACGCTTCGGGAGGCACCCATGGAGATTCGACAGTTGTCGTCAGCCACGCACGCCGCTGTGCAGAGCAAGGCGACGAACCCGTCGGCCGTCGAGCCGGTCGCACCGCCGCCGAAGGGTGGGCTGCCAGGGTCGCAGCAGGTGCTCAGCCAGCTGACGCCCGGGGACCGGGCGGCCATTTCAGGACTGACGGGCTATCACCTGTCTCCGACGGGTGCGGTGACGAACGTCGGCGGGATGCCGCCGTGGTCGTTCATCATGGCGTTCGCCGCGTCGCGGACCGCCGCGCAGCCGGAGGACACCCCGAAGGCGGCGGACGTGAGCGCCGTGGAGCACGTCGACGTGACGGTGTAGGTACGCCGCACGCTTGTCGGTTTTCGTGCAGGTGTGAACGCCGGGCGTTGAGCGCGCCGTGGTTGCTGGGTGTAGGTGACCTGGTGACGACGGTTGGAGACGACGATGTCCGGTGTTCGTGGTGGTGCGCTCGGGACGACCGTGCTGTTGAGGGCGCAGTGGGTGGCGCGTGAGACAGGCGGCCGTGAGCGGGTCACGATGCGGTGGGTGGCCGATGGCCCACGCCGCCGGGGTGCTCGCCCCTCATGAGACGTGGGGGGCCGCCCCCGGGCCGGGCGGGGGGGGGGGGTGTGGGGTTGGTGGGGGGGGGGGGGGGCCGGCCGCCGGGCCGCCCCGCGGGGGGCGT
>NZ_JBFAPO010000038.1:0-81973 GCF_040676755.1 Dactylosporangium sp. NPDC049525 | reverse complement strand
CGTGAGCCAGGGGGCCGTGCGCGGGCCCCGTTGCGGGGGGTGGCCGAGGCCCCCCGCCGCCGGGGGGCGCCCCCCCCTTCCGCCGGCCCCCGCCCCCCGGTCCCTGGTCGGCGGCGCTTTTCATGGGTTGGGTGGGTGCGCTGGCACGCCGACGGCCTGCGCACCCGGGTTCCAGCTTAGGGTTCGGGTATGACTCAGGAGCGGAAGCCGTTGTGGCGGGGTGTCGCGGTGGCGTTGGTGACGCTGTTCGCGGAGGACGGTTCGGTGGATGTCGTGGCGACGGCGCGGCACGCTGAGCGATTGGTGGCCTCAGGGGTACGTGCGGTCCTGGTCGCCGGGTCGACGGGTGAGGCGGACGCGCTCAGTGACGGTGAGCGGGTGGCGTTGGTGTCGGCGGTGCGGCAGGCGTGTCCCGGGGTGCCGGTGATCGCCGGTGCGGGTGGTGCGTGGGCCGGTCCGGCGGCGGAGCTGGCGGCGGCGTCGGTGGCGGTGGGTGCGGATGCGGTGCTGGTGGCGCCGCCGCGGCGGGCCGGTGACCTGCGGGTGTTCTACGAGCGGGTGGCGTCGGCGGCGGATGGGCGGCCGGTGCTGGCGTATCACTTCCCGATGGTGGCCGGTGGTGCGGTGCCGGTGGAGGTGTTGCCGTCGTTGCCGGTGGCCGGGGTGAAGGATTCCACGGGCGATGCGGAGCGGTTGTTGCGGTTGTTGTCGGAGTGGGACGGTGCGGTGTACGTGGGTTCGTCGGCGCTGGTGGCGACGGCGGGGCTGTTGGGTGCGGCGGGGGCGATCCTGGCGGTGGCGAATGTGGCGGCGGAGGACTGTGTGGCGGCGTGGGAGGGTGACGCGGCGGCGCAGTTGCGGTTGACGGGGCCGCATGTGGCGGCGAAGGCGGGGTTCCCGCACGGTTTGAAGCGGCTGGTCGCGGAGCGGTTCGGGACGTCGACGGCGGCGCGCATGGGTTGAGGTGGGTTACGGTCCGGTTTCGGGGTGTAAGAAGCACGTGCGGTGTGTTGACCGGGGGTGGCCGGCGGATTTCCATGGGTGTATGGGTGACGACGCGCTGGTGGCGGAGCGGTCGGGGTTGGTCTCGTCGATGCTGGCGGTGATCGATCGTCGCGACTGGGGTGATCTGGCGGGTCTGGTCACGCCTGATGTGGTGTATCACCGGCCGGGGTGTCCGCCGATCGAGGGTGTGGACGCGTTTGTGGCGTTCTACCGGCGGCGGTGCATTGTGGCGTCGGGGCGGCATGCGGTGGAGCGGTGGGTGGAGGGTGGTGGTCAGGTGTTCTGCTGGGGGCGTTTCGAGGGGATGTCGCATTCGGGTGTGCCGTTGAGCGAGTTGTTCGCGGACTGGTTCGAGGTGCGTGACGGCCGGGTGTCGCGGCGCCGGACGTTCTTCTACCGCCCGGCGATCTGAGGCCCGTCTCCGCGTTTTCGGTCCTGGGCGGCCGGCCCGCGCCCGCCCGCTGGCGGCGACCGGCCCGCGGCTTGACGCACGGCGGCGTGGGGCCCTCGGGGTGCGTTGACCCGGGATCGTAGGTGCTGCGCCCGCGCCCGCCCGCTGGCGGCGACCGGCCCGCGGCCAGCGGCTTGACGCATGGCGGCGTGGGCGTCGCTTCCAGGGCGCGTTGACCCGGGATCGTGAGTGCTGCGCCTGCGCCCGTCGGCCCACGGCTTCGGTCATGGGCGGCTGGCCTGCCCCGGTGCGTCGGCCCGGGAACCGGAAGTGGTGCGCCCGGCTGCGTGTGGTCTCGCCGGTGGGCCGCTACCGGGTGAGGTCGCGGCGGAGGGCGTCGGCGGTGTGGGAGCCGTCGGTGCGGGCGAGTTGTTCAGGGGTGCCTTCGAAGATGATGCTGCCGCCGCCGGTGCCGCCTTCGGGGCCGAGGTCGATGATCCAGTCGGCGTTCTTGATGACGTCGAGGTTGTGTTCGATGACGATGACGGTGTTGGCCTGGGTGACGAGGCGTTCGATGATCTCGAGCAGGTGGGTGATGTCGGACATGTGCAGGCCGGTGGTTGGTTCGTCCATGACGTAGACGGTGCCGGTCTTGTGCAGTTCGGTGGCGAGTTTGACGCGTTGGCATTCGCCGCCGGAGAGGGTGCTCAGTGGTTGGCCGAGTTTGAGGTAGTCGAGGCCGACGTCGTTGAGGGCGTGCAGGGTGGGTTGGAGTTTGGGTTCGGGGAAGAAGTCGGCGGCTTCTTCGGCGGTCATGTCGAGGATGTCGGCGATGGTTTTGCCGCGGAGGTGGTGTTGGAGGACTTCGGGGCGGAAGCGTTGGCCGTCGCATTCCTCGCAGGTGGATTTGAGGCCTTCCATGAAGGCGAGGTCGGTGTAGATGATGCCGAGGCCTTGGCAGGTGGGGCAGGCGCCTTTGGAGTTGAAGCTGAAGAGGCCGGCGGGGACGTTGTTGGCTTTGGCGAAGAGGGTGCGGATGTGGTCCATGATGCCGGTGTAGGTGGCGGGGGTGGAGCGGATGGAGGTGCCGACGGCGGTCTGGTCGATGACGATGGCGGTGGGGTGTTGGGTGAGGAAGGCGGTGTTGATGAGGGAGCTTTTGCCGGAGCCGGCGACGCCGGTGACGACGGTGAGGATGCCGGTGGGGATGTTGACGGTGAGTTTTTTGAGGTTGTTGGTGTGGGCGTCGGTGATGGTGAGGGTGCCGGTGGGGGTGCGGATGTCGGTTTTGAGGGGGAGTCGGTGGCGCATGTGGCGGCCGGTGGGGGTGCGGGCGTAGGGGAGTGCTTCGAGGGTGCCTTCGAAGACGATTTCGCCGCCGTGGGTGCCGGCTTTGGGGCCGAGGTCGATGATGTGGTCGGCGATTTCGATGACGTCGCGGTCGTGTTCGACGACGAGGACGGTGTTGCCTTTGTCGCGGAGTTGGCGGAGCAGGGTGTTGAGGCGGGTGACGTCGCGGGGGTGTAGGCCGATGCTGGGTTCGTCGAAGATGTACATCATTTCGACGAGGGCGCTGCTGAGGTGGCGGACCATTTTGATGCGTTGGGATTCGCCGCCGGAGAGGGTGGCGGTTTCGCGGTTGAGGCTGAGGTAGCCCAGGCCGATGTCGACGAGGTGGCCGACGCGGTGCAGGAGGCTGTTGATCATGGGTGCGGCGGTTTCGTCGGTGAACAGTCGGAGGACTGCGACGAGTTCGTCGGCTTCCATGGCGGTGAGGTCGGCGATGGAGTAGCCGTCGATGCGGCAGTTGCGGGCGGCGTCGTTGAGGCGGGTGCCGCGGCAGGTGGGGCAGGTGGTTTCGGTGAGGTATTGCTGGGCGGCGTGGCGGGTGCGTTCGGACATTTGTGAGGTGTCGCGGCGCACGTAGAGGCGGTTGAATTTTTCGATGACGCCTTCGTAGGTGGCGTTCATGGTGGAGCCGTGGATGTCGAGGGGGAGTTTGCCGGTGTGGTGCAGGAGTTTGTGGCGTTCTTCGTCGGTGTAGTCGGTGATGGGTTTGTCCATGTCGAAGTAGCCGGAGGCTTGGTACATCTTCCAGTACCAGGTGGTGGGTTGGAAGTCTGGGTGCAGGAGTGCGCCGGTGTTGAGGGAGCGGGTGGGGTCGAGGAAGCGGTCGAGGTTGAGGGTGGTGGTGCGGCCGATGCCTTGGCATTGGGGGCACATGCCTTGGGGGTCGTTGAAGGAGAACTTGTTGGAGGGGCCGAGGTGGGGTTGGCCGGCGCGGGAGTAGAGGAGGCGGAGGATGGCGGCGATGTCGGTAATGGTGCCGACGGTGGAGCGGGAGCCGCCGCCGAGGCGTTTCTGGTCGACGATGATGGCGGCGGACAGGTTGTCGATGGAGTCGAGGTCGGGTTGGGCGTATTTGGGGAGGCGGGCGCGGGCGAATGCGGTGAAGGTCTCGTTGAGTTGGCGTTGGGCTTCGGCGGCGATCGTGTCGAAGACGAGGGAGGATTTGCCTGATCCGGAGACGCCGGTGAAGACGGTGATGGCGTGTTTGGGGATTTGGACGGTGATGTTTTTGAGGTTGTTTTCGCGGGCTCCGGTGATGGTGATGCGGTCGGTGGCGGTTTCGGGCAACGTCTCTCCTTGGTTGGGCGGCGGAACGTTACACTATACGCCGTAGACTGTTGGGAGGAGGAGCTCGGCGAACACGGCGCGGTGGTCGCTGCCGGGCACGACGCGGGTGCCGACGTCGCCGATGCCGATGCGCCGGTCGGCGAGGACGTGGTCGATGGTCACCCACGGCACGAGCGGCAGCAGCAGCGGCTGGCGCTGGAACGGCCAGGTCGGGGCGAGCCCGCGGCCGCGGACGGCGGCGGCGTCGCGGTAGCCGGTGCGCAGCAGCCGCCGCAGCGGCCCGTGGTCGAGGGTGGCGTTGAAGTCGCCGAGCAGCACCCGGGGCACGGCGCCGCCGGCAGGTGGCTGCGCCGCCAGGTTCTGCGCCCAGCAGGCGGTCTGCCGGCGCCGCGGCGCGCACGGGTGCGCGGACTCGACCAGGACGGGGCCGGCGTCGGGCACGTGGACGGTGGCGCCGGCCTGCAGCATCCCGCACGGGTGGCGGCGGGCCGGGCCGTTCGCCTCGGCGGGGGTGAGCGGGTGGCGGCTGAACAGCCCTGACCCGTTGCCGTGCCCGGCGGGGTGCACGACGCGGAACGGCAGCAGCCCGTCGACACCGGCGTGTTCCAGGGCGGCGAGCGCGCCGGTGGTCAGCTCCTGCACGGCCAGGACGTCCACGTCGTCGACCTTCGCCTGCTCGAGCAGGGCCGCCATGTCGCCGCGGTCGTAGAGGACGTTGGCGGTCATCACCCGTAACCTCGCCCCGTGGTGCTGCTCGGCGTCCCCCGCGGCGGTGGTGAGCAGCCGCGGCACGACGAGCGCGGACAGGGCCGCCCATGCCAGCAGGGACACCAGCCACGGGCCGGTCGCGCCGGTGAGCGCCGCCCACACGGCGCACAGCAGCGCCAGCGGCGCCACATACGGCGTGAACGCCATCAGCTGCACCAGCGGTGTGCCCCGCTCGGCGCCGGTGAGCCGGACAACTGTGAACGCGGCCAGCGCTGCCGCGACCCCCCACAACACCATGCCGACGAACCTACCGCCGGGGTGTGACAGGTTCGCTCAATCGCCGTTCCAGTGGGGTGCGGAACCGGGGTGTCACCCGTACCGGCCCGATCCAGTCCGCGAGGCGGTCCGCGGCGTCCTGGATGCCGGTGGCGTCGACCTGTTCGAGGAGTTCGACGGCGACGCGGCCGTCGGGTGTGTGTGCCCAGCCGCCGACGACGCGCCCGTCGACCCAGACGGTGGGGCCAGGGTTGCCGGTGCGGTCGAACAGCGCCGGTGCGTGTGGTCCCAGGTACCAGTCCCGGCCGGCCCAGCCCATCATGGTGGGGTCGAGGGCGGGCAGCAGCGCCACCCACCGTGGTGGCACGGGCACGTCGTCGACGTCGTCGGCGAGGACGACGCCGGTGCCGGCGGGGCCGTCGAGGGTGACGGTGACGGTGTCCAGGGCGGCGAGCGCGGCCCGGGTGTGGGTCAGGGTCCACCCGGTCCACCATTTGAGGTCGGCGACGGTGCCGGGTCCGTATCGGGCCAGCCAGGCGCGGGCGAGGGCGGCGCGGGCGGCGGCCGGGTCGAGCTGCGGTAGCGGCGACGGGAGCCACCCGTCGAGCAGTTGCCAGGTGTACTGGGTGCTGGTCCAGGATCCGTTCGGGCGGCCGCGCACGATGTGGCCCTGGGCGGCGAGCAGCAGCAGGACGCGGCTCGTCACGTACTGGTTGCCTTGCGGGAAGACCAGTTCGGTGCGGAGCCGGGGCTCGTCGGTGGACAGTTGCGCCGCGGTCGCCGCGCCGCCGCGGGCCTGCAGCGCGGCGATGGTCGCGGCCTCGACGTCGGCGAGCCAGTCGGTGTCGCCGGCGCCGCACTGCTGCAGGTGTTTGAGCAGCAGCCGGCGTTGTTCGACGGCGACGGCGGCGGTTGCGGCGGCCTGCACGACGGGGGCGTCGCCGGTGGGGACGACGTACATGGTGCGGCGCATGCCGAGCATCCGCAGCAGGGTCCGCTGGGTGTAGAGGGCGTCTTCGACGGCGGCGACGGTCGGTGCGGCGAGGCGGGCGGCGACGGACAGGTAGACGGTCGCGGCGTCGGTGGCGTGCAGGGTCACCAGGTCCGCGGCGACGGTGGCGGGGCCGCTGTCGGGGCTGGTGGAGGGCGCGGCGAGGCCGTGCCGCCACGCGAGCCTGGCGCGGCGTTGCGTGTCGGAGATGTGCAGGGTCACCGGATGAACAGTAGTCAGCGTCGCAGCGAGTCCACGTAGAGCGTGATGAGGACCAGCACGACGACGGCCACGCCCAGGATGATCCAGACGAGTCCCGCCCCCATGGATTCGACGGTACCGATGACGGCCCCCGCGGGGTGTCGCCTGCACGAGTGACATACGCTGCGAGCCGATGAGCACCGCATTCGTCCTGGCGCACACCTGCCTGACCCCGGTCCCGCTGGTGCCGGAGGTCCGGCTGCAGCTGGCCGACGAGGCGATCGAGTTGTGGCAGTACACGGAGAAGTTCGCCGGTGGGGTGCAGCTGCCGCCGCCGTTCTGGGCGTTCGCGTGGGCCGGTGGGCAGGCGCTGGCGCGGTATGTGCTGGACAACCCGGAGCTGGTGCGGGGCCGCAGGGTCCTGGATGTGGCGGCGGGGTCGGGTCTGGTCGCGATCGCGGCGATGAAGGCCGGTGCGGCGCGGGTGACGGCGGTGGAGATCGACCCGCTGGCGGTGACGGCGATGGCGGTCAACGCGGCCGCCAACGACGTCACCGTCGAGGCCGTGTTGCAGGACGTGCTGCCGGGTGACGGCGGTGACGCCGACGTGGTCCTTGCCGGTGACGTGTTCTACAGCCGGGAGATGACCGGTCAGGTGCTGGAGTTCCTGCGGCGGGTCGTCGGCCGCGGCGCGGACTGCCTGGTCGGTGACCCGGGCCGGGCGTATCTGCCGAAGGAGCACCTGCGGCTCGTCGCGGTGTATGACGTGCCGGTGCCGCAGACGCTGGAAGACACGCCGGTGAAGCGGACCACTGTGTGGCGGCCGGTTCTCTAAACTGCGCTTCGATGCGCCCCCTGCAGCCCGTCCAGCATGCCGGCCCGTTGGCCCTGCCGCCGGTGTCCGGTGACTTCACCGACGCGTGGCTGGCCAACCGGCGCCTGTCGGCGCACACCCGCGCGGCGTACCGGCGGGACGTGCACCAGTTCCTGCGCTGGTGCACCGGCCGGGACCTTGATCCGTTGCGGGCGTCGTTCCTGCATGTCAACGCGTATGCGCGGGACCTGGAATCCACTGTGGACGCGCGGACGGGGAAGGTGCTGGCGCCGGCGAGCGTGGCGCGGAAACTGTCGGCGTTGTCGAGCTGGTATGCGTTTCTGCTGCGGTTGCAGGCGGTGGCGGCGAACCCGGTCGGTGGCGCGGACCGGCCCCGGGTGGACCGGGACTCGTCGGCGACGGTCGGGCTCACCGGTGGGGAGGTCGATGCGATCCTGGCCGCGGCGGCGGCGCAGGGCGGGCCGACGGCGTTGCGGGACCTGACGATCCTGGCGTTGCTCGCGGACCTCGGGTTGCGGGTCGGTGAGGTCGTCGCCCTCGATCATGCCGACATCGGCACGGAACGTGGGCACCGCACGGTGCGGTTCGTCGGCAAGGGCGGCAAGCCGCGGCGGCGGGCGCTGACCCCGAACGTGGTCGCGGCGCTGGAGCGGTACCTGGCGGTCCGCGGTGGCGGTGACGGGCCGCTGTTCGCGACCGCGACCGGTGGGCGGGTCGACCGGCATGCGGTGTTCCGGCTGGTGCGGCGGCTGGCGAAGGAGGCGGGGGTGCCGGCGTGGGCGCGGTTGTCGCCGCACTCGCTGCGGCACGCGTTCGCGACGTCCGCCCGCGACGAGGGGGTGCCCTTGGAGGACGTGCAGGACGCGATGGGGCACGCCGACCCGCGGACCACCCGCCGCTACGACCGGGACCGGCACAACCTGGACCGGGACCCGGCGTACACGATCGCGGCGGCGCGGGCCCGCCGGGAGGGCACCGCATGATCGTCCGGGTGGCGGAGGACGGGGACGTCGACGCGATCGCGGCGTTGCACGCCGACAGCTGGCGGCGGCACTACCGCGGCGCGTACGCCGACGCGTACCTCGACGGTGACCTGGACGTGGAGCGCCGGGCGGTGTGGCGGGCGCGGTTCCAGGACCGGACCGGAACCGTCACGATCGTCGCGGAGGACGAGCAGGGGCTGATCGGGTTCGTGCACGTGGTCCTCGACGACGACGGGCACTGGGGCAGCCTGGTGGACAACCTGCATGTCACCAGCGGCCGCCGGCACGGTGGTGTCGGCACCGCCCTGCACACGGCCGCCGTCGGCGCGGTCCTGCGGCAGGCGACGAGCCCGCACCTGTACCTGTGGGTCCTGGAGCAGAACACGGCGGCGCAACGGTTCTACCGTTCCCGTGGCGGGGTGCACGCCGGGACGGTCCCGGTCGGTGGGGACCCGCGGCGGCTGCACGGGTCGCCGAACAAGTTCCGGATGGTGTGGCGGCCGGTTCAGATGAGCTGATCGAAGTGGGTGTGCAGGTCCGCGGACACGTCGGCGCCGCCGAGGCGGCGCAGCGTCCACAGCGACGCGAGCAGCGCGGGCCGGTCGTCGCCGCGGTCCGCGGCCCATGCCGCGTGTTCCAGCAGCAGCGCCGCGGTGAGGGTGTTGCCGAGGCGCAGCGCGAGTTCGCGGGCGCCGGCGACGACCCGGCCGGAGCGCGGGTCGGCGGCGGCGGTCTCCACGTCGACGGCGAGCCGGCGGGTCGCGGCGATCAGCGCGTCGGCGACGCCGGGCAGGCGGGTCGTGGCGGCGTCCGCGGCGATCTCCGCGCGGTGCAGGAGGGGCCGGGCGCCGTCGCCGGTGGTGAGGGCGCGCAGCACGTCGACGGACAGCACGTTGGTGGTGCCTTCCCAGATCGGCAGGACCTGCGCGTCGCGTAGCAGCCGGGGGATGCCGGTGTCCTCGACGTAGCCGGCGCCGCCGAACGCCTCCAGGTATTCGCTGGCGGACGCGACCGCGAGCCGGCCGGTGACGAGCTTCGCCAACGGGGCGACGAGGCGCAGTTCGTCGCCGGTGGGGTCGGCGCCGAGGAGGGTGAACGCGTGCGCGGCGAGGGCGTACGCGCCGGCGGCGTCGACGGCGAGCGCGCCGAGGGTGGCGCGGTGCAGCGGGTTGTCGGCCAGGACCCCACCGGCCACCTGCCGGTTCGCGGCGTGGCTGAGCGCGTACTCCAGGCCGCGGCGCATCCCGCCGGCGGCCGCGGCGGCGTTGTGCAGGCGGGTGACGACGACGAGGGTCATCATGCGGGCGAGGCCGGGGACGGTGGGGTCGCCGATGGGGATCGCGGGGGTGTCGTCGAGGCGGACCTCACCGGTCGGCACGGCGCGGGTGCCGAGCTTGTCCTTGAGCCGCAGCACCTGCAGGCCCGGTGCGGGCAGGGCCCCGTCGTCGGCGTAGCGGGGGACCAGGAACGGTGCGAGGTTGCGGGAGCCGGGGCCGGCGCCGTCGGGGCGGGCGAGGGCGACGGCCATCGCGGCGTCGATCGCGGAGCAGAACCACTTGTCGCCGGTCAGCAGCCACCGGCCGTCGGGGCCGGGGCGGGCGGTGGTGGTGGAGCGGGCGATGTCGGAGCCGCCCTGCGACTCGGTCATCCACTGGCCGCTGGTGACGGCGACGGCCGGGTCGGTGGCGGTGAGGCGGGCCAGCCACGGCGAGTCGGGGGCGGCCGTGGTGAGCAGGGCGGCGGCGCCGTCGGCCATCGCGACCGGGCAGGAGAACGTCGCGGACTCCGGCCCCCACAGGTGCAGCAGCGCGTGCTGGACGATCCGGGTGCCGGCGCCCCACGTGTCGCGGGCGGCGGCCTGGTAGGGCAGCGCGACGACGGCGTGGCGGGCGGCGGCGGCGCGCTGGGCGTGCCAGCCGGCGGACACGTCGACGCGGTCGATGCGCGCGCCCCACGGGTCGAACCGGGTCAGGGTCGGTGGGTGGGTCTCGGCGTCGTGGTGCGCGGCGCGCAGCGGCCCGAGGACGTCGGCGGACAGCGCGGCGAGGCGCCCCTTCGCGGCGGCGTGCCCGTCGGGGCCCAGGAGCCGCTCCAGCCAGCCCTGCAGCTGCCAGTCGCTGGTGTACGGGTCGCGCAACGCCGGGCCGTCCTGCACGAATCGCGTCATACCCCTGAGGTTACCGCCCGGTAATGAGGTTAGACGAGGCGGAGTTGCCCGTCGGGGCGCGCCGCCGGGCCCAGGTTCCCGACGCGGTGATGCCGGCGGCACAGCACCTGGTAGCGGACGTCCGCGGCGGTCGTGTCCGCGACGGTGTCGTCGGCGTCGGTGTCGCCGATGACGACCTGGTCACCTTCGCGGGCGATGCCGCCGTTGACGACCCGGGCGTTGAGCAGCCCCGGCCGCCCGCACCAGCACAACACCTCCACCTGCACCCGGGTCACCTCGTCGGCGAGTTCGAACAGCCGCTGCGCGGCCGGGAACAGGCTGGTGCGGAAGTCGGTGGCGAGGCCGAACGCGTACACGTCGACGTCGGAGGTGTCGACGAGGTCGGCGAGCTGCTCGATCTGCGCCACCGTGTAGAAGCTCGCCTCGTCGCAGATGAGGTAGTCCACCCGGATCCCCTGCGACCACCGCTGCCGGACCAGGCCGCGGATGTCGAGGTCGGCGCCGACCTCGACGGCTTCCTTCCCCAGCCCGATCCGGGTCGACAGGCGGCCCGGGCCGGCCCGGTCGATGGTGGTGAGGACCAGGCCACGGCGGCCCTGCCGGGCGTGGTTGTAGTCCATCTGCAGCGCCAGCGTCGACTTGCCGCAGTCCATCGGACCGTAGAAGAACTTCAGCGAGCCACCGCGGCGGAGCCGGCTGTCACCGGCGGCGACGCATGCGAGTGGGTCATCGTCGAGGGAAGGGGTGGAGGACGTCACGACACGGCAGCCTACTGTTCCACCGGCCGCCGCACCCGCGCCAGCCACCCGCCAGCCGCCCGCCGGATGTTGGTCAGTTGCTCTTGAGCTGGTCCAGGCGGGCGCGCACATCGTGGCGTTCCGGGGTGCCCATCGCCTCGAACAGCTCCAGCGCGGTGCCGAACCGCTCCGCGGCCAGCCGCGGGTCGTCGGTGCACACCCCGAGACCACGGTAGGCGCGGGCCTGCTCATACCGGTGACCGATCCGCATCGCCCGGTCCAGGACCTGCGCGTGCACGAGCTTGCCCTGCGCGTACCGGCCGACCGCGGCCAGACCCTCACCGTAGTTGTTGCCGGCCTGACACGCGACCGTCGGGTCCAGCTGCTGACCGTCCTCGTACGCGGTGCGCAGCAGCTCCAGGCCCCGCTCCCGCACGCCGAGCGCGACGAGGCTCGCGCCGAGCGCGCACCGGGCCTCCAGCTCCGCGGCCGGCCCCACGTCACCGCCGAGCTGCCGGCGCGCCCACGCCAGCAGCAGCACCGCCTGCCGGTGCCGGCCGAGCCGGGCCCGGGCCAGCCCCAGCTCCACCGCACCGACCGCGGCCGGCCACGTCAGGCCGGTCCGCCGCCCGTAGCCGACGATGCGCTGCGCGACCAGCGCCGACTCGCTGAACCGGCCGAGGGCACGGAGCATCCCGGCCAGCGCCGCCCACTGGACACTGACGTGCCAGCTGTCGTCACCGGCGACCAGGGACCGTTCCATGAGGCGCAGCGCCTCGGTGAACCGGCCGACGTTGAGGTACACGTAGGCGAGGTTCGTGCGGGCCCGCACCCCCCACGTCGGGTGCCCGACGAGGACGGCGAGGTGCGCGGCGGCCGAGGTCAGGTCCCCGCCGCGGGCGTGCGCGGAGGCGAGGTAGTTGTGGCTCATCGCGATCAGGTCCGCGTCGCCGAGGGCGTCCGCGGCCGCGAGGGCCCGCCGGTGCAGATCCAGGGACACGTCGTTCATCGAGTTGCGGAACAGGTACCCCCACAACGCCCGCGGCAGCAGCACCGTGTGCCGGTGCCAGCCGAGCCGGTCGGCGAGGTGCGCGGCACCGACGACGTTGGCCCATTCCAGCTCCAGCCACCGCCGGGTGTCGATCATGTCGGTGAACGTCGGCACGTGCTCACCGACGTCGACGAAGTCGACCGGGTCACGGTCGCGGTTGCTCTCCCACACCTTCGTCGCCGCCGCCGTCGCCTGCAGGTAGAAGTCCAGCATCCGCAGGATCGCCGGGTCGCGTTCCGGGTCGGTCGCGGTGAGGTGCGCGGCGTACTCCCGCAGCAGGTCATGCAGCCGGAACCGGCCCGCGACGGGTTCGTTGAGCAGGTGCGCGTCGACGAGCTGCGCGAGCAGCGCGTCGCAGTCGCCGGCCGGCAGGTCCGCCAGGGCCGCGGCGACCCGCATCGACAGTTCCCCGGCCGGGTGCACTCCCAGCAGCCGGAACAGCCGCTGCGCCGGCGGCGGCAGCTGCCGGTAGGACAGTTCGAACGCCGCGTGCGGTGACCGGCCGTCCACGGCCAGGTCGACGGCGGCCGGGTGGGCGCGGCGCAGCCGGTCGGCGAGGTCCGCGACGCTCCACGACGGGCGGTGCGCCAGCCGGGCCGCGGCCAGCCGCAACGCCAGTGGCAGGTGCCCGCACAGGCGGGCGACCTCCGCGGTCGCGGCCGGGTCCGCGGCGGCGCGGGCACCGACGACCGTGGTGATCAGCCGCCGCGACTCGACCGCGGACAGCACGTCCAGCGACACCGGCCGGACCCCGTCGAGACCGGCGATGCGGCGGCGGCTGGTGACGATGACGAGACTCGCCGAGGACCCCGGCAGCAGCGGCAGCACCTGCGCGGCGTCGGCGGCGTTGTCGAGCACGACGAGGACCCGCCGGCCGGCGAGCTCGCTGCGCCACCGGGCGACCCGCTCGTCCGGGTCGGCGGGGACCCGGGCCGGTTCGACCCCCAGATGCCCCAGCAGCAGCCCGAGGGCCTCGTGCGGCGGCAGCGGCGGCCGGTCGCTGTGCGCGCGCAGGTCCAGGAACAGCCGCCCGTCGGGGTACCGGTCGGCGACCCGGTGCGCGACGTGCACGGCGAGGGTGGTCTTGCCGACGCCGGCCATCCCGTCGATGCTCAGCACCGTCGGCACCCCACCCGCGTCATCCACCGCGGCGCCACCGACATCACCGGCGTCGCCGGCGTCGCTGAGGTCGCCGGCGGCGACGAGGTCAGCGACGAGGTCGTCCCGGCCGGCGTAGTCCGCGACGTCCCGCGGCAGGGTCCACGGCCGCGCCGCCGCCCGCACCGGCGCCGTCACCTGCACCTGCGCGGCGGGTGCCGGTGGCGGCTCCAGGTGCGGCTGCAGCAGGTCGTGATGCAGCCGCTGCAGCCGTTCACTCGGCGGCAGGCCCAGCTCGTCGTCGAGGGCGTCACGCAGCCGCCGGTACACGGCCAGGGCGTCCGCGGTCCGCCCGGCCCGGGTCAACGCCGTCATCAGCTGCTCGGTGAGCCGCTCCCGCAGCGGATGCTGCTCGACCAGGCCGGTCAGCTGCCCGACCAGCTCCGCGTGCAGGCCCAGGCGCAGCTCCACGTCGACGCAGTCCTCCAGGGCCGCGTCGCGGCGCTCCTCCAGGGCCACCGCGTGTGCCTGCGCCGCGGGACTGTCGACCCCGGCCAGCGCCGGGCCCCGCCACAGGTCCAGCGCCGCCCGCAGGTGTGTCCGCGCGCCGCGCAGGTCCCCGCCGACGGCCGCGGCCCGGCCCGCGGCGACGAGGACGGTGAACGTGAGCGTGTCGAGCTCACCGTCACCGACCGCGGCACGGTACCCGGCGGTGTCGGTGCGGATCGTGTCCGGCAGCAGCCGCCGCAGCCGCGACACGCACGTGTGCAGCTGCGCCCGGGCGGTCGCCGGTGCCTGGTCGCCCCAGACGGCGTCGACGAGACGGGCGACGGTCACGACCCGGTTCGGTTGCAGCAGCAGCATCGCCAGCAGCACCCGGTCCCGGGCCGCCGCGATCTCCACCGGCCGCCCGCCGACGTCGACCGCAAGGGGACCCAGCAGCCGGTAACGCACGGGAGCGAATGTAGTCCGCGGGCCGCCGCCGCGGCTACACGCCGCCTACAGGCGGGCCGGTGGGGTGTTCCCGGCCTGCTCGATGGCCTTGCGGATCGGCACGGCCAGCAACGCGACAAACCCGACGACGAAGAACACCAGCAGCGAGATGATCGCAACCCGGTAGCTGCGGGTCGTGTCGTAGGCGAGGCCGAACAGCAGCGGCCCGAGCCAGCTGGTGCCCTTGTCGGAGATCTCGTAGATGCCGAAGTACTCGCCTTCGCGGCCCTTCGGGATCAGCTGGCTGAACAACGACCGCGACAACGCCTGCGAACCGCCGAGGACGAGGCCGATGCCGCCGCCGAGCGCGACGAACAGCAGCGGCTCCTTCGCCGGCAGGAAGTACGCGATGACGATGATCACCGTCCACAGCACGAGACTGCCCAGCAGCGTCTTCCACGCCCCGTACCGTTTCGCCAGCCACCCCAGCAGCAGCGCCCCGGCGAACGCCAGGAACTGCACCATCAGGATCGTCGGCACCAGCACGTCGTCGGACAGCAGCAGTTCCTTCGTGCCGTACTGGCTGGCCAGGGCGATCACGGTCTGGATACCGTCGTTGTAGACGAGGTACGCGACGAGGAAGAACAGTGTCAGCGGGTACGCCTTCAACGACTTCAGCGTGTGCCACAGCTGCCGGAACCCGTCGGTGAGCAGGTTCACCCCGGCCGCGGGCGGCTCCAGCAGTGGCCGGTTGCGCAGCCGCAGCAGCGGGATCGTGGTGAACCCGGCCCACCACAGGCCCGCCGACACGATGCTGTACCGGGCGACCTCCCCGGTGCTCATGCCCAGGGAGTCCTTCATCAGCACCGCGACGACGTTGAGCAGCAGCAGCAGGCCACCGCCGAGGTACCCGAACGCCCACCCGAAGCTGGAGACCCGGTCGCGGTCCTCCTCGGAGGAGATCTGCGGCAGGAACGAGTTGTAGACGACGACGGACGCGCCGAAGGCGATGTTCGCGATCAGGAACAAGGCCGCGCCCAGCAGGTACCGGTCGCCGGTGAGGAACAGCATGCCGGCGGTCGCGGCCGCGCCGATGTAGGCGAACAGGGCCAGGAGCTGCTTCTTGCGCGGGGACCGGTCCGCGACCGCGCCGACGACCGGCAGCACGAACACCGTCAGGAACACCGACAGGCTCACCGTGTACGGGAACAACGCACCGGGCGCGATCGCGATGCCGAGGGGGTGGATGACGGCGTCGTCGCAGGCGTCCTCGACGCAGCCGGCCGCCTTCTCCGCGATCGACGTCAGGTACGGGCCGAGGAACACGGTGACGACGGTCGTGGAGAACGCCGAGTTCGCCCAGTCGTAGAAATACCAGCCGACGCGTTCGGATTTCGTGCTGAGCTGCGGCGTCTCAGGCGTCGGTGGCGTCTCGACAGCGGACACGGGGGCCGGCCCTTTCCTGTGCTGTTCCTAGGCGGGGTTCCAGATGCCGCGGCGGGTGTACACGTCGCGGAGCACCTCGATGTGATCGGTCATGATGCCATCAACCCCGAGGTCCAGGAAGTGCCCGATCTGCGCGGCGTCGTCGATCGTCCACAGGTGCACCTGCAGCCCCAGCCGGTGGGCGTAACGGATGAACCGGGGACTGGCGAGGGTGAGCCGCCCGTACCGCGGCGGGATCTGCACCGCGACGACCCCTTCGGCGACCTTGACCGGCCGTCCGGTCAGCGACCCGGCGTACAGGGCGGTGACCTCCCGCATGCCCATCGACGTCGCGACCCGCGGGCCGGTCCGCCGGCGGATACGGGTCAGGCGGGCGGAGGAGAACGACGCGAGCAGCACCCGGTCGTGCGCGCCGGCACGCTCCAGCACGTCGATCGTCGGGGCGACGGCCGCGTCGGTCTTGCAGTCGATGTTGAACCGGACGTCCGGCCACGCCTCGAGGACCTCGTCGAGGCGGGGGACGGCGGCGGCGCCACCGACCCGGACCGTCTGCAGGTCCGCCCACCGAACGTCGATCATCCGACCCGGGCGCCCCAGCATCCGTTGCAGCGTGTCATCGTGGAACACGACCGCGACACCGTCGGCGGTCGCGTGCGTGTCGGTCTCGATGTACCGGTAGCCGAGTTCGACCGCACGGGCGAACGCCGCTGTCGTGTTCTCGTCACCGGCCGCCGCGCCGCCGCGGTGGGCGAAACCCAACGGTCCTGGCAGGTCAAGATAGGCCACGCCGACAGTATGTAGTGATCATTGGTGGAGTTTGCGTAACGGCGGGTTACCGGGGGCTTTCCAGGGGGCTCCCAAAGGCTTGCCGGGCGACGCAGCGTGTGGAACGGCAAAGGTAGGGTGACGCACATGCGCGTGCTCGGCATCGACTTCGGCACGTCGAACACGGTCGCGATGATCCGGACCCCGGACTCACGGATGCGGCCGCTGCTGTTCGACGGTTCTCCCTTGCTGCCCTCTGCTCTGTACTTCAACACCGACGGTAAAGTCCTCGTCGGCCGGGACGCCGAGCGCAACGCGCGGCTGGACCCGGCCCGGTTCGAACCCAACCCGAAACGTCGCATCGACGACGGTGAGGTGTTCATCGGTGACCACTCGATGCCGGTGCCGCGGCTGTTCGCGCACGTGCTGTCGCTGGTCAACACCGAGGCCCGCCGGCAGCTCGGCGCGGCACCCGACGAGGTGCGCCTCACCCACCCGGCCAGGTGGGGGGAGCGGCGCCGGTCCCTGCTGGTCGAGGCGACCCGCATCTCCGGGCTCGGCACCCCCAGGCTGATCGCGGAGCCGGTCGGTGCCGCGTCCTACTTCACCGCCGTGCTCGGCTCCGCCGTCCCCGTCGGGCGCAGCCTCGCCATCTACGACCTCGGCGGCGGCACGTTCGACGCGACCGTGGTCCGGCGCACCCAGTCCGGGTTCGAGGTCCTCGCCGAGGACGGCCTCGCCGACGTCGGTGGCCTCGACTTCGACCACGCGATCGTCGAGCACCTCGGCAAGGTGTATTCGCAGAGCCACGCCGACAAGTGGACGTCGATCGCGAACCCCGCCGACGCGAACGCCCGCCGGCAGCGGCGGCTGCTGTATGAGGACGTCCGCGGCGCGAAGGAGATGCTGTCGCGGACCGCGTCGACCGACATCCACCTGCCGTCCCTCGAGGTCGACGCGCATCTGACGCGGGAGGAGCTCGAAGGGCTCGTCAAGCCGTACCTGGAACGGACCGTGTCGTGCCTGCGCCGGGCGATCGAGTCGGCCAGGTTGCAGCCGAAGGACCTCGTCGGGATCTTCCTCGTCGGTGGCTCGTCCCGGATCCCGCTCGCCGCGCACCTGATCCACACCGAGCTCGGGGTGGCGCCGACGACCCTGGAGCAGCCGGAGACGGTCGTCGTGGAGGGCGCGCTGTGCATCGGCGCGCCGTCGGCGCCGGTCCGGGCGTCCGGGATGCCACGGACCGTGACCCCGCCGCCGCCGCAACAGCAGCAGCAGCGGCCGGTGTCGGCGGTGCCGGTGTCCCCGGCGATGAACCGGCCCGGCCCCGTCCAGCAGCAGCCGCCGATGCAGCAGCAGCGCCCGCCGGTGCAGCAGCCGGTCAACATGGTGCGCCAGCAGCCGCCCGTGCAGTTGGTCCGGCAGCCCCCGCCGCCGGTGCAGCAGCAGCCGGTGAACATGGTGCGGCAGCAGCCCCCACCGCCGCCGGTGAACATGGTGCGGCAGCAGCCGCCGCCGGTGCAGCAGCAGCCGGTGCAGCAGCCGTACCGTCCGCCGGTGTCGCCGGCGCCGGTCGCGCAGCCGGCCCGGCCGGGACCGTTCCCGCCGCAGGTCGCCCGGCCGCAGCCGCAGCCGGCGCCGCAGCAGCAGGCCGACGAGGGGGAGCGCAACTGGGTCGCGGTCATCATCGTCGTGCTCGTCCTGGTCGCGGTGCTGTTCGTGATCCTGCTGCTGACCGCGTTCAACGGCTGACCCACCCAGCAACGGAAAAAGGCCCGCCACGCGTCGCGTGGCGGGCCTTCCGGTTGTCGTGGGCCCTATGTGTTGGGGGCCCAGAACCCGGCGAGGGAGCTCGTCGCCGGGTCGTCGGAGTTCAGCAGCAGGCTCCACGGGTCCGCGCCCGCCGGCACGTCCACGCCGTCGTAACCGGCCAGGTCGGCCGGGTTCGCCGGGTCGGTGTGCACGGCCGGGTCGTACGCCGCGGACAGGGAGTGATCGGGGCCGCCGAGGACGTCGGCGTCGCTCCACGGGAACCCGTCGACGGGCTCGGGTGGGCTGTCCAGGTGAAGCTCGTCGGGGAACAGCGGCTCGGGCCAGCCGTCGTCGCCGCGCAGGTCCGGGTCGCTGCCGAACGTCTCCGCGTGCTGCACCGCGTCAGTGTCGGCGTCGGTATCAGCACTGGCGTCGGTGTCGGCGTGCACGTCGGTGCCGGTGTCGGTGGTGTGGTCGGTGACGGGTTCGAACTCGGCGTGCTGCGCCGGGTCACCGTCAGCGGGGTCGAACCCGTCACCGTCATGGCCGGACTGGTCACCGGACTGGTCACCGGACTGGTCAACAGACTGGTCGTAGGCCTCCGCGGCGTGCTCGGTGCCCAGCGGCTCCTCCAGGTCGTCGCCGCCGTGCGCGGCACCACCCAGGGCGTCGCCGCCGAAGTCGTCGTGACCGTCGTGACCGTCGAACGTGTGCCCCGGCTCGAAGCCCGGCTCGAAACCGTGCTCGAAGCCCTGCCCGTATCCCGGGTCGCCGCCGAGGTCGGCGGTGTCACCGGTGTCCGGTTCGTCGCCGGACTCCGACCATTCCCAGTGCCCGTCCATGATCCAACCCCCTTACGCTTCGGCCGGCGCGTCAGCCGCGTCCGCGGGTGCGTTCGGTGCCAGTGCACGTACCCGCACGAGGACCTCGTCAACCTGTTTGATGCGGGCGCGCAGACCTTCCCGTTCGGTGTTCAGCGCGGCCTTGCGCTTGCTGCGCTCCGCCTTGTCCTCCGCCAGGGACTTGTCGATGTTGGCGATGTGCGCGTCGAGCTGCTTGAGCCGCCGCTCGATCGCCTCGTCCAGGGCCAGGGTCAACGCGTACTGCAGGTCGGTGAACCGGTGCATGATCTCGTCCGACAGGGCCGCGCGGGCCTCGCCGAGGACCTCCCGCAGCCAGGTGCGGGTCTGCACCTTGTCCGTCATGCTCTTCCGCTTGAAGATCATGTACGCGCCGGCGGCGAGGCCGAGACCGATACCGATGACCGGGATGACGAGCCCGGCACCGGCGATCCCGGCCAGACCCATCGCGCCGGCACCGGCCATCGCACCCCGGCCGGCCATCATCGCCATACCGGCCGAGGACATGACGACCATCGCGCCGTCGCCGCCACCGCCGTCCCGGCGGGGTTTCGTGCCCAGCGCGTGGCGCAGCTTCGCGTTCAGCTGCCGCAGCACGTGCTGCAGCTCGCTGGGGTGGAACACCTGCGCGAGGACCCGCTCACCGACCTTACGGAACCGGAACTCCAGGTCGTGCGACAGCCGCACCGACAGCGCATACAGGGCCTTGTCGACCTCGGCGGGCAGGTCGCTGATGTCGCCCCGCCCACCCTTGTCGATCTTCTCCATGAACTGTTCCTGCAGCTGCGTCATGTACGAGCGCAGCCGCGTCGTCGCCTCGACCCGGGCCCGCTGGGTCTCCGTCGACAAGGCGAGGGACCATTGCCGGGACTCGGTGCGTTTGCGGGTCGCGACCTGCGCCCGCTCCTCCTTGGCCCGTTCGGCGTCCTTCGGGTCCGGGTCGGTCGCCTTCATCCGGTCGCCGTACTCCTGGTCGATGCGGATGTACTCCGAGCGCACCGACCGCAGCACGTTCGCCTGCTGCAGCAGGTGCCCCTTCTTCGCCAGGTCGATCAGGGCGTGCTGCAGCTCCGCGATCCGCGACTCGCGGATCAGCTCACCGGCGGCCTCCTTCGGCAGCGTCATCGCCAGCTCCGCCAGCCGCGCCGACACCGGGAACCACGGCGCGGACCCGAACCGGGGCGCGTGCGTCTGCAGCTGCCCCTTGTTGTCGGCGAGGATCGTGCGCCACCCCGGGTACGCGTCGACCTTCGTCAACGCGAACAACACGAAGTTGACCTTCTTGCTGGCCTCGATGAGGAAGTTCATCTCCGGCTTGGAGAACGGCGAGGACGCGTCCACGACGAACAGCAGCGCGGTGGCCCGCTCCACGGCGTCCATCGCGACCTCGACGTGCATCGAGTCCAGGCCACCGGTGCCGGGGGTGTCGGTCAGCGTCAGGTACTGCAGCAGCGGCGCGGAGTGGTGCACCTCGATCCGCCGCGGCGGGCGCATCCCGTCGGGGAGCCGCCCGAGGACGGTGCCCCAGTCCCGCAGGTCGCCGAGGTTGATCGGGATCGGGTCCTCCCGGCCCGGCACGTACGCGCGGGCGCCGTGCTGGGTGTTGTGCGTGAACTCCAGGTACGACGCGGTCGCCACCGCCGCGTCGACCGGCGACAGGTTCGGCACCCCCATCAGCATGTTCGTCAGGCTGCTCTTGCCACGTTTCGTCTCACCGACCACGACGATGCGGGGACGTTGCACGTCGCGGCGGCGTTCGGTGTCCACGTCCGCCGCGGCGTCCGGGTCGATCTTGCGCAGATACGCCAGGGACCCGTCGACGCCGGCCTTGAGCAGCTTGCCGAGGGCAGCCTCAGGGCTCGGTGGCTTCGGTTTGCCGTTCGCGGGAGGCGCCGCGTTCTCGGTCGAGGTCATCGTGGCTGCTCTCTGCGTGGTTGCGGGCTGGTCGGGTGCTGCTGCGCGTGCTGCTGGACCGTCGGGTGCGCGCCGGTCGGCCCGCCCGGGTTGCGGGCGGCCTGGTAGACGGTGACGATCGGGGCGCGCAGGACCCGCCCGTCACGGTCGACGTAGCCGGGGACCTCCACGGCGGCGATCGACCCGATCAGCTTCGGGTCGTTGGACGGTGCGGCGCCGCCGGCCTCGTGATGCGCCGGGTCGAACCGGACCCCGGTCGGCTCCAGGGTCGTGACCCCGGCCTCCTGCAACGCGGCGCCGAGCCGGTCGCCGAGGGCCTTGGACGTGACCCGGTCCCGTACGTAGATGCTCGCCTGGACCAGGGCCCGCCGGTCCGCGTCGGCCGGGCTGTTGCCGCGGGCGGCGACGGGCACCTGCACCTGCCGGGGCGCGCTGCGGGACGACAGCAGCAACAGCAGCAGCAGCGCCGCGCCGACGAGCAGCGCACCGACGAACGCGGTCAGCGCCGCGGTCACCCCGAACGGTTCCTGCGCGGTGCACGCCGCCGCCGGTGCGGCCTGCCCGACCTGGGCGGCTGCGGTCGTCTTCAACGGCTGCGGCTCCGGGGCGTTGTTACCGCCGCCGGCGACGGAGTCGCCGATGCCGGCGCCGCCGGACGCGGTCGTCGGGGCCGGCGGCGGCGCGGTGGTCGCGGCCGCCGTCGACGCCGGCGCCGCCGGACAGTCGGGGGCACCGGCGAGCAGGCCGGTCGCGGCGCCGGTGAGCACGGCGACGATCAGGGCAACAGCCACGGCGACGAGACGCAGGCTGTTGGAGGACGAGAACATCGTCGGCTCCTGGGGGTGGGTGCCTTCAGTTGACACGGGCTTGGCCACGGATACGTTGGGACAGCAGGTAGAAGCCGCGGTGCGCGACGAGCGCGACCCGCGACTGGGACGGGCTGGCACCGGCGACGGCGTAGGCCCGCCACCGGGTCGCGGCGTCCAACGCGGCGCGGACCATCTGGTCACGGTCGGATCCCTGCAGGTTCAGGATCCAGCCGGGGTCATTGGACAGCGCGAGCCGGGTCAGTTCGCCCTCCATCTGGTCGGGCAGGTCCACCGCGCCGGTCGTGACGAGCTGCGCGACCTCCAGCAGGCGCAGCCGGTGCGACTCCGGCTGCTGCAGGACCCGTTCGATCGCGTCGCGGAGCAGCTCCCGGTCGTGGGGGCGTTCGGCGTGGCTGGCGATCTTCTCCAGGCTCGACAGCGCCCACCCGGCCTTGATCGCGTCGGTCCGCCACCGGAACGCGTGGTCCAGGGTCTGCCGCAGCCGCGGGAACCCGGACGCCTGGAACAGCATCCGGACCAGCTCACCGGTCGCGAGGGTCGGCTTGTTCACCAGCTGCGCGATCGCGAAGCTGATCCCGTACAGGTCCAGCAGCCGCAGCAGCCGCTCCCGCGACTCACGGGTGATGCCGCACTCACGGGTCGTGAACAGGTCCACGGACGCGAGCAGGACGGTCCGTTCACCCTGGGGGAGCGCGGCGAGCTGCCGCAGCGCCTCACAGTCCGCGGCGGTCAGGCGACCCGCCTCGGTCGTCTCGGCGAGCAACCCCACCACCGGTACCACATCCGAAACGACCCGCCGCAGCACCTTGGACTGGTCACTGGCCAGGGGAGCGACGATCGGCCACGGGTCCTGCCCGCCACCGGCGAGCTTGTCGACCTTGTTGAACAGGCCGAGGGAGTTGATCGGGTTGGACGACAGCCGCGCGGAGATCGACCGGAACGCCTCCAGCGCCTGCACGTCGTCCTCACGGACCGACTGCGTGAACACGTAGATGATCGCCTCGGCGCCGGACAGCGCACCGGCGGAGTCGGAGTCCAGGTCGTCGTCGATCGGCGCCTCGGAGAACAGGAACCGGCGCGCCTGATCCGACACCGACGTGTTCGCACTCGACAGGCCGGGGGTGTCCACGACGGTCAGGTCCCGCAGGTGGTCACTGGTCAGGGTCACGTCGACGTAGGCGACGTCGTGCCGGGCCACACCGAGGCGCTGCGGGATCATCCCGGCCTCGTCGAGGGGGAGACTGACCCGGGCGCCGTTGCGTTTGACGACGTCGACCCGGTCGGAGGTGCCATACCGGAACTGGGTCACGATGCGGGTGCACT
Organism: Dactylosporangium sp. NPDC049525; assembly: GCF_040676755.1. Lineage (NCBI taxonomy): Bacteria > Bacillati > Actinomycetota > Actinomycetes > Micromonosporales > Micromonosporaceae > Dactylosporangium > Dactylosporangium sp. NPDC049525. The sequence continues at coordinate 59,070 of NZ_JBFAPO010000038.1, read as the reverse complement.
CACCGACCTCCGTCGGCGCGACCCGCCGGCCGATAAGCGCGTTGACGAGCGTGGACTTGCCGGACTTGAGCCGGCCGGCGATCGCGACCCGCAGCGGCTCGCCGAGCCGCCGGCGCACGTCGACGACCTGCGCCTGAGCGCCGCCGCCGAGCCGGTTGCCGACCTCGGCGCACAGATCCGCGACCCGGGAGCTGAGTGGTCCTGGAGCCACGTCGTCAGCCCCGGACCGGGCCGGCAGGACCTGACCGGTGAGCCGACTGGTGACCAGATACCTCCCCGGGGAGACTGATCACCGACTGCGCGAGGCCGGTGTGTTCAGCCAGAATGCCGACGTACCCTCGGGGTTCCAAGGGGTGGTCCTCGCTCATTACTCGCTCCCGGGTGGAATCAGACCGTCATGTCACGCACGTACGGCACACACATTACGAATATCCTGCGCGCGCAGGATCCCATGTTCGTGCCACGAATGGAGGCGAGAAGTGCCTGAGGCGTCGACTGACGAGCCAGTCGCCGGGGCCGTACCGAGCGTGTCGGTCGGCCGGGCGACGGTGGGTGCCACGGCCTGGCCACCCGCCGACCTGGTCGCCGCGGCGGTCGAAGCCCTGCGTAACCCCGGTCTGGTGGTCATCGCGGGAGCACCCGGCACGGGACGCTCGACGGTGCTGAAACGACTCGGTGAGACGTTCCGCGGCACCGTGTTCGCCGGTGGCGCCCTGGCGATGCTGCGTGGCGTGCCCGCGTTGCCGCTGTCCCGGGCGGTGCGGGTGCGACTGCCGTCACACGAGGCGCCGCTGCTCGCCGAGGCCGTCCGCTCCCGCGTCCGTCACGGACTGCTGCTCCTGGATGACCTGCAGTGGGCGGATCCGCTCACGATCGCCGCGTTACCCGCCATCGCCGAACACTGTCGGATAGCCGTCACGTTACGCACGCCGCACCGGCTGCCCGGCGACGCCGAACAGGTGCTCCGCGCCGCCGCGACCGCGTGGCTCAACGTCCCCGCGATGCCCGCCGACGCCGCCGCGGCCCTCGTACGGCAGATCGCGCCCGGCGCGTCCAGCACCGTCGTCACCGACCTCGTGCGCCGCGCCGGCGGGGTCCCGCTGGCCGTGTCCGCCCTCGCCAAGCACGTCGCGCAGGGCGGCACCCCCCTGGACGCCGACAAGGGCCTCGCCTACACCGTCGCCGGGGCCCTCGCCGACCTCAACCGCCCCGCCCGCACCGCCATGGCCGCCCTCGGCCTGCTCGGCCGGCCCGTCACCGCGACCGTCCTCGGTGAAGGCATCACCGAGCTCACCGCGACCGGGCTCGTCGAGGTCGACGCCGCCGGGATCGCCGCGCCCGTGTCGCCGTACACCGCCGAGGTCGCCGCGGGCCTGCTCGAACCCGCCGAACGGGTCGCGTTGCACCGGCGGCTCGCCGGGCTCGTCCCGCCCCGGGAAGCGGCCCGGCACCTCGCCGCCGCCGGCGCCGCCGGCGACGCCTACCAGGTCGCGGTCCGCGCCGCCCGCGCCGCCACGTCCACCGGCGAACGCGCCGAACTGCTGCTGCTCGCCTGCGACCTGCCCGGCATCACCGCCGCCGCCGACGTGCGCCTCGACGCGGCCCGCGCCGCGCTCGCCGCCGGCCGGCCCGGCTCCTGCCTGCGGGTCCTGACCCCCGAAGCGGTCACCGACCCCGCGATCGGCGCCGTCGGCGCCGTCCTGCGCGGTGAGGCGCTGCTGCAGCAGGGCAACGCGGCCGCCGCCGCGCACGCCGTCGCCGCCGTCGGTGACGACGCCCCCGGCGACGTCCTCGGCGCCCGCGACCGGGTCCGGCTCCTCGCGACCCTGTCGACCGACGCCGACGCCGCCCTGACCCGCGCCGAGGAACTGCTGCGCGTGCACGGCGACGCGCCCGCGCACCCCGGGCTGCGGGCCGCGATCGCCGCCGTCCGCGCCGGCACCCGCCGCCCCGGCTGGGAATACGGACTCGCCTCCGCCGCGTCCGCGGCCGGGCAGGCCGGTGACGTCCTCGCCGCCCGCTGGTCGGCGTGGCTGCTGGTGGAGACCCTCACCGCCGACGCGCGGCTCGCCGAAGCGTCCAACGCCGCCGCCGCCGCGGCCGCCGCCTGCGCCGGTGACCTCGCCTACTCATGGCAGACCCGGTTCATCGCCGCGCAACTGTGGTGCGACGCGCTGCGCGGCGAGGAGATCGACGAGGTCGTCCGCCGCGCCGGTGACCTCACCGACCGGACCCTGCCGGCCGTCGCCCGCGGCTACGCCGTCGCCGCCGCCAGCCTCGCCGAGGCCGACGGCGGGCTCCTCGCCCCGGCCCGCGCCCGCCTCGACGCCCTCACCGGCCGTCCGTCGTCCACCGGACCCGTCCTGGACTGGGTCACCCGGGAAGCCGCCTGGCTCGACGGGCAACCCGACCACGCCGGCGCCCGCGGCACCGACCTGCCCGCACCGCCGCTCGTCGACGGGCTGCGCCGCATCACCGCCCGGTGGGCCGCCTACGACGCCGGGGACGTCACCGGCCCCGGCCTCGCCGCCGGCGACGCCGGGGACCGGCCGCTCGCCGCGGTCGCCGCGACCCTCGACGCGTGGAAGGCCCCGGACCTGTTCGCCGCGGCCGCCGCCGCCTGGCACGACCTCGCCCGCCGCGAAGAGGTCCGCTGCCTGCTCGCCCAGGGCATGCTCGAGGAGGACGCCGAACTCGCCGTCCCCGCCCTCCTGGAAGCCGAACGCCTCGCCGAGGAGGCCGGGCTCGTCGTGCTCCTCGGCCGGACCCGCCGCGCCCTGCGCCGCCACGCGATCCGCCGCGACACCCGCGGCCGGCGCGCCGGCGACGAACTCACCGACCGGGAACGCGACGTGCTGCGCCTCGTCGCCAACGGCGAACCGACCCGGCGCATCGCCGGGCAGCTCGGCATCTCCCGGGAAACCGTCGAAACCCACATCCGCTCCGGGATGCGCAAGCTCGGCGCCCGCACCCGCACCGAGGCCGCCGCGCTCGCGATCGAGGAGCTTGGATGAGTAATGGTGTGCTCTTGTGCGTGAGCCCCTACGCACCGCATCGTTGGCGGATGACACCCGCTGCACTGCCCCGACCGACCGGCGGCATCCCCGGTCAGGGCCGCTGATGGCGGGCGATCCCGCACACGCACCCCGCTACGTGGTCGCGTCCGGGGGCGACGCGACCACGGTGCTGCGCAAGCTCGCCCGGGCCGGCTGGACCACCCGCGAAGGGTTCGCCCTCACCGACCAGGCCTGGGACGTCTCCGACGCCCGCCTCGCCCTCTACGGACGCGTCGCGGAGGCCGACACCGCCGAACTCGCCCTGCTCGCCGCCGCCCGCGGCGCCGGGATCGTCGCGATCTGCGACGCCGGCGGCGACATCGGCCGGGCCCTGCTCGCCGACCTCGCCCGCATCGGCCCCGTCACCACCGACCCCGACGCGGACCTCGGCACCACCCCCGAACCCGACGGCAGCGGCCCCCAGCTCGCCCCCGAACAACGCGCCCTGCTCGAACGCCTCGCCGGCGGCGAAACCATCGCCGCCGCCGCGGCCGCGGAGTTCCTGTCACTGCGCACCGCGAACCGGCGCATCGCCGAGGCCCGCGAAGCCCTCGGCGTGCGGACCACCCGCGAAGCGGTCCTCGCATACCTGCGCATCCGCCGCGAAGGCGGCTGACCAGGGCGGCTGACCAGGGCGGCTACACCCGGGCCGGCTGCAGCCACCGCTGCAGGCGGTCCGCCGGCTCCGGCCGCGCGTAATGGAACCCCTGCGCGATGTCACACCCGAGCCGCCGCAACGCCTCCACCTGCCCCGCGTGCTCCACCCCCTCCGCCACCACCGTCATCCCCAGGTTGTGCCCCAGGTCGACCGCGGAGCGCACCAGGACCGCGTCATCGTCGTCGGCGCCGGACAGGTTCACCACGAACGACCGGTCGATCTTCAACTCGTCCACCGGCAGCTGCTTCAGATACGCCATCGACGAATACCCGGTGCCGTAGTCGTCGATCGACAACCGCACCCCGAGCCGGTGCAACCCGTGCAACGTCGCCGTCGCCAGAGCCGGGTTCGCCATCACCGCGCTCTCCGTCACCTCCAGCCGCAACAACCGCGCCGGCAACCGGTGCGCGGTGAGCAGCCCCTCGACCCGCTCCCGCAGCGACGCGTCCGTCAGGCACCGCGGCGACAGGTTCACCGCCACCGGCACCTCCATGCCCGCCGCCCGCCACGCCGCCGCCTGCGCCACCGCCCGCGTCAGCACATGCGTCGTCAACAGGTTGATCAGCCCCGTGTTCTCCGCCATCGGCACGAACTCACCCGGCGCGACCAGACCCCGCGTCGGATGATGCCACCGGATCAGCGCCTCCACCCCGCACAGCTCACCGGTCGCCAGGGCGATCTTCGGCTGGTAGTACAACTCCAGCTCCTCCCGCTCCGACAACGCCCGGCGCAGGTCACCGAGCAGCAGCAACCGGCTCGGCGGGGCAGCGCTCGTCGCCGGCTCATACACCACGGCGCCGTTCTTCGTCGCCTTCGCCTCATACATCGCGATGTCCGCCGCCCGCAGCAGCTCATCCGCGGACGTCACCGCCGCCGCAGGCACCCGCACCGCGATGCCGATGCTCGCCTCCACGTCCACCGTCACGTCCCGCAGCACGAAACTCTGATGCAGCCGCTCCTGCAACCGCCCCGCCAGACCCCTCGCCCGGTCCACGTCCGCACCCGGCAGCAGCACCGCGAACTCGTCCCCGGACAACCGCGCCACCGTGTCCCCGGCCCGCACCTCACCCGTCAACCGCGCCGCCACCTGCACCAGCAGCTCATCACCGTAATGATGCCCGAGCGTGTCGTTGACCTCCTTGAACCGGTCCAGGTCCAGCAGCATCACCGTCAGCACCGCATCCCGCCCCGCCAGCACCTGCTCCAGCCGCTCCGTGTACAGGGTCCGGTTCGGCAACCCCGTCAACGCGTCGTGCCGCGCCGCGTGCTCATGCCGGTCCGCCTGCGCCATCATCGTGTGCTGATACCGCACCACCAGCAGCCCCAGCCCGAACAGCAGCACCCCACCGATGCCGACCGCACCCAGCAGCGCCGCGAACACCAGCGCCTCAACCCGCCGCAACTGCTCGATCGCCGCGCTCGCCCGCCCAGCGTGCAGGTCCGCCGCCCGCTGGATCTCCGCACTGAGCTGATAAAAAATCCGGTCGACGTCGTTGTTGTTGATCCTCGCCGCCTCGACCAGGTCCGCGTTGTCCACCGCCGCGAACACCCGCAGCACCGCATACCCGTACTCGTCATGCACGTGCCGCAACCGCAACGCCAGATCCCGGTCCGCCGCCCCGCCACGGGACTCCACATCCGACAACGCCGCGTGCAACGCCGCACCCGCGATCGCGTGCCTCGCCCGCACCTCATCGCCCCGATCCAGACGGTACTTACGCTCCAGGGACTCCTCCTCGGCGATCGCCTTGTTCGCCCGCGCATACGCATCCGACAGCGCCGTGGACCGCGCCACCGTCTCCGCCGCGTGCCGCGTCCTGGCCACCCCGACGACCCCGAGCCCAGCCACGGACAGCAGCACCACGATCACGCCGCCGATGGCCAGCCGCCACCGCCTGCGGGTGCGGGCAGACGTGTTCATCCCCTTCATCCCCGGGTGCCTCCTCTCCGCGCCGCGCTGCCGACCTGTCGTGTCCCTGTCGGCGGGCACACGGCGTGGGGGAGAGGTTCGCCAGGATCGGTTCGGGTGCCCTTCGGGTTCCATCCCACGCGGCGCCCCCTGCGATACTTCGGCCATGCCCGCGCAGTGGACGGTGCGACCCGCCACACCCGCGGACGTCGAGCCGATCGCGGCGCTGCGCGCGACCGTGCTGCGAGCGGACCTGGAACGCCTCGGCCGCTACGACGACCACCGGGTCCGGCAGCGGCTCCGCGACGCGTTCACCCCGCAGCACACCAGCGTCATCCTCGTCGGCGGCGCCTTCGCCGGCTGCGTCGCCGTGCGCCCCGCCGGGAAGGAGGGCCGCTGGCTGGAACACTTCTACCTCGACCCCGCCGTGCAAGGGCGTGGGATCGGCTCGGCGGTGCTGCGGACCCTGCTGCGCCACGCCGACGCCGACGGCGTCCCCGTCCGGCTCAACGTCCTGCAGGGCAGCCCCGCGCAGCGCCTGTACGCCCGGCACGGGTTCACGGTGCAGACCCAGGACCCGGTCGACGTCTTCATGCTCCGCCGGCCGGGTGGCGTCAGCGGGTCGGACGTCTTCAGTGGGCCGGGCGCCGTCAGCGGGCCGGGCGGTGCCGCCGCTGCGTCGACAACGGCCGGACCGGGTCGACGAACCGCGGCAGCCGCGGCTCCGCCACCCGCAACCCGACAAGCTCGGCGGTGATCGCGTCGATGATGCGGTCCGTGGCCCGCTGCGCCGCACCCGACGCCGCCACGTCCAGATCCGACAGGTCCACCGGCGCCCCGAAATGCACCCGGACCACCGGCCGGCGCAGCAACGACCGGCCCAGCGTCCGCATCGTCGGCCCGAACCCGCCCCATGCCGCGACCTCATGCGCACCCCACTGCGCGACCGGTACCACCGGCACACCGGTCCGTAACGCGACCCGCGCCAGCCCCGTCTTACCCCGCTCCGGCCACATCCCCGGATCCAGCGTGATGCGCCCTTCCGGGTAACCGAGCACGTGCGACCCGACTGCGATCGCGTCGGCGACCACGTCGACGGCGCCACTGACGTCCGCCTGCCGCCGGTTGATCCTGATGTGCCCGGCGGCCCGCATCACCGACCCGACGACCGGCGCCCGGAACAACCCACCCGTCGCCATCAACCGCGGCGCCAACCGCGCCACCCGGCACGCCGCGCTGATCGCCACCGGGTCGAACGGACCGACGTGGTTCACCGCGAACAGCACCGGCCCGGCCCGCAACGCCGCCGGGACCTCACCGGTCACCCGCAGCCGCGCCACCGGCATCACCACGACCCTCGCCAGGACCAGCAGGAACCGCCACGTCCGCGGCGCCCGCCACACCTTCCTCGCCGGCACGTCACCGCTCGCCGACACGTCACCGGTTGCCGGCACGTCACCGGGGGAGACCCGCCCCGCGCCGGCGCCCTGCGCGGGGAGCACGGAAGGCAGCGCCGCGGAGAGCCCGGCCGGGGTGGGGGAGTCGCTCACCTCGACGGCCCGTGCGTCGCTTACTACCGCCGGCTGCGCCGCGCCCTGCTCCACGTCCGTCATGCCCCGCCACCGTTGAGTCCCAATTCGACCCACGAACGGTAACCCTGCCGGACGGGCACGCAAATCCCACTGCCGGACCGCCGACATCCACCAGCGACCCGGCACGACCGCGCACCGCCGCGATCCGCCTCAGTAATCGAACGATCCGCCCCCACCAGCAACCGAACCTGAGGGCGGATCGTGTCCTCGCGCTTCCCGGCCTTCTTCCGCTCACCGGCCCACGCGGCGTGCCCGCTGCGGCCTGCCCCGCAGCGTTCCTATCGTGCCTCGCTACCGTGCCGCGCCACCCGGTGTCGCCACCCGGTGTCGCCTACCAAGTGTCGCTACCCGGTGTCGCTTACTCGGCTTCGCGGAGCTCGGCCAGGCGGGCCTCGATCTCGGCCAGCTCCGCCCGCAGCCGCTCCGCCTGCGACTCCGCCTCCGCCCGCGCGGCCGACACGATCTCCTCGACCGCCTCGTGCACGCCGGGCACGTCGAGCATCCCGACCATCTTCAACGCCTCGTTGGCCTTGATGACATACGGCTTCGCGAGTGCCTTCGCACCCTGGTTGGCCGCGACCGTCCACTCACCGTCCGCATACGCCAGGGTCACCGTCAACCCCGGCGATGCCTTCGGCTTCGCCGCCGCCTTCTTCGCCGCTGTCGCCCGCGGCGCCGGCACGCCCGCAGACTCCTTCACCGGCTCCTTGGCTGTGTCCTTGTCCTTGGCCGTGTCCTTCGCCGTGTTGGCCGGGGCCGGCTCGACCGGCGCGGCGGCCGGGACGGGCTCGGCGGCGACGCCGACCGGGGCAGGATCGGCGGACGGCTCGACGGTCGACGGCGCGGACACGGGGGTCTCCTCACGGGGTGCTGGAACGGTCGGGGTGCGACGCACCGGCGCCGCCTTCGGAGCGATCTTCAGATCAGCGGGGGAGAAGGGCAGCTCGTCCCGGCCGAACCGGACGACCACCCACTCCTCGGACAGTTCGGGGTCGGTCAACTGCACGACCTGCCCCAGCTGCCCGGCAATCTGGCCGGCAGCCTCCGTGAACACGACCTTCGGCTTCCGGCCGGCCGCGAGGGTGTCCCGGATCTGCTCCAGCTCCACCGTCGACAAGCCCCCGGCCGCGGTCCGCGCGGCTGCCATCGCACCCTCCCTTTATCGAACATGTGTCGGAAACGTTCTACCAGTCGGGTACGACATTTTCCGAATGCGACACACCGTACGACAAAGATCGGGCAGTCAGGGCAGCTCGTCGATCTCCGCATGCGGGTCCAGGGTGCGCAGCACCTCGGGGCGGTCCGTGACGATGGCCCAGCCCGGTCGGGCCTGCGCACGGCGTACCACATGCGCGGCCGCGACCAGAGCGGGTCCACCCTCACCGGAGAACAGCGCACCGCTGTCCACGGCGTCCGCGGCGGTCAGGTCGTCCACAACCACCACCGGCAGGCTCAGCAGCACCTTGAGCACGTCATAGTCCTTGGGGGAGGTCTGCGCCCACGCCTCGGCGAGCGCTGCCGCCGGCACCGCCAGGACCACACCCTGGTCCACCGCGTGCCACACGATCGCCGAACTGTACGGTGCGCCGGCCACGAACCCCAGAATCGCCGAACTGTCCAGGATGCGGCCGCCCACGGCGGTCACGACACCGGCCCGGCGGGTGCCACCCCCAGCACCTCACGCGCCCACGCGTGGTGCTCCGGGTCCATGCGCACCCCGCGTCGCGCATACAGCTCGTTCAACGCCAGCAGCGCCCGGTCCCGGGCCAGCCGGCCGCGGACCGCCTCGGCGACATACGCCGACACCGACTCCGCACCACCCGCGTCCACGAACCGTCGCACCGCGGCGGCCTCATCGGCGGGCATCGTCACCGTGACCCGCTCCTTGCGCACTTCACGCATACGCATAGGGTAGCGGCCGCATACGCCGATCACCTAGCGTGCCGTCACCCGCGCGGGGGACATTCGAGCCCACCTGCGTCGATCTGGCACGCCCGTCCGATAATCCATCACGTTCGGTGATGAACATCTCGACGGTACGCAGCCCGGTACGGTCTGCGGCGTGAGCAAATACTTCCAGGTCGGCGATGTGACGCTGTGGAATCCGTCGCATGGCGTGGCGAACCTGTTCTACGCGCAGTCGGTCGCGATGCAGACGATCGCCGGGGTGCCCAGCGGCATCGCCGCCGACAACGGCCTCGACGAGCACGACGTGGACGTGCCGGTGTTCACCGCGTTCGTCGGGGCGCTCGTGGCCAGGTACCGCTCGAGCAACCATCCGGTCCTGCTGGCGCTGATCGAGGGTTTCACCGCCACGGCGCTGGTGATGGCCGACCGTGCCGGCGTGCGGGTCGACGCGTTGCACGGACCGGTCGGCCCGAACGTCAGCGACATCTCGCTGGTCGGGCCGCGGGCCGGCGACGATGCCAGCCGGGCGCGGCTGCTCGAACTCGCCGAGTCCTTGTCCTACGGCATGCCGCGCTGATCGGCTCCGTATCCGTAGATGTTCGATAATTGACATTATGTCAACCAGAGCGACGGGAAAGTGTCGTACCCCGGCGGTACGTTCCTGGACATGACGGGGATCGACTACACCACGCCGGGACCGCTCACCGACCTGTCGAGCGTGCCACCCGCCGCGCTGGCAGGGGTGCCGGCCGACGCCGACGGCATCAGCCGGCTCGCGAGCTCGCTCATCGTGCACCCGCACGAGACGTCCGGACTGGACCTGCCCGAAGCGCGGTTCGCGGACAACCAGCTGCGCCACGCTGATCAGATCGTCGCGGCCATCCTGCGGCTGGACGACGCGCCGTTGCACGTGCCACGCGAGGCGACGCGGCGGGCCGTCGGCACGTGCCGGCACTTCACGGTGCTCACGGTTGCGCTGCTGCGGTGGCGTGGCATCCCGGCGCGGGCCAGGTGCGGGTTCGCGACGTATTTCCGGCCGGGGCTGGGCCTGGACCACTGGGTCGTCGAGCACCTCCGCGACGGCCGGTGGATCCGCACCGACGCGCAACTCGCCGGCGACGCGTCCAGCACGGTCCTGCCGCACCCCGAGGACCTCGACGACGGGTTGTTCCTGACCGGTGGTGAGGCGTGGACGGCGTGGCGGGAAGGGCGCATCGACGCGGCGACGTTCGGCGTCGGCGGCACCGACAACTTCGGGCCCGCGGAGATCCAGGGCAACGCGGTGCGGGACCTCGCCGCGCTCAACAAGGTGGAGATGCTGCCGTGGGACGAGTGGGGTCGGATGGACGCTGCGTATAAGGGTGAGACCGGCGCCGACTATGACGAGCTGATGGACCGTGTCGCCGCGGTGACCGCCGGCGACGACCCGCAGGAGGTCACCGACCTGTATGCCGCGGCGGACCTGCGGGTGCCGGAGGCGCTGCTGCACTGAAACGACGAGATGCCAGCCGCGGCGTGGCGAGAGCGGCGCCGCGTCCGTCGGAGAAAGCTCGCTCGGAAGCCGACTGGAGGCCGACCAAGGAAGCCAGGAGCTGGGAGCTGGCCAGGGAAGAAGGCGCCGACGGACTCCCCCACTCCCCCTGTCGTGCGCCGGGAAAACCGCCGATACGCCGACGCTCAGCTGTATCCGGTGTCGAAGCCGGCGCCGCTGTTCGAGGTCCGTGCCGGTGACCGGGTCTCCGCGTCGGTGACGGCGCTGGGCCGTCAGCCCGACCGGAGGTTGAAGTTCTTCACCCAGATCATCGACCACGACGCGCTCGCGCGTGGTGAGCAGGGGTAGGCGCCCGGCATCATGCTGACCGAGCCGGACGAGCTCGAGACGCCGGTCCGGTTCGCGCCGCTGTGCGCTGTCGACAGTCGCGGCGTCGGCATGCACTCAGGTCCTGAACTTTTCCGGTGGGACATGCAGACCCGGGACGGTCTGACGGCGGCGATCACCGGTCCGGCAACCGACGCCGGCGAGTTCTCCATGTCCAGGTCCGCCCCGGGAGGGCACACGTGACCCGCGGCCGGCTCACGCAGCATGGTGCCAGGGCGGGTAGTCAGGCGTTCTGGCGTTCGGCGCGCTGACGGACCAGTTCCTCCACGGCGCTCGGCAGCGTCGTCTCGAAGTCGATGAGCTTCGCCCAGGTCGGGGTCACGACAATGCGGACCATGCCGTCGTAGAGGGAGCGGACCTCGGCCTCCCAGTGCACGCGCTGCTCGGGCGTCATCTGGTAGGTGCCGTTCATCTGCAGGTACTCCTCCGGGATGTCGTCGACGACGTCGAGGTCGGCGTGGCCGCGGATGAGCAGGATCTTCGGTGGGTGCACCTCGGTGTCGATGGTGAGGGCGACCGCGGGGTTGGCGCGCAGCGCGTGCAGCTTCGGGGCGTTCTTCGTGGTGCACATGACGATCGTGGTGCCGTTCCAGGTGAACGCGATCGGGATGACGCGCGGTGTGCCGTCCTTGGCGACGTAGGCGAGGCGGGTCAGGTCGCGGGCCAGCAGTTCCTGGCTGAGCGGCCGGTTCAGCACCTCGGTGATCTCGTTCGGTTCCATGGTCGGGCCTCCAAGTTGTCGGTTGCTTGCGTCGCTGGGACGGAGCCGGCGCCGGGTTCTCGACATCCACGGTGGCCGAAATCGCGGATGCTCCAGGATGAGGGCATGGAGCAGATCGTGCGGGATGTGATCGACGCGGTGGAGCGGCAGGACTGGGTGCTGGTCAAGGCGTTGCTGCACCCGTACCTGCACTGGCGTGAGCCGGGCGTGGCGATGCGGGGACGCACGAAGGTGCTGGCCCGGCTCGCCGCGGGTCCGGTCCCGGTGGCGCCGGACTCGTGGGAGCTGCGTGACGGGCAGATCTACCGCTGGACGTCGGCGTGACCGCCCGGTGCCGCATAGACTGTCCGATATGTCAGATGGGCTGGACGGGTTGCTGGCCGGGCAGTTGGCGTACTACCGGGCGCGGGCGCCGGAGTTTGACGAGGTGTACGGCGAGCGGGGGTTCAGCTCGCTGACCGACCTGCTCGACGAGCTGCCGATCGGCGGGGACGTGCTGGACCTGGCGTGCGGCACCGGCCAGTGGACGGTGCGGCTGGCGCCGCGTGCCGCGCACCTGACGGCGTTGGACGGGGCGCCGGAGATGCTGGACATCGCGCGGCGGCGGCTGGAGGCGGCGGGGCTGACGGCGACGTTCCAGCAGGAGGACCTGTTCGCGTGGCGCCCGCAGCGGCGGTACGACACGGTGTTCTTCGCGTTCTGGTTGTCGCACGTGCCGCCGCAGCGGTTCGTGGCGTTCTGGGCGGCGGTCGCGGCGGCGGTGCGGCCCGGCGGGCGGGTGGTGTTCGTCGACACGGACGCGGCGGAGCGGGAGACGGAGCGGGCGGCGCCCGGTGGCCGGGAGACGGTGCTGCGCACGTTGAAGGACGGCAGCGAACACGAGGTCGTCAAACTCTTCCACGACGCGGCCGGGCTCGCCGCCGCACTGCGGAAACTGGGGTGGACTGCACAGGTGGACCCCGCCGACGGAGGGTTCATCCGGGGTGTTGCTACGCTCACGGACAGGTCGGCACGGGACTAGGCATCCCGGGTCGGCGCCGGTTCGGTGAGCGTGCTGGAGTCCGACCCATCACGCTCCCACCGAGAAGTTCCCGGGGGGCTCCCCCGCGGTTTCGTCCAGGACGCGTTCGAGTGCGTCGAGGTGCGCGGTCCACAGCCGCCGGTAGGGCGACAGCCACGCGTCGAGTTCGGCGAGGGGTTCGGGGACGAGTTCATACCAGCGGCGTTGCGCGTCCTGGCGGACGGTGACGAGCCCGGCCTCCCGCAGCACCCGCAGGTGCTTGGAGGTGCCGGGCTGGGTCAGGCCGGTGCGGGCGGTGAGCTCGCCGACCGGCTGCGGGCCTTCCAGGAGCAGGTCCAGGATGCGGCGCCGCGCCGGTTCGGCGAGCACGTCGAAAATCACACGGTCAACGTTATATGCCCACCACGGCATACAGCGAGTCCGGGAGGGTCCCGGGGTGTAGGACGCCGAGGCGTTGGGTGGCGCGGGTGAGCGCGACGTACAGGTCGTTGGCGCCGCGGGGTGACTCGTTTGCGATGCGGTCGGGGTCGACGACGATGACGCCGTCGAACTCGAGGCCCTTGGCCTGTTTGACGGTGAGGACGACGACCTTGGCGGCGAGTTCGGGTTCGTCGCCCACGGCGGCGTCGGGCAGGACCTTGAGCACCGCCGGTACCAGATCCGCGAAGGAACCGGCGGGCAGGATGACGCCGAGCCGTCCGTCCCCGGCGAGTGCGGCCTCGGCCACGGCGGCCTCGGCGAGCGCGTCGGGCAGCCGGGACGGGGCGACGCCACGGATCCACGGGTCGACGCCGGAGACCCGCACCGACCGGGGTGGCTCCAGGTCGGGGTCGATGCCGGCGAGGACACCGGCGGCGACGGCCATGATCTCCGTCGGGGTGCGGTAGTTGACGGTGAGTTCCCGTAGCCGCCAGCGGCCGGGGACGTACGGGTCCAGCGCGGAGGCCCAGGACGCGGCGCCGCCGAGGTCGCCGGTCTGCGCGACGTCGCCGACGACGGTCATGGACCGTGACGGGCAGCGGCGCATCAGCAGCCGCCACGCCATCGGTGACAGTTCCTGTGCCTCGTCGACGATGACGTGGCCGAACGCCCACTTGCGGTCGGCGGCGGCGCGTTCGGCGGGGGTGAGGGCGGACGCCTCGTCCTGCCGTTCGGCGAGCCGGTCGGCCTCGAGCAGGTCGGTGACGGACAGCAGCTCGGGGTCGTCCTCGTCCTCCACGTCGATGGACCGGGACCCGAACGCGATCTCCAGGGCGCCTTCGGCGTAGGCGATCTGCCGTTTGCGTTGCCGTTCGGCGATGATCTCGCGGATGCTGTCGTCCTCGCCGAGCAGTTCCGCGGCCTCGTCGAGCAGCGGCACGTCGGCCGGGGTCCACCCGGAGCGGGCGGAGCGTTGCAGCGCTGCGGGGGCGCCCGCGGTCTGCAGCCTGGCCGGGGAGGCGAACAGGCCCGCGACGAGCTGCTGCGGGGTGAGGATCGGCCACAGCCAGTCCAGGGCGCCGAGGACCTCGGCCTCGCCGCGCAGCTCACGGCGGATCTCGGCGAGGTCGGCCTCGTCGAGGATCTGCGGGTCGCCGGGGGCGTCGTCGCCGCCGAGCGGGTCGTCGGCGTAGGGGTCGATGCCGATGGTGTCGGCGACCAGCAGCGACAGCGCGTGGATGATCTCGGTGTCGAAGATGGGCCGGGCGAGGTTGTGCAGTTTGCCGGAGCGGCGGGCCCGGTCGCCGGCGTCGGCGATGACCTCCGGGTCGAGCATGACGGCGGCGCCGTCGAGGATGTCGAGGCGGATCGCGACGGCCTCGTCCGGGACACGCTGGCGGTCCCGGACGGCGGCGGCGAGGACGTCGACCATCGCGGCGCGGCCCTTGATCTCCGCGATCGGGGCGGGTTCGTCGGTGTGGGCGACGACGCCGGGGAACAGGTCCCCCATCGTGCCCAGCAGCACGCCGGTCTCGGCGAGGGACGGCAGGACCTGCCCGATGTAGCGCAGGAACGTCGGGTTGGGCCCGACGATGAGCACGACCCGGGAGGACAGCATCTGCCGGTGCGTGTACAGCAGGTATGCGGCGCGGTGCAGCGCGACAGCGGTCTTGCCGGTGCCGGGGCCGCCCTGCACGACGAGGACGCCGCCCAGGTCGGCGCGGATGACGTGGTCCTGTTCGGCCTGGATCGTCTCGACGATGTCTTTCATCCGGCCGGTACGGGATGCGTTCAGCGCTGAGAGCAGCGCGGCTTCGCCGGCGACGCCGTCGTGTGCGCCGCGGCCGGTGTGGTGCGCCTCGTCGAGGTCGAGGACCTCGTCGTCGATGCCGGTGACGGTGCGCCGCTCGGTGCGGATGTGGCGGCGCCGCCGCACCCCCTCGGGCGCGGCGGCGGTGGCCAGGTAGAACGGTCGTGAGGCGGGGGCCCGCCAGTCGATGAGCAGCGGCTCGTAGTCGTTGTCCTCGTCGAAGATGCCGATCCGGCCGATGTAGCGGACCTCGTCGCCGGCGTGGAAGTCGAGCCGGCCGAAGCACAGCCCGTTCTCCACGGCGCTGTACTGGGCGATGCGGTCGGTGTACAGGGCGGTCGCCGAGTCACGGTGGGAGCGGTCGGCGGGGGTGCCGCCGGTCTGCAGCAGCGCCTGTTGCAGCTGCTCGGACGCGTCCTCCCGTAGCGTGTCGAGGTGCCCGTACAGCATCGTGAGATGCGCTTGCTCAGTTTCGAGCTCGGATGCGTCGGATGCGTTTGACAACCCGTCTCCAGTCGGCTAACATTTCCATCAGTCAGGCGCCCGAGGGCGCCTTTTTTGATGCCCGAACGCTCTACTCTACTGCCTACCGGGACAGTCGACGGTACTGCCTGACGGACAGTGGCACGAAGACGACCGTGAGGACCGCCGGCCACAGCAGCGCCGGCCAGGTCGCGCCGCCGCCGGGGTTGCCGAAGAGGGCGCGGGTCGCGTCCGCGGTGGCGGACAACGGGTTCCAGTGTGACAGCGTGCCGAGCCAGGCGGGCATGTCCTGCGGTGAGGCGAGCGCGCTGGACAGGAACGCGACCGGCCACACCAGGATCTGCACGGCGACGAGCAGTTGCGGGTTGCCGCTGAGCAGCCCGAGGTAGATGCCGATCCACAGCACGGCGAAGCGCAGCCACAGCAGCAGGCCGACGGCGGTGAGCGCGCCGGCGAGCCCGTCGTGCCAGCGCCAGCCGACGGCGAGGCCGCAGCCGAGCATGACCAGCAGTCCCAGCGCGGAGGTGAGCAGGTCGGCGACGGCCCGCCCGGTGACCTGCGCCGACGGTGCCATCGGCAGGGACCGGAACCGGTCGGTGACGCCGCGGCCGGTGTCGGTCGCGATCGCGGCGAACGTCGACTCGACGCCGAAGAGCATCGTCATGGCGAACATGCCGGGCAGCAGGTATTCGCGGTAGTCGCCGCCGCCGGCGACGCTCATGCCGCCGCCGAGGACGAACCCGAACATCAGCACCAGCAGGACCGGGAACAGCAGCATGAGCACGATCTGCGCGGGTTGCCGGGCCAGGTGCGCCAGCTCCCGCTGTGTCATCACCCAGCCGTCGTGAAGGATCCATTTCATGCGGCCACCAGTTTCAGGAATGCCTCGTCGAGGGTGGGGCGGCGCACGGTGATGTCCTCGATGTCGGGCAGCCCGGCGGCGAGGGTGAGCGCGGCGACCCGGTCGTGGACGGCGACGCTGACCCGGTTGCCGTCCACGGTGACCGGGCCGAGCACGGACAGGCGGGCGGCGACCGCGTCGGTGGCGGTGGTGAGCACGTCGAGCCGGTCGGCGCCCTTGAGGTCGGTGGGGGTGCCGTCGGCGATGACCTTGCCGTGGTCGATGACGCTGATCCGGTCGGCGAGCTGGTCGGCCTCGTCGAGGTACTGGGTGGTGAGCAGCACCGTGGTGCCGTCGGCGACGAGCCGGCGCACGGCTGCCCACACCTCGGCCCGGCCGTGCGGGTCCAGGCCGGTGGTCGGCTCGTCCAGGAACAGCACCTTCGGGGTGAGGATCATCCCGGCGGCGAGGTCGAGGCGGCGGCGCATCCCGCCGGAGAACCGGTTCGCGGGCTTCTCCCCCACGTCGGCGAGCCCGAACTGCTCCAGCAGCGCGTCGGCGCGGCGGTGGGCGGCGGTGTGGCCGAGGTGGCTGAGCCGGCCGAACATGACGAGATTCTGCCGGGCGCTGAGCAGCTC
This sequence comes from Dactylosporangium sp. NPDC049525, assembly GCF_040676755.1. Classification (NCBI taxonomy): domain Bacteria; kingdom Bacillati; phylum Actinomycetota; class Actinomycetes; order Micromonosporales; family Micromonosporaceae; genus Dactylosporangium; species Dactylosporangium sp. NPDC049525. The sequence goes on along the minus strand of NZ_JBFAPO010000038.1, from coordinate 42,134 downwards.
GTCGACGGCGGCGTGCTGGCCGACGAGCCCGATCGCGGCGCGGACCCGGTCGGGGTGCCGTTGCACGTCGTGCCCGGCGACGGTGGCGGTGCCCGCGTCGAGGCGGACCAGGGTGGCGAGGATGCGCACGAGGGTCGTCTTGCCGGCGCCGTTGGGGCCCAGCAGCCCGTGGACGGTGCCGGCGTGCACGGTGAGGTCGACGCCGTCGAGGGCGGGGTGCCCGTCGTAGCGTTTGCGGATGTCCCGAACGTCAATCACGTTATACAGTGTATAGAGTTAGGTGGGAAGTTGCGACTCGATGTTCCGGCGTGCGCCGCCGCGCTCGGCCTGACCTACGACGGCCCGTGCCCCGGCGGGGAGGTCGGCGCCGGCTACGTCCTGCTGCCCGACGGCCGCCGGGCGGTGCTGAGCTCGGGGCGGCGGGAGTCCGCCGCCCTCGTCGACCTCGCCCGCGCCGCCGGTGTCCCGGCACCCCGCTACGAGCTCGTCACCGAGGTCGCCGGCGCCACCGTCGTGGTGCAGGAACTGCTGCCGGGCCACCCGCCGGCCGCCGTCGACCGGGCCGTGGTCGACGGGATGCTCGCGGTCAGCGCCCGCTGCACCGGCCTGCTGCGCGACTCCGGCCTGCCGCAGCGGGAGCTGTACCTGCACCGCGACGGCCCCGGCTTCTGCCTGCACGGTTCCCTGGAAGGGCACTCGGCCCGCACCGCCGCGCTCCTGGCGACGGTGCGGGCCGTCCCGCTGGACGAGCTGCCCGGCGACGACCTCGTCCACCTCGACTACCACCCCCACAACATCCTGGTCACCACCGAAGAAGCCACCGGGGAAGCCGCCGAAGACACCACGGACGGCACCACGGACGGCACCGGCGGGCGGGTCATCACGGGCGTCGTGGACTGGGACGGCGCCGGCCGCGGCACCCGCGCCTTCGACCTGGTCACCCTGCTGTTCTGGCTGTCCCGGCACGCCCCGCACCTCGCCCCGCCGGTCCGCGCCGCGGCCGCCGCCCTCGCCCCGCCGGAGGTCCTGGTCGCCTGCTGGGCGCACATGGCGCTGCGGCAGGTCGACTGGTCGATCCGCCACCACACCGCCGAAGAGGTCGACGCCTGGCTCACGGTTGCCGAACAGAGCCCGTTCTGACCCTCACGCACGGGCCGGGTCACGATCCAGGTCCAGCCCGGACGCACCGGCGGCCGGTGCCGGGTCGGACGCCCCGGCGGCGGACAGCGCCGCCGGGGAGCGCAGCACCAGCGCGGCCACCGCGATCGACGCGACCAGCAGCGCCGCGCTGACCGTGAACGCCAGCCGGTACCCGGCCGTCAGCGCCGCCGCCTCCGACGCGCCCGCGGCGAGCCGCCCCGCCGTCCGGGACGCCGCCACCGTCGACAGCGCCGCGACCCCGAGCGCCATGCCGACCTGCTGCGTCGTGTTGAACAACCCCGACGCCAGGCCCGCGTCGTCGGCGCGGGCACCGGACATGCCCAGGCCGGTGATCGCCGGCAGGGCCAGCCCACCGCCGGCGATGAGCAGCATCACCGGCAGCAGGTCGGGCGCGAACCGGGCGTCGACCGGCAGCCGGGTGAGCCACGCCATGGCCAGGACCAGCAGCGCCAGGCCCGCGATCAGGGTCGTGCGCTCGCCGAAGCGGGCGATCACCCGGGCCGACACGGCCAGGGACACCACCGCGATCGCGAGGGCGGCGGGCAGCATCGCCAGCCCCGTCTGCAGGGCGGTGTAGTGCAGGACGCGCTGCATGTACAGGGCGACCAGGATCTGGAAGGAGAACATCGCGCCGATCATCAGGATCTGCAGGACGTTGGCGCCGGCGACCTGCCGGGAGCGCAGCACCCGCAGCGGCATGAGCGGGGTGCGGGCGGTCGCCTGCCGGGCCACGAACCCCGCGAGCAGCAGCACCGCCGCCACCGAGAACAGCAGGCGGCCGGTGGGCTGCACGACGGCGCCGATGCCGGTCATCAGCCCGGCGGTGACCAGGAACGCGCCGAGGACGTCGGCGCCGGCGCGCAGGCCCAGGCCACGGTCGGCGGGCACGAACGGGAAGGTCAGCGCGAACGCGACCACGCCGATCGGCACGTTGATCAGGAAGATCCAGTGCCAGCTGAGCAGGTCGGTGAGGACGCCGCCGAGGACCTGGCCGATGGAGGCGCCGGCGGCGCCGGTGAACGCGAACACCCCGAACGCCTTCGCCCGCTCGGCCGGGGCAGGGAACAGGGTGACGATGATGCCGAGGCTGACAGCGCTGGACATGGCGCTGCCGGCGCCCTGCAGGAAGCGGGCGGCGATGAGCATCGCGGGGCCGGTCGCGAGGCCGGCGAGGACGGACGCGGCGACGAAGACACCGGTGCCGGCCAGGAACATCCGGCGGCGGCCGAGCAGGTCGCCGAGGCGCCCGGCGAGCAGCAGCAGGCTGCCGAACGCGATGAGGTACGCGTTGACGACCCAGGTCAGGCCGGACGGGGTGAAGCCGAGGTCGGCCTGCATGACGGGCATGGCGACGGTGACGATGCTGCCGTCCAGGATGGTCATGAGCATGCCGGTGGCGAGGACGGCGAGGGCCGCCCCACGGTTGGTGTCCATGGTTCGACCGTAACAGATAGTCCGCTACGGAACCATCTACAAGTGACCTACAACCCAGCGGCGCGGGCGCGGCGCACACCCGGCGCCTCCACCGGGGCGGCCAGGTGCCCCGCGGACAGGCGCGTCAACGCTCGCACCAGCACGTCGCGCTCCTCAGCCGGCAGGGAGTCCAGGGCCGCGGCGTGGACGCCGTCCGCGATCTGCTGGCTCCGCGCCGCGACCTGCGCCCCTTCCGGGGTCACCGCGATGATCCGGGCCCGCCGGTCGGTGCTGGACGGGCGGCGGTGCGCATACCCGGCCTTCTCCAGCGCGTCGACGGTCACGACCATCGTCGTCTTGTCCATGCCGCCGATCTCGGCCAGCTGGATCTGGGTGCGCTCGGTGCCGAGCGCGTGCACGAGCACGCAGTGCATCCGCGGGGTCAGGCCGATCTCGGCCAGGGCCGCGGCCATCTGCGTACGCAGGACGTGACTGGTGTGATCGAGCAGGAACGAGAGGTCAGGCTCGACCCGCGTCGGTGCGGTCATACCTTCGAGCGTATCAATGCACCTGGCAGCGGATGATCTGTCAGCAAACCGTCTGCGACGTTCCGGACGCCGACGGTGGGCGTAGGGTGCGCGAGTGATCGCTGTGCGGTACCGCCTCGGGATCGATTTCGGCACCTCGAACACCGTCGCCGTCATCCATGAGGACGACGGGCGCACCCGCCCGGTGCTGTTCGACGGCTTCCCGCTGCTGCCGTCCTGCGTGTGCGTGGCCCCGGAAGGCGCCGGCGGCACGGGCCTGCTCGTCGGCCGCGAGGCGACCCACGCCGCCCGCATCCGGCCCGAGCGCTACGAGCCGCACCCGAAACGCCGCATCGACGACGGCACGGTCCTGCTCGGCGACGCCGAGTTCAGCGTCGCGCAGCTCATCGCCGCCGTCCTCACCCAGGTCAGGACCGAGACGGTCCGGACGATGGGCGGCGAGCCCGGCACCGTCGTGCTCACCTACCCGGCCGCGTGGGGTCCCCGCCGGCGCTCGGTCCTGCTCGACGCGGCCCGCCTCGCCGGTCTCGGCACCCCGCAGCTGGTGCCCGAGCCCGTCGCCGCGGCCGCGTTCTTCGTCGTCGCGACCGGCGCCGCCGTCCCCGTCGGCAGCCGCGTCGTCGTCTACGACTTCGGCGCCGGCACCTTCGACGCGTCCGTCGTCACCCGCACCGCCACCGGCTGGGACGTCATCGCCAGCGAAGGGCTCGACGACGCCGGCGGCCTCGACGTCGACACCGCGATCGTCGACTACCTCGGCACCGTGCACAACGCCACCCACGGCGAGCTGATGCGCCGGCTCACCCAGCCGCAGACCGTCGCCGACCGGCGCGCCCACCGCAACCTGTGGGAGGACGTGCGCACCGCGAAGGAGATCCTGTCGCGGTCCGCGTCGACCTACATCCACGTGCCGCTCATCGAGCAGGACGCCCCGCTCGGCCGGGAACAGCTGGAGCGCCTGGCCCGGCCGGTCGTGGACCGGACCGTGGCGCTGACCCGCACCGTGCTCGGCGCCGCCGAACCGGCCCGGCCCCTCGCCGGGCTGTTCCTGGTCGGCGGGTCGAGCCGGATGCCGCTCGTCGCGACCCTGCTGCACCAGGCGACCGGGGTCGCACCGACGGTCCTGGAGCAGCCGGAACTGGTGGTCGCCGAGGGCAGCGCCCGGCCCCTGGCAACCACAGGGTCCCAGCCTGCCGTCGATGCGCCGGGTGTACCCCAGGCCGCCGGCACCCCACTCTGGCCGACCGCCGCACCGAACCCGCCCGCAACCCCGGACCCTGCCGCCACACCGGGCCTGGCCGCCACACCCGGGGCCGCCGGTCAGGACCGCGGGGTCCGCGGCGTCGCCGCCGTCCGCCCGGCCCAGCCGCCGCAGCAGCCGACCCCGGTGTCGGGCGGTGGCGCCGTCTACGGCACGCCGGCCTCGGCGCCGGCGGCCGGGACCCCGTCGTTCTCGATCCCGCCGGTGTCCGGCCGGCCCGCCTCGAGCCCGCCGCCGCCCGGCGCCGGATGGGCCGGAGCTGGACTGCCGGTCTCCGGTCCCCCGGACGCCGCCTGGCAGACCTCGTCGCCGCCCGAGTCGTCGTGGCCGCAGACCGGCCCGTCCTGGCCGGTCTCCCCCGCGGCATCCGGGCCGGTGAGCCCCACCAGCCCCGCGGCCGCCATGGGCTCGGCCAGGCCGGAGGAGGTGGCGGCGTTCGGGGCCGGCCCACCGCCCGCGACCACCACCCCGCCGACGACCAGCCAGGCGACCGCACCGGCCGGAGCGGTCCGCAGGACCCTCGTCACCGCCGCGGTCACGCTCGGCGTGCTGCTGCTGTTCGGGTATCTCGGCCGCAAGGCCCGCGACGGCGAGTGGTCCCTGCCTTACGAGGTCTCCGCCTGGAACGACTGGGTCGGCGAGGCCCGCGTCTACCTGTACCCGGGCTTCCTGCTGTGGCTGGCGTACCTGTTCGCCGCGCCGGCCGGCAAGCCCGTGCCCCGCGCCGTCACCTACGGGCTGCTGCTCATCCCCGCGATGATCGTCATGCAGGAGTTCGCCGTCGTGTTCGCCTGGGCCGGCGGCGCCATCGCCGTCTACGCCCTGCTCGTCATCGGGCTGCTCGCCGCGGTGATCCTGCTCGCGGCCCGGCGCCGCCTCGACGGAACCGAGGTGCGGCCGATCTTCGGCCGCGCCGACGCCGGCGGGCTCGCCCTGGGCGTGTTCATCGCGATCCTCGCCTCCGCACCGGAGTTCCGGTACGCGATCGAGGGCCTGGAGGACGGCGACATCGGCCTCACCGACGCCCTGAAGATCACCGAGGTGCCGGCGCTGCACTGGTTCGTGTTCGGGCCGTCGGTGACCCTCGCGTTCGCCGGGCTGGGTGCGGCGATGGGCCGGTTCGTCGCGCTGACCGCCCCGGGCATGGCCCGGTGGCTGCCCCGCATCGCGGCCGTGGTGCTCCTGCTCGGCGCGCTCGTGGCGCTGTCGCGCATCGGCACCGGCCTGTTCGACTGGTAACCGCTGGCAACCGCGGCTACCCCGCCGCCAGGGCGTGCCGGCCGCGGTACGCCCACCGGTACCCCCACCTGCCGCGGCGCGGCCGCCAGCCGCGGTGGCCCAGCAGCGCCAGGACGGTGCCGATCAGGACCGCCCAGCCGCCCAGGGCCGCGACCGTGCCGACCGGGCCGCCGGTCACCGGCAGCGCCGCCGCGGCCGGTGCCACGGCGACCGGGACCGTCAGGAACCGCAGGGTGTTGTCCGCGGCGAGCCCGGCGGCCAGCAGCGTGTGCCCGCCGCGGTCGAGGTCCACGGGGACCACGACGAGCAGGGTGAACGCCCCGCCGGCGTCGGTGAACGCCGTGCCGAGACGCTGCGGCGTGGAGTACACGACGACCTCGACGGCCGTGCCGGGTTTGTAGCCGCCGCCGTGCAGCGTGATCGCCGCCCCGGTCGCCGTGGCCTCGCCCGCGGCGTTGCGCAGCGTCCCGGCGGCGGGAGGTGCGGCGGCCGGGACGGTCACCGGCACCGGGTCCCGCAGGACGGTCAGGACCGCGGTGACGTCGGGTGCGGCCGCGAACCGGTGGTCGCCGTCCTGCCGGGCGACCAGCGCGCACGCGCCGACGGCCAGCAGCGTCACGGTCGCGCCGTCGACGGTGCAGGTCCCGGCGCTGCTCGTGCGGTAGGCGACCGGGAGCCCGGACGTCGCGGTCGCGGTGAGCGTGACCGGCCCGTCGGACACCGCCGTCGGCGGCGGCGCGGGGAACGTGACGCGCTGCACCGCCGGGGCGATCCGCACGGTCCGGGTGACCCGCGGCGCGGGCGCCCAGTCACCGTTGCCGGGCTGGTCGGCGCGGATGATGCAGGCACCCGCGGTGACCGGGGTGATCGTGTACCCGTCCACGGCGCACACCCGCCGGCTGCCGCTGGACAGCACGACTGGCAGGTACGACGACGCGACCGGCGCGACCGTGAACGCCCCGTCGGCGAACGACCGGCCCGGGAGCTCGGCGAGGGTGATGCGCTGGACGCCCCGCGCGACGGTGAACGTCCGCCGCACCGGCGGCGCCGCGGCGTGTCCGGCGTCCCCGGGCTGCGTCGCGGTCACCGTGCACGCGCCGGGGGTGCGCAGGGTGACGACGGCGCCGGCGACCGTGCACACCCGGGGCGACTCGCCGGTGAACGTGACCGGCAGCCCCGACGTCGCGGCCGCGACGAGGGTGACGGTCCCGTCGGTGAGCACCGCGCCGGGGACCGCGGCGAAGGTGATCGTCTGCGCGTCGCCGGTGACGGTGAACGTGCCGTCGACGCGGGCGGCCGGGTCCCAGCCGGCGTCGCCGGGCTGGTCGGCGTGCACGGTGCAGGTGCCGGCCCGCACGAGGGTGACGACGGACCCGGCGACGGTGCACACGGCGGGGGTCGCGGCGGTGAACGTCACCGGCAGCCCGGACGTCGCGGTCGCGGCCAATGTGACGGCGCCGGCCCCGGCCGCGGTCGGCGGCGGCGCGGTGACCGCGATGTGCTGGCTGCCCTTGCCGATGGTGAACCGGACCTCGACGTCGGGTGCGGCGGTCCAGTTCGCCGCGGCGGGCCGCCGGGCCAGCAGCACGCAGGTGCCGGTGGCGTGCAGGGTGACGGTCGGGCCGGCGACGGTGCACACGCCCGCGTCGGCGCTGGTGACGGTGACCGGCAGCCCCGAGTTCGCGGCCGGCGCGATCGTCACGGTGCCGGCCGCGAGCGGCACAGACCCCGGCGGTGATCCCGGCACCGGGAACGTGATCGTCTGGCCGCCGCGGCCGACGGCGAACGCCCGCTCGACCCGCGGTGCCGCCGCGAACCGGCCGTTGCCGCGCTGGTCGGCGCGCAGCACGCAGGTCCCGGCGCCGACGAGCGTGACCCTGCGGCGCTGCACGGTGCAGACGCCGCGGGTGGCGGTGGTGACGGTGACGGGCAGGCCGGACGTGGCGGTCGGGTCGATGCGGACCGTCCGCGCGGACATCGACGTGTCCGCGGGGCGGGCGAAGGTGATCGCCTGCGCGGTCCGGGCGACGCGGAAGGAGTCCTCGGCGCGGGGTGCGGCCGCGTACTCGTCGTCGCCGCGCTGGTCGGCGCGCACGGTGCAGGTGCCGCCGGCGACGAGGGTGACGGTGCGGCCCTTGACCCTGCAGATGCGGGGCGTCGCGCTGGCGTAGGTGACGGCGAGGCCGGAGGTGGCGGTCGCCGACACCTGGACGGTCCCGGCGGCGACCCGCGTGTCCGGGGTCGGCGTCCAGGTGATCGCCTGGGCCCGGCCGAGCACGGCGAAGGTGGCGCTGGCCGGTTCGGCGGCGGCGAACGAGCCGTTGCCGGGCTGGGTGGCGCGGATCGTGCAGCGGCCGTGCCGGTGCAGGGTGACCACGTCGCCGTCGGCGGTGCACACGCCGGTGCTGGTGCTGGCGTACTGCACCGGCAGCCCGGACGAGGCGACCGCGGCGACGGAGACAGTGCCGGCGGTCAGCGGCGTGTCGGCGGTGTCCGTCCACGTGATGCGCTGCTCGGCGAGGGCCGCCGCCGCGGCGGAGGCCGGTGCCGGCAGGATCCCGCCGATGCCCACCAGGACCGACGCCGCCAGCGCCGACAGGGTCCGCACCGGCCCGCGTCGCAGCCGCACGCCGAACGCCGTCATGGCGGTCTCCCCCGTCCGTCTCCGGTTGGAGGGCGGCCGGCCTACCCGCCGCCCCGCAGTCGAAGACCGTAACGTAGGGTGATCATACGACTACGCGAAATCAGGGGACTGCTCCTGAAGGAACGGGACCAGGGCGGCGTTGACCGCGTCGGGCTGCTCCAGGTTGAGCATGTGCCCGGCGCCGGGGATCTCGATCCGCCGCGCGTCCGGAACCTCCGCCAGCGCGCGCAGCGTGACCTGCTCGATGTCGGCGGAGTCGGCGTCACCGACGAGCAGCAGCACCGGCGCGCGCACCTCGCCGAGCCGGTGCAGCGCGTCGCGCTCCAGCATCCGGCCCCGCGCGCCCGCGTGCTCGGTCACGTTGTGGGCGGCCATGTCGGCGCACCGGACCCGCACCGCCGCGGCCACGTCCTCGGGCCGCCGGTGCGGGCCGTCGACCCACGCCCGCAGGAACGCCTCGACGACCCCGGCCGTGTCCTGCGCCTGCGCGGCGGCGGCCAGCTCCCGGTTGCGGCCGGTGATGTACGGGTCGGTGAACGTCATCCCGCTGATCCCGGTCGCCGCGGCGCACAGCGCCCAGACCCGCTCCGGGCGGCTGACCGCGAAGTCGAACCCGATCCGCCCGCCGAGGGACAGCCCGACGATCGCGGCCCGCTCGACGCCGAGAGTGTCCAGCACGACCGCGAGGTCGTCGTCGTGGCGGAAGTCGCCGGTGGCGCTGCTGGAGCGGCCGTGCGAGCGGACGTCGACGCGGATCACCCGGTGCCGGGCGGCGAGCAGCTCGAACTGGTCGTCCCACATCCGGCAGTCCAGCAGCCCGCCGTGCAGGAGCACGACGGCGGGCCCGTCGCCGGCGGCCTCGTAGTAGAGCTGCCCGTCGGGTACTTCGATGTGCCCGGTCCCCATGGATCGACCCTAACAACGGGACCGGGCACCCGTACGCCCCACGAACGACGCGAACGCCCCGAACTACACGAACTGCTCGCCGTGCTCCGCCTTGCGCAGCAGCAGCGCGGGCGGCTCGAACCGGGCGCCGTAGCGGGCGGCGAGCTCGCGGCTGCGGGCGATGAACCCGGGCAGGCCGCCGTCGTACTGGTTGATGTACTGCAGCACGCCGCCGGTCCAGCCGGGGAACCCGATGCCCAGGATCGAGCCGATGTTGGCGTCCGCGACGCTGGTGAGGACCCCCTCGTCGAGGCACTTGACCGACTCGAGGGCCTCGGCGAACAGCATCCGCTCCTGCATGTCCACGAACGGCACGTCCGCGCCGGGCTTCGCGAAGTGCTCGCGCAGACCAGGCCACAACCGGTCCCGTTTGCCGCCGGTGTACTCGTAGAAGCCGGCTCCGCCGGAGCGCCCCGGCCGGCCGAACTCGTCGATCATGCGGTCGATGAGCGCGTCGGCGGGTGTCGGGGTCCACGCGTCGCCGTACGCGAGGCGGATCTTGCGCGGCAGCGTCAGGGTCAGCTCGTCCATCAGGGCGAGGACCGCGGCGGGGTACCCGGCCTGCAGGCTGGCCTGCTCGATCGACGGCGCCGCCACCCCCTCGGCGAGCATCAGCAGGCCCTCACCGGTGAACGTGCCGATGACCCGGCTGGTGAAGAACCCGCGGCTGTCGTTGACGACGATCGGTGTCTTCTTCAGCTGCCGTACCACGCCGAGGGCCCGGTCCACGGCGGCGTCGGACGTGGCGGCGCCGCGGATGACCTCGACGAGCGGCATCTTGTCCACGGGTGAGAAGAAGTGCAGCCCGACGAAGTCCTGCTGGCGGGTCACGCCGTCGGCGAGCACCGAGATCGGCAGCGTCGAGGTGTTGGAGCACAGCAGCGCGTCCGGCGCGACGATGTCCTGGACCTCGGCGAACACCTTGTGCTTGAGGCCCGGGTCCTCGAACACGGCCTCGATGACCAGGTCGCAGCCGGCGAGGTCGGCCGGGTCGGCGGTCGGGGTGATCCGGCCCAGGATCTCCTCCGCGGGCAGGAACGGCTTCTTCGACAGCACCTTCACCGAGTACTGCTTGCCGCGTTCGGCGGCCTCGACGGTGACGTCCTTGAGCAGCACCTGCATGCCGGCCTTCGCGCACACGTAGGCGATGGCCGCGCCCATCATCCCGGCGCCGAGGACGGCGACCCTGGTGAACGGGGTCGCCTTGGTGCCGCGCGAGTTCGCCGCCTGCAGGTCGAAGAAGAACGCCTTGATCATGTTCTTGGCGATCTGCCCGGTGGCGAGTTCGGTGAAGTAGCGGCCCTCGATCGTGAACGCGGTCGCGAGGTCGACCTGGGCGCCTTCGACGGCGGCGGCGAGGATGTTGCGCGGCGCCGGGTACGGCGCGCCCTTGAGCTCCTTGCGCAGCGTCGCCGGGAACGCGGGCAGGTTCGCCGCGAACGACGCCTGCGCCGGGGTGCCGCCGGGGATCCGGTAGCCCTTCACGTCGTAGGGCTGCACGGCGCCGGGGTTCGCCGCGATCCACGCCTTGGCCCGGTCGAGGACCTCGGCGCGCGGGGCGATCTCGTGCACGAGCCCGGCGTCGAGGGCGGCCGCCGGCCGGTGCCGCTGCCCGCGCAGCAGCACGGTGAGCAGCGCCGGCGCGATGCCGAGCAGCCGGACGGTCCGCACGACGCCGCCGGCGCCGGGCAGCAGCCCGAGGGTCACCTCGGGGAAGCCGATCTCGATGCGCGGGTCGTCGGCGACGATGCGGTGGTGGCAGGCGAGGGCGAGTTCGAGGCCGCCGCCGAGCGCGGAGCCGCCGACGGCGGCGACGACGGGCCGGCCGAGGGTCTCCAGGCGGCGCAGCAGGCCCTTGAGGTGCATGGAGGACGCGTACACGTCGGCGGCCTGGTCGGGGCCGAGGCTGCCGAGCCGGTCGAGGTCGCCACCGGCGAAGAACGTCTTCTTCGCCGACGTGACGACGACCCCGGCGACGTCGTCCTTCTCCGTTTCGAGGCGGTCGAGCACCGTTTCGAGGTCGGCGACGAACGCGGCGTTCATCGTGTTGGCGGAGCGGGCCGGGTCGTCGATGGTGAGCACGACGACGCCGTCGTCACCGCGGTCCCAGCGGATCGTGTCGGTCATCTGGTGCCCTTTCAGATTCGCTCGACGATGGTGGCGATGCCCATGCCGCCGCCGATGCACAGGGTGGCGAGGCCGTAGCGCAGGCCGCGGCGGTCGAGCTCGTCGACGAGGGTGCCGATGAGCATCCCGCCGGTCGCGCCGAGCGGGTGGCCCATCGCGATGGCGCCGCCGTTGACGTTGACCTTGTCCAGGTCGAAGTCCATGTCCTTGGCGAAGCGCAGCACGACGGCGGCGAACGCCTCGTTCATCTCCACCAGGTCGATGTCGGCGGCGGTGAGCCCGGCCTTGGCGAGGGCCTTGCGGGTCGCGGGCGCCGGTCCGGTGAGCATGATCGTGGGGTCGGCGCCGCTGACGGCGGCGGCGACGATCCTGGCCCGCGGGGTGAGCCCGGCCTTGACGCCGGCGGCTTCGCTGCCGACGAGCACGAGCGACGCGCCGTCGACGATGCCGGAGGAGTTCCCGGCGGTGTGCACGTGCTCGATCCGCTCGACCCAGTGGTACTGCTGCAACGCCACCGCGTCGAAGCCACCGAGGTCACCGATCGTCGCGAACGACGGCGGCAGCGCCCCGAGCCCGTCGAGCGTGGAGGCGCGCAGGTGCTCGTCGCGGTCGAGCACGACGAGGCCGTTGCGGTCCCGGACCGGCACCACGGAGCGGCTGAAGTAGCCGCCCGCCCACGCCTTCGCGGCCCGGGTCTGCGACTCCAGGGCGTAGGTGTCGACGTCCTCGCGGGTGAAGCCCTCCAGCGTCGCGATCAGGTCGGCGCCGATGCCCTGCGGCACGAACCGGGTGGTGAAGTTCGTCTCCGGGTCCATCGCCCAGGCGCCGCCGTCGGAGCCCATCGGCACCCGCGACATCGACTCGACCCCACCGGCGAGGACGAGGTCCTCCCAGCCGGCGCGGACCTTCTGCGCGGCGACGTTGACCGCTTCGAGGCCGGACGCGCAGAACCGGTTGAGCTGCACCCCGGCGACGGTGTCGGGCAGGCCGGCGGCGATCGCGGCGGTCTTGGCGATGTCGGACCCCTGGTCCGCGATCGGGGAGACGACGCCGAGCACGACGTCGTCGATGTCGGCCGGGTCGAGCCCCGGGTACCGGCGGCGCAGCTCGTCGATCAGCCCGACGACCAGCGACACGGGCTTCACCCCGTGCAGCGAGCCGTTCTGCTTGCCTCGCCCGCGCGGGGTGCGGACGGCGTCGTAAACGAAAGCCTCAGTGCTCACCTACCCGAGAGTAACTTGCCCTCGTCGGACTCGGTACCCCGCCGCCCGCCATCGCCCTTGCGAGAATGTCCACAGGCGCCGCGCCCGGCTACTCCGGCTGCACGCCCCACTCCTGGAGGACCTCGGCGGTGTGCTGGCCCGGCAGCGGCGGCGGCCCGCCCAGGGTGGCCGGGGTCGCGGAGAACCGGGGCGCCGGCACGGGCTGCACGACGCCCAGGTGCTCGGTGAACGTGCCCCGCGCGGCCAGGTGCGCGTCGCGGGGCGCCTCGTGCAGTGACAGCACGGGCGTGACGCAGCCGTCGCCGTCGTGGAACAGCGCCGACCACTCGTCGCGGGTCCTGGTCAGGAACGCCGCGGCGAGCCGCTCCCGCAGCGCCGGCCACTGCGCCACGTCCAGCTGGTCCGGCAGGTCGCTCAGCCCGAGCGTCGCGACGAGGGTCGCGTAGAACTGCGGCTCGAACGCGCCCACCGCGACATGTTTGCCGTCCGCGGTCTCGTACACGTCGTAGAACGGCGCCCCAGTGTCGATCATGTTGACACCGCGGCGGTCCTGCCACAGGCCGACGGCCAGCATGCTGTGCAGCATCGTGCTGATGTGCGCCGCCCCGTCGACGATCGCGGCGTCCACGACCTGCCCGCGGCCGGTCCGCTCCGCGTCGCGCAGCGCGGCGATCACCCCGACCACCAGGTACAGCGCGCCGGCGCCGAAGTCGCCGAGCAGGTTCACCGGCACCTGCGGCGGCCCGCCGGCCCGGCCGATCGCGTGCAGCGCCCCGGACAGCGCCAGGTAGGTGATGTCGTGCCCGGCGGTGCCGGCCCGCGGCCCGTCCTGCCCCCAGCCGGTCATCCGCCCGTAGACCAGCGCCGGGTTCACCGCGTGCGCCTGCTCGGGTCCGACCCCGAGCCGCTCCGCGACGCCGGGCCGGTACCCCTCGATCAGCACGTGCGCCCGCTCCACCAATCCCAGCACGGTCGCCACGCCCGCGGGATCCTTCAGGTCGACGGCCACGGACCGTTTCCCGCGGTTGAGCAGGTCGGTGGCGGCCGGCGGCGCGATCGGCGACCCGGGCCCGATCCGGTCGACCCGGACCACGTCCGCGCCGAGGTCCGCCAGCATCATCCCCGCGAACGGCCCCGGCCCGATCCCGGCCAGCTCCACCACCCGCACGCCCCGCAACGGTCCACTCGTCATGCCTGCCATCTTGCGGCACGGCCCTACGCTCGCGGGTGTGCGGTTGCGGACCACCATCGCCTGCGCCGCCGCCGCGGCCGCGTTCGCCGCGAGCGGTTGCGGCGGCCGCGACGCCGGCTCCGACGGGCCGCCGGGGACCGTCCACGGCACGATCGTCCAGTCCGGCGGGCCACCCGGCGCGTCGCCCGGCAGCGCCCCCGGCACGGTGATCGTGCAGCGCGGCGGCGCCGAGGTCACCCGGCAGCAGGTGGCGGAGGGCCAGGAGTTCCGGTTCACCCTCGGCCCGGGCCGTTACCGGCTGTCGGCGCGCGGCGTCGACGGCGCCTGCGTGGCCACCGACGTCACCGTGACCGCCGCGTCGGACCAGTCCGTCGAGCTGCTGTGCCAGCGCAAATGAGCGCCGTACCCGCCCGCTGAGAACGGGCTCAGGCGAGCTCAGGAACGTCACAGTGCTCGATGGCGAGACTGTCGGCATGGTTCGGGGGCGCACGGCAGCGGGTTGGACGGCGGTCGGTGCGGCGACGGTGTACATCGCGCTGCAGGGCGACTGGGTCGCCGGGTGGACGTTCGGCCGCACGCAGGACGCGTGGCTGCAGGACACGGCGACCGCCGCCCAGGTCGGGTGCGCGGCGGCCGGGTTGCTGGTCCTGCTCATGGGGCGCCGCCGTCAGCAGCGGCGCCGGGCCGACCGCGCGGCGGTGTCAGGCGGTGCGGCACACGAAGACGCCCCAGCCCAGAAATTCCCGCCGGTATTCCAGGTGCGTCCGCCTGCTGTGCTCCAAATAGCGCCGCATGGTGTCGGCGTCGGGGCCCGTCGGGTGCGCACGGAGCCACTCGTCGACGGTCCACCACTGCGCCGCCGCGTACCGGTCCCATGAGTCGTGGTCGGCGAGGACCATCTCGACCAGGCTCAGGCCCGCGGCCTCCAGCCGGTCAAGCGTGCCCAGCAGCGACGTGAACTCCGCGAACTCGGCCGGGATGCCGCCGGGTGGGGTGGCGGTCCAGTACGGCTCGCCGATGAGCATCAGCCCGCCGGGGCGCAGCGCGGGGCGCAGCAGCTCGACGGTGCCGGCGAGGCCGCCGCCGATCCAGGTGGCGCCGATGCAGGACACCACGTCGTAGGAGGCGTCGTCGGGGACGTCCTTGGCGGCGTCGCCGTGGCGGAACGTGACGCGGTCGCTGACGCCGAGCTCGCGGGCGCGGTCGTGGGCGGCGGCCAGGAACACCTCGCTGATGTCGACGCCCTCACCCACGGTGCCGTAGACGTCGGCCCACCGCGACAGCATCTCGCCCTTGCCGCAGGCGAGGTCGAGATGGCGCTGCCCCGGTCCGAGCCGGCACACCTCGCCGAGCAGCATCAGCTTGTCGTCGGTGAACGGGTTGAGGATCCGGTGGCCGGCCTCGGCGATCTCATGCTGGCGAAGGATGTCCATGCTGCACCTTTGCCGCGGCGGGTGCCGGTTGTCCACCGGTTTGCGCGGTGTTCTGCGCATCGTTGAGGGCGCCGTGCAGGAACAGTTCGACCAGGTCGGCCGGTTCGCCGCCGGCCATGACGAGGTGGTGGAACGCCCGGGCGAGGTATTCGGGGTCCCGGCGCAGCCGGTCCTGCTCCGGTTCGAACAGCCCCGCGAGGGCGTCGACGGTCTCCGTCATCGACTCGCGCCGGCGGTCCACCGGCGGCAACTCACCGGGGTCGCGGCGCAGGCCGGCCGCGCCGAGGGCACCGATGACGGCGCCCATGCGGGTCAGGTACCCCCGCAGCGTCTCCACCGCCTCGACGAGCCGGTCGGCGAGGGGCTGGTCGAGGTCGATGGCGCGCACGTGGGCGAGGGTGTCGTCGCGGCGCAGCGCCTCGGCCACGCACGCGGCGAGCAGCGCGTCCTTGTCGGCGAACGCGCGGAAGATGGTGCCCTCGCCGATGCCGGCGGCGCGGGCGACCTGGGCGGTGGTGACGGCGGCGCCGTGCTCGACGACGAGAGGCAGCGCGGCCGCGACGATCATCGCGCGGCGGTGGTCCGGGCTCATGGGTGTGGCTCGCTTACGGGGTTCAGTCATACCCACGATTGTGCGGAGTGAGTACTCACTCCGTCAAGGGTGGCTTATCGTGATCATTCGTGAACGGTGTCCAGCTCCTCCTGATCATCTTCGGCGGGATCACGGTCTCGGCCGTCGCGCACCGCCGCGGTGCCCAGCCCGGGCTGGTCGTGGTCATCCTCGCCGCGGCCGCGTCGTTCATCCCGGGCGTGCCGCGCCTCGAACTGGACAGCGAACTGATCCTCGCCGTCGTCGTGCCGCCGCTGCTGTACTCCGCGGCCCGGGGCGCCTCCATGTCGAGCTTCTCGCAGAACCTGGGCCCGATCCTGACCCTGGGCGTCACGCTCGTCGTGTTCACCACCGGGGTCACCGGGCTCGTCGCGTCGCTGCTGCTGCCCGCGATCGGCCTGCAGGCCGCGCTGGTCCTCGGCGCCGTCCTCGCCCCGCCGGACACCATCACCACCGTCACCCACGGCAAGGAGCTCGGCCTGCCCCGCCGGGCCACCGCGATCCTCACCGGCGAGAGCCTCGTCAACGACGCGACCGCCCTCACCCTGTTCGGCCTCGCCGTCGCGGCGACCGGCGCCGGGCACACCCTGTTCGACAACGGCTTCGTGCTCTTCCTGTACAACGCCCTCGTCGGGGTGTTCCTCGGCGGCGTGCTCGCCGTGGTCACGCTGTGGCTGCGCAAACGCCTGCACGACCCGGTCCTGGAGACCGCGGTGTCGCTGCTGCTGCCGTTCACCGCGTTCCTGCTCGCCGAGCAGGTGCACGCCTCGGGCATCCTCGCCGTCGTCGTCGCCGCGTTCTCCGTGTCCATCAACACCGCCCTGGACAAGCGGCACCAGTACCCGGGCGCCTACCGGGCCCGGCTGCAGGAGGAGGCCGTCTGGCCGGTCGTGGACTTCCTGCTGGAGACGTTCGTCTTCGCCTACATCGGACTCCAGCTGCGCTTCGTGGTGCAGAGCCTCGCCACGTCGGACTCGCTGCTGCGCACCGTGGTCGCCGCCGCCGTCATCCTGGTCACCGTCATCGTGTTCCGCCTCGGCGCGGTGCGGGCGTCGTTCGCCTGGTGGGGGCTGCGCCGCCGGCAACGCGAGCGGCGCGTCGCGACCGACCCGCGGGCCCGCGCGAAGTGGGAACGCCGCCTGCAGTGGCGGGCCCGCCGCGGCCGCCAGCGCCCCGTCCTCGGCGAACCCACCCCGAAGGAGGCGATCATCGTCGGCTGGACCGGCATGCGCGGCATCCTGACTCTCGCCGCCGCGGCCGCCGTCCCGGAGCACCTCGCCGACGGCACCCCGTTCCCCGGCCGCGACGAGATCCAGGCGATCGCGCTGCTCGTCACCTTCGGCACCCTGCTCATCCAGGGCACCACCATCCCGATGCTGGTCCGCCGGCTGCGCATCGACACCGCGGCGGAAAGCGCCCGCGAGGCCGAGCTGCACGCCCGCGGCGTCGCCATCGCCGCCGGCGCGCTGCCCGGCGCCGCGCCCACCGGTGACGCGGACTTCGACGCCCAGCGCGACGCCCTCGCCGACGCCGTCTTCGCCGAGGAGCTCGACGACGACACCGCGCGGCGCCTGGTCCACGACATCGACCTGCGCCAGGCCGCCCACGGCACCCAGCCCCCGCCCCTGTAACCGGCGGCTGGGGCCTGCGAGACTCTCCCGCCATGGGGATCTTCAAGCGTCGCGCCGCCGCACCCGTCGACCTGGCCGTCCTGATCATGCAGGGCGAGGACATGATCGACCAGCTGGCCGAGGCTCACCGGTCCTGGGGCCTGGGCACCGCCGACCGGTGGGGCCTCGACCAGCGCACCGGCGTCATCACCTGGACGTTCCCGGACAAGACCGCGACCGCGCCGGCGCAGATCCTGGGCAGCTTCAACGCCTCGACGTCGTCGTGGGTCTGGGCGTGGGCCAACTCGAGCATCCTGCCCGGCCTGTGCCGCGACGCCGAGGCGGTGCGGGCCTGGGGCGAGGAGCACGGCCAGGGCGCCTTCACCCAGGCCCGGCTCGACGTCGACGAGGAGGTCGCCGCCACCCTTGTCGCGGTCGCCGTGCGGGTCACCGGCGCGACCGGCTTCTACCGCGGTTCCGGCACCGCGTCGGTGCCGGTCATCACGTTCGGGCCGGTCACCCTCACCGCCGCCGACGGCAGCACCTCGATGTTCACCGTCGACATCGCCTGACGGCCCCGGCCGACGTCATCGGCCGCCGGCGCCGTCTGGTCGCGCCGGTCACCGGGGGCGTCAGGCCGCCGTCAGCGCGGCGGCGAGGTCGGCGGTCCGGCCGAGCAGCCGGGCCGTGGCGATCGGGTCCATGTAGTCCTGGTAGGACACGATCTCGCCGTCGCGGACCCGGATGACGCCGAGGGCGCGGAACCGGTACGCCTCGCCGGTCACCGCGGACCGCCCGTGGTGCTCGATCTCGGCGACGACCACCTCGGGGTCGTCGGTGTCGCGGACGAGCGCGTCGACGCCGTCCATGTCGAACAGCCGCCGGGAGCCCGCCGCCGCGCCGTGGTAGGCGCGGATCGCGTCCCGGCCGCGCAGCTCCCGCGGCTGGCCGGGCAGCGCGAACGGGTATTCCAGCACGCCGTCCTCCGCGAACAGATCGGCGAAGGCGATCCCCTCACCGGCGACCATCCGCCGGACCTGCTCGGCGACGTCACGCGGGCTGTGCACCATGGCTCCTCCAGTACAATCGGAACGATGACCCCGGTTAGACGATACGGAACGGTGGCCCCGGTTAGCAATGGCTTCTGCTGAGCAACCCCTGCGCGCCGACGCCCGGCGCAACCGCGACCGGATCCTCGTGGCCGCCCGGGACGCGTTCGCCGAGGCCGGCTTCGCGGTGCCGCTGGACGACATCGCCGCCCGCGCCGGCGTCGGCCCCGGCACCGTCTACCGGCACTTCCCGACAAAGGAGGCCCTGTTCCAGGCAGTGATCACGGCCCGGGTCACCGACCTGGTCACCGCCGCCCGGCAGCACGCCGACGCCCCGGACCCCGGCGCCGCGTTCTTCGCCTTCCTCACCCACCTGGGCGCCGAGGGCGCCACCAAACGCGACACGTCCGACGCCATGACCGTGCCCGGCCCCCTGCTCGCCGACCTGCACGACGCGGTCGCCACGCTGCTCGCCCGCGCTCAGGACGCCGGCGCGGTCCGCCCCGGCGTCACCGTCGACGACCTGCTCACGTTCCTCAAGAGCCTGTTCACCGCCGTGCACGACGGCCCCGACCCGGGCAGGGCCGAACGCCTCTTCACCGTCCTCATCGACGGCCTGCGCCCACCGCAGGCACCGCCCGCCGCGACGCCCTGACCCGCTACCGGCGGGTGCCGCGCGGGTGCTGCGCCCCCGCCGATGCGGTGGACGTCTCGGTGTACTGGACGTAGTCGTAGGCGCCCGGCGCCGAGATCGCCTCGCCGAGCGGCCCGACCAGGCTCTCCTTCAACGCGAGCGGCCCGCCGAGCAGCACCGCGTACGCCAGGGACCCCGAGTGCTCCGAGAAGTACGCCTGGGTCGCCGGTCCGAGGTCGCCGGCGGAGCCCAGCAGCAGCGGGCCGCCGTTCGCGCCGATCATCGCGCCGCCGGTCAGGGCGTCGAACCAGGTCGTGGCGGTGGCCACCGCGGCGGTCGCCGGGGTGGGGAAGAAGTACCTGGCCACCTCGACGGCCGTCTCGAACTCCGTCTGCCCGTACAGGACCATGGGAACGAACGTCGTCGGCCAGGCCGGCAGTTGCCCGCCGAGCTTCGCGTTGCGCAGCGCGGCCATCGCCGGGCCGCCGACGGCGATGATCCGGGTGCCGCCGGCGTGCGACAGGTCGGGGTCGAACGTGTTGAGGTACGCCGCGGTCGTGGCCGGCATCGCGTCACCGGCGCAGAGCACGACG
Source organism: Dactylosporangium sp. NPDC049525 (assembly GCF_040676755.1). Classification (NCBI taxonomy): domain Bacteria; kingdom Bacillati; phylum Actinomycetota; class Actinomycetes; order Micromonosporales; family Micromonosporaceae; genus Dactylosporangium; species Dactylosporangium sp. NPDC049525. Next base: position 22,452 of record NZ_JBFAPO010000038.1, on the reverse strand, counting down.
ACGGTGCCCGGGTTGGCGCCGGCGGCGGCGCCCGCGGCGAGCGCGTCGTAGTACTTCAGCGACGTGGCCACGATGATCGTCGACGGGGTGGCGGTGATCGCCTTCGCGATCGCGATCGCGGTGGCGTACTCGTCGGCCCCCCACAGCCGCACGACCGGGTATCCCAGGGCCGTGACCTGCGACTCGACCTGCGCCGACAGCGCGACGGTGCCACCCAGCAGATACACCGTGCCGGTGCCGCCGAGGACCCGCTGCAGCTCCGCCTGGGTGCCGGCGTCCAGCTTCTTCGGCGGGGTGATGAGCAGCGGCCCCTGCTTGACGATGGCCAGGGCGGACCCGCCGAGGGCGTCGAAGTACGTGTCGTCGCGGGACAGCACGACCGCCTTCGCCTGCGCGCGGACGCCGTCGTCGACGCCGTGGTCGGCCCAGTTGTACCGCGACGCCGCCACCGCCGTGCCGAGCGCGGTCTGGCCCCAGACGCGTTCGACGGTGTTGCGGTTCACCGGCTGGCAGGTCGGCTCGCTGCCCTTGGCGACCAGGGTCTGGACGGTCTTCGTGCCGAGGTCGATCCGTTTGATCTTCGGGGTGCCGCCCTCGACGCTGGTGAACAGGATCGCCAGGCCGTTGGTGGCCCAGGCCGGGTCGGTGTTGGCGGTGCTGGCGGTGTTGCCGGGCGTGGTCAGCTGGGCGGCGCCGGTGCCGTCGGCGTTCGCGGTCCAGATCTGCCCGCCGCGGACGAACGCGAGCTTCGCGCCGTCGGGCGAGAAGTCCGGGGCGGTGGCGTCGGTGATGAGCTTCGACACGGCGGTGGGGCCGGCGACCCGGTACACGTCGGTGCCGCGCTGGTAGACGATCGTGCCGTCGGCGGCGACGGCCGCGGCGGAGGCCGTGCCGTCGTTCGGCACCGCGAACTGCCACCTGCCGGTCACCAGCCGGCTGTCCCGGGTGGCGTAGCCGGCGGTGATCCCGGTCTGATGCGTGTAGACGATGCAGCCGCCGTCCGGGGTGAACGCCGGCTCGGTGACGGGCGTGGCCATGACACCCATGATGGTGACCGGTTCGCTGCCGTCGGCGCGCACCGAAATGATGTTGAGCCCGTTGGAGTACACGAACCGGCTGCCGTCCGGTGCCCACGTCCCGGATCCGGCGGCGACGCCGGTGGCCAGGACCCGGGGGTCGCCGCCGTCGGCGTCCGCCCACCAGATCTTGTCGGCGTACTTGTACGTGATCCCGGCGGTCTTGCCGGGCAGCGACGCGTTCGCCGTGCGCTGGCCCGGGATCAGCCCGGACATCGCCGTCCCGGTCGCCGCGGCGACAGCTCCGAGCATCGCGGAGCGTCGTGTCAACGCGAAGGACACCGTTCCCCCATCAGGTCGCCGGGTGATCACCCGGGCCATCCTAGGGGTTGCGACCGGTCACTTGGTGACCACCACGTCGCCGTCGGCGTCGATGTGCACGGCATAGACCCGTAGCGGCGGCTGGCCGGTGGTGGAGCAGCCGGTGGCCAGGTCGTACACGTGCTGGTGCAGCGGGCAGATGACGACCTTCGCGTCGATGAGCCCGTCGGCGAGGGGACCGCCGGCGTGCGGGCAGACCGCGGACACGGCCCGCAGCCCGCCGCCCCGCAGCCGGAACACGGCGACCTGGTCCCCGTCGACCGCGTAGGCGCGGCCCTCCCCGACGGGGATGTCGGCGACCGGTCCGAGCCGGTGCGTGCGCCCGGTCTCCACGGCGGTCATCGGACCGGCACCTGCGGCAGCACGACCAGCGGCAGCGACGTGCGGAACTGGCCCGGCACCGACGGGTCGAGGCCTTCCTTCCACGGGTCGCGGTACGCGGCCACGGCGGCCTCCATCCGTTCGTCGAGGCCCGCGCCGAGGCCCTCGCTGTCGGCGACGATCAGGTCGCGGAGCCGTTCGATGCCCAGCCGCGGCACGAACGCGTACGTGCGCTCGAGCCAGTTGGCGTTCTCCCGGTAGTACTGCAGGAACCGCCCGGTCAACGTCATGACCTCGTCGGCGGTGTCGACGGTGGCGAGCAGGTCGCCCTTGCGGATGTGCGCGCCGGCGGCGCCGCCGACGTAGATCTCCCACCGGCCGCCGTCGATCGCGACGACACCGAGGTCCTTCACATACGCCTCGGCGCAGTTGCGTGGGCAGCCGGTGACGGCGAGTTTCATCTTGCCGGGGCTCTCCAGGCCCTGGAACCGGGTCTCGATCGCGATGCCGAGCGCGGTGGAGTCGCCGACGCCGAAGCGGCAGTAGTCGGAGCCGACGCACGTCTTCACGGTCCGCATGCTCTTGCCGTACGCGTACCCGGACGGCATGTCCAGGTCGGCCCACACCTTCGGCAGGTCCTCCTTGCGGATGCCGAGCAGGTCGATGCGCTGCCCGCCGGTGAGTTTCACCATCGGCACCGCGTACTTGTCGGCGACGTCGGCGATGCGGCGCAGCTGGTCGGGGGTGGTGACGCCGCCCTTCATCTGCGGCACGACGGAGAACGTGCCGTCGCGCTGGATGTTGGCGTGGACCCGGTCGTTGATGAACCTGGCGCCGCGTTCGTCGACGTAGTCGTCGCCCCACAGCATCCGCAGCAGCGAGACGAGTCCCATCTTGCTCTTCGCGTCCTCCTCGCCGCCGGCGAGCGCGTCGAACACGGCGGAGACGCTGCGCAGGTCCTGGGCGCGGATCGCCGCGATGAGTTCCGGTTTGTTCATCGGTACGCCCGGCACGTACCAGTTCGCGGCCGGGTCCTCGGCGGCGGCGCCTCCGGCGGCCCAGTCCACGATCTGTTTGACGAGGGACTTGCAGGACCCGCAGCCCTTCCCTGCCCGGGTGCGGTCCATGACCCCGGACAGGGTCTTCGTGACGGCGGTCGCGTCGACGATCGCGGCCTTGCTGACACCGTTGCAGTTGCACACCTGCGCTTCGGGCGCGAGCTCCGCGGCGCTTTCGGAGTCGGTGGGGCCGCCGAGGTCGAACAGCAGCCGCACCCGCTCCTCCGGCAGCGGCAGGCCCTGGTCGAACGCCTGCATCAGGTACCCGACCTTGCCGACGTCACCGAGCAGGGTCGCGCCGACGAGCCGGTCGTCGCGGATGATGACGCTCTTGTACACGCCGCGGCTGGGCTCGGAGAACACCACGAACTCGTCGCCCGGCGCCGGGGTCGTGATCCCCATCGCGGCGACGTCGACACCGGCGACCTTGAGCTTCGTCGCGGTCCGCGACCCGTGGTAGGCGGCCGTCGGGTCGGCGCCGGTGACGTGGTCGGCGAGCACCCTCGCCTGCTCCCACAGCGGCGCGACCAGCCCATACGTTTCGCCGCGGTGCTGCACGCACTCCCCCACCGCGTAGATGTCGGGCTCGTCGACGCAGCGCAACTGGTCGTCCACGACGATGCCGCGTTCCACGACGAGCCCGCTGACCTCGGCGAGCGTCGTGTTGGGCCGGATCCCCGCGGCAACCACGACCATGTCGCAGGCGATGACCCTGCCGTCGGCGAACCGGACGCCCTGCACCTTGTCCTTGCCCTCGACCGCCACGGTACGGGCGGCGAGCTCGACGGTGATCCCGAGCCGCTCGACGCTGGCCTTCAGGATCGCCCCGCCCTGGGCGTCGAGCTGCGCGTTCATCAGGTGCCCGGCGGCGTGCACGAGCGTGACCGCCACCCCGTACTGCTGCAGGCCCCGGGCCGCCTCCAGGCCGAGCAGCCCACCGCCGATGACGACGGCCCGCTCATGGTCACGCGCGTAGCGGATCATGCCGCGGGTGTCGTCGATCGTCCGGAACGTGAACACGCCCTGGTGGTAGCCGCGTTTCGGGTGGTGCATGTGCTCGATCGGCGGGATGAACGGCCGGCTGCCGGTGGCCACGATCAGCTTGTCGTAGCGCAGCTCGGTGCCCTGCGAGTCCAGGACCACCTTCGCGAACCGGTCGATGCGTTCGACCCGGACCCCGGCGCGCAGGTCGATGCCGTTCGTGGCATACCAGGGCAGGCTGTTGAGGAAGATGCCGTCCTCCTCCTCAGCCCCGGACAGCACGTTGGACAGCATGATCCGGTTGTAGTTGCCGTACGGCTCCTCACCGAACATCGTGACGTTGAACTGGTCCCGGCCGCCGCGTTCGAGGATCTCCTCCACCGCCCGCGCGCCGGCCATCCCGTTGCCGACGACGACCAGCCGCTGTTTGTCGGACACGGCTACACCTCCACCAGGCCGAGGTCCACCACGATCGACCCGGCGACACCCTCCGGCGCGCCGACGAGCAGCTCCACGACGGTCCCGCCGTCGAGGTCCTCGACGACCCGCAGCGGCACGTGCACGTCGCTCTTCGCGCCGATCGGGAAGTACCGCATCGGCCGGCCGTCGCGGGTCAGCACCACGTACACGAGGTCGTCGGTGGTGTTGCCGCCGCGGAAGTACACGGTCTGCGCGATCACCCCGGCCGGCACGGTGTAGCTGAGCGCGGCGTCCAGCGGCACCGGCGACTCGATCCCTTTGCCGACGAACGGGAACACACCCTGCAGGAAACGTGGCGTCGACTGCACCTCTGCCGTCCTCTCCGCAGGACCGGCACGGACGGCCCTGACTGCCCCTGATCGTGGCCAGCCGCCGTTACACCCCAGTACCGCCCCTGTTACGCGCGGTGGTGCGTGTCCTCTTCGGTCCCTGGTGCACGCTGTGAGGTACGGCTACGAGGGGGACGTTCCATGATCGACGTGATCATCGCCGGCGGCGGGCCGACCGGCGTGATGCTGGCCGCCGAACTACGGCTGCACGGCGTGGGTGTGCTCGTGCTGGAGAAGGAGCCGGAGCCGACGAAGGTCGTGCGGGCGCTCGGCATCCACGCGCGCACCATCGAGGTGCTCGACCAGCGCGGCCTCCTCGACGGGTTCCTCGCCCTCGGCCGGCAGCATCCGCTCGGCGGCTTCTTCGCCGGCATCAGCAAGCCACCACCGGACCGGCTCGACACCGCGCACGCCTACGTGCTCGGCATCCCGCAGCCCGTCATCCTCCGCCTGCTCACCGAACACGCCGTCGCGCTCGGCACCGAGGTGCGGCGCGGGGCCGAACTGGCCGGCCTGAGCCAGGACGGGGACGGGGTGACCGCCGAGCTCGCCGACGGCACGCGGCTGCGGGCGCGGTACCTCGTCGGCTGCGACGGCGGCCGCAGCACGGTCCGCAAGCTCCTCGGCATCGGCTTCCCCGGCGAGCCGTCCACGGTCGACACGCTGCTCGGCGAGATGGAGCTGACCGCGTCGATGGAGGAGGTGACCGCCGTGAACACCGAGGTCCGCAAGACCCAGCTCCGCTTCGGCGCCATGCCCCTCGGCGACGGCAGGTTCAGGGTCCTCGTGCCCGCGGACGGCGTCGTGCAGGACCGCGCGGTCCCGCCGTCGTTCGAGGAGTTCCAGCGGCAGCTGCACGCGACCGCCGGCACCGACTTCGGCGTGCACTCACCGCGCTGGCTGTCCCGCTTCGGCAACGCGACCCGGCAGGCCGAGCGGTACCGGGACGGCCGGGTGTTCCTGGCCGGCGACGCCGCGCACATCCACCCGCCGACCGGTGGGCAGGGCCTCAACCTCGGCGTCCAGGACGCGTTCAACCTCGGCTGGAAACTCGCCGCCGCGGTCAACGGCTGGGCACCGGCCGGGCTGCTGGACAGCTACCACCTCGAACGGCACCCGGTGGCCGCCGACGTGCTGGACAACACCCGCGCCCAGATGCACCTGATGTCCCTGGACCCGGGCGCCCAGGCGGTCCGCCGGCTCCTCGCCCAGCTCATGGACTTCGACGACGTCAGCCGGTACCTCACCGAGAAGATCATCGCGATCGGCATCCGCTACGACTTCGGCCCCGGCCCCGACCTGCTCGGCCGCCGGCTGCGGGACGTGCCGCTCAACCGCGGCCGCCTGTACGAGCTGCTGCGCGGCGGCCGCGGCCTGCTGCTGGATCAGACCGGCCGGCTGTCGGTGACCGGCTGGGCGGACCGGGTCGAGCACGTCGTGGACGTCAGCGAGGAGCTGGACGCCCCGGCGGTCCTGCTGCGCCCGGACGGTCACGTCGCCTGGCTCGGCGACGACCAGCAGGACCTCCTGCAGCACCTGCCCACCTGGTTCGGCGCCCCCGCCGGCCGGTGACGGTCAGCCGATCCGTTCGCCGTACACGTGCTCGACGGTCATCGTCATCAGCACGCGCCGGTCGGACACCATCACCTGCCGGTACTCGTCCCAGTCGGGGTGTTCGCCGGCTGCGCGCCGGTAGTAGTCGACGAGCGCCTCGACCTCCTCGCCGTGCGGGTCGGTGCCGGGGCCGGTGAGCGTCGCGACGCCCTCCGCGGTCGCCCACTCCAGGCCGTCGGCGCTGGTGACCTCCAGGGCGGCGCGCGGGTCGCGGCGCAGGTTCGCCGTCTTCGCCCGGCCCTGCGTCATCGACACGAGGATGACGGCGGCGGCACGGTCGTAGAACGGCAGGACCGGCGACAGCTGCGGCCGGCCGTCGGCCTTGATCGTGGCCAGGACGCCCAGGCGGCTGACGGCGAGCAGGTCCCGCGGGTCGAACGTCGCGTTCACCCCGCCAGCCTATCCGGCGCCGCGCCCGGATCCGGCCGGCCAACTCAGGCGGGCAGCGGCGCGGCCATGAACTGCGTCACTGGGCGCAGCGGGGTCCGCAGCAGCGACCGGGCGAGGGTGCAGTCGAGCCGGACGTCCAAGGGGCGGCCCGGCAGCACGTCGGCGCTGCGGGCGGCCGGGATCGACGCCGGGTCGAGGCCGTCACGGGCCGCGACCAGCAGCCCCAGGTCGTAGCGGCTGACCGGTTCGGGGCCGGTGACGTGCAGCGGGCCGTGCCAGTCGGCGCCGGCCAGTTCGAGCAGGGCGTCGGCGAGGTCGTCGACGTGGACCGGCATGCGGATCTCGTCGGTGAACAGGGCGCCGGTGCGTTCCCGGGAGGACAGGGCGTGGGTGAGGACCTCGTGGGCGCCGCGGCCGTCGCCGAGGATCGTCGAGGTCCGCACGAGGACCGCGGCCGGGGCGATCGCCTGCACGGCGGTCTCGGCGGCGGCCTTCGCGGCACCGTACCGGTACGTCGGGTCCGGCAGCGCGTCCTCGGTGTAGTGGACCTCCCGGCCGGAGAACACCGCGTCGCTGGACACGTGCACCAGCCGCGCCCCGGTCGCGGCGGCCGCAAGGGCGACGTGGGCGGCGCCGTCGGCGAGGGAGCGCCAGTCGCCACGGTCACGGCCGCCCGCCGCGTGGATCACGGCATCCGGTCGCAGGTCGCGGAGCACGGCGTCGACCGCAGCCCGGTCCCGGATGTCGAGCCGGACGTCGGCGGCGCCGTCGGGGCCGCTGAAGTGGGTGCCGATCGGGGTCCATCCGGCGGCGGTGGCTCGCTCGTACACCCGGCGGCCCAGCGAGCCGGTCGCGCCTGTCACCAACACCCGGCCCGTCACGGACCGGACGATACCGGCTTTCCGGCGGTGCGGTAGACCGAGACGTGGCCGGGCGAGTCGGCGGTGAACTCGGTGCCGCGCCAGTCGGCGTGCCGGCTTTCCAGGTCGAACCCGGCGAGCTGGCCCATGAGGTCGAGCTCGGCGGGCCAGATGTAGCGGTGCGGGCTGCGGCCCACCCGGGCCTGCCGGTCGCCGGTGATCAGCGGGTCGAACGTGAAGTGGTGCGACACCAGGTGCTGCTGCAGCACGTCGAAGGTGTCCACCCCGAGGTAGCCGGGTTCGGCGGCGAAGACGACGGCCGGCTGGCCCGGCGGGAGGCGGCGCAGGTCGGGGACCTCGAGCTCGATCACGAACCGGCCGCCGGGGGCGAGGTGGCGGGCGGCGTTGCGGAAGCACGCGACCTGTTCGGCCTGGGTGAGCAGGTTCGAGATGGTGTTGTACACCAGGTAGACGAGCGTGTATTCGCCGGGTGCGGTGGCGGTGGCCATGTCGCCGACGACGACGGGGATCGCCGCCTCGTCGGCCTTCTCGCGCAGCCGCTGCAGCATCGCCTGGGACAGTTCGATGCCGGTGACGGGGACGCCGCGGGCGGCGAGGGGGACGGCGACGCGGCCGGTGCCGATCGCGAACTCCAGGGCCCGGCCACCGCCGGCGAGCGCCGCGAGGCGGTCCACGGCGGGCCCGACGACGTCGGGCGCGAACATGCCGGTGCCGGGCGTGTCATACCGGGCGGCGGTGTCGGCGTCCCAGATGTCCTCTTGTCGCATGCCCTTGACCATTGCCGCACTGCGGGCGGTGTGTCCACCGGATTAGCTGCTACGGTCTGCCGGTATCTGATCGATGGCAGGAGGTGAGACCCGTGCACGCAGGCACAGGCCGGGCGCTCCCTACCCCCATGGTCGTGCGGCTCATCTGACCCAGGTGGCCGTCGGGCGCCGGCAACACGGCATCCCGAAAGGCAACCTTGTGCGTCACCTCTCCGAGACGACCGCTGACGGCGTCTCCACCCGGCACTTCACCCTCGGCGACGTCCCCGGCGTGCTCTGGACACCGGCCGGCGCGCCGGCAACCGGCGGCGCGGCGTTGATCCTGCTCGCCCACGGCGGCCGCCAGGACAAGACGGCGCCCACGGCGCGCGCCCACCGGTACGTGCGCGACCTCGGCGTCGCGGTCGCCGCGATCGACGCGCCCGGCCACGGCGACCGCCCCCGGATCGCCCCGCCGTGGCACGGCCGCCCGACCGGTGAACAGGTCATCGAGTTCAACGCGCGGCTGGCCGCGCAGGCGGTGCCGGAGTGGCGGGCCGTCATCGACGAGCTGCGGCCCGGCGGGCCGGTCGGGTTCGGCGGCGCGTCCCTCGGCACCGGGATCGGCATCCCGCTCGTCGCGGCCGAGCCGAGGATCGCCGCGGCCGTGCTGGGGCTCGCGGCCGGGCCGGTCGACGTCGCGGCGCGGATCACGGTCCCGGTCCAGTTCCTGCTGCAGTGGCACGACGAGCTGGTGCCACGCGACGCCGCCCTGGCCTTGTTCGACGCGTTCGGGTCGGCGGACAAGACGCTGCACGCCAACCCCGGCGGCCACGGCGACGTGCCGGCGTTCGAGCTCGACAGCTCGGCCCGGAGCTACGCCAGGCACCTCCTGGCGTAGCTCCTGCCGGCGGCGTCGAGGTCGCGCACGCACGCCAGGCTCATCCGTGGACCCTGGCGTGCAGGTGCATGTCGTGCCAGCCGTCGAGGTGGCGGACCTCGCCGCGTTTGGTGCCTTCGAGGTGGTAGCCGGCGCGGTCCGCCACCCGGCACGACGCGAGGTTGCGTGTCGAGTGGCAGACCTCGACGCGGTGCAGGCCGAGCGTCCCGAACGACCAGCCGGTCAGCGTGTCGAGGGCCCGCCCGGCGACCCGGCGGCCGCGGGCCGCTGGCAGCACCCAGTACGACACCTCCGCGTGACCGGCGGCGAGGGTGATGCGGCGGAGCCCGATCTGCCCCGCGACCGCGCCGCCGGCGTCGGTGACGGCCCAGCCGGCGCCGGTCTCCGCCTGCCATCTGGACTGCCAGTGCTCGATCCAGTCGTGGGCCTCGTCGCCGGTCATGGACCGGCAGTGCCAGCGCTGGATGTCGGGGTCGGCGTAGGCCGCGGCGACGGTGGCGGCGTCCTCCGCCCGCCAGGGCCGTAACCGCAGCCCGTCGGCGCCGTCCAGGGTCGGCTGGGTGAGCGCGGCGAGGGTCCCGGCGGGCAGCGCGGGTGGCACGAGCGACGGCACACCACCGACCCTAAGGCCCCACCCGGTTCAGGACACGCCGGCGAGGGCTGCCTTGGCCGCGCGGCTGGCGTCGTCGACGAGGACCTCGGGCCGTCCGGCGGCGACCCCGTCGAGGGCGGTAGCGGCCACGTACGCCGGGTCCAGCTTCGGCACGTCGAAGCCGGCCATCATGTCGGTGTCGGCGGCGCCCAGGTGCACGCCGGTGACGGCGGTGCCCTGACCGGCGAGCTCGAGGCGGATCCCGTTGGTGAGGCTCCATTGGGCGGCCTTCGCGGCGCTGTAGGCGTTGGCGCCGTCGTAGTTCGCCCAGGACAGCAGCGACAGGACGTTGAGGATCGCGCCGCCGCCGTTGCGGGCCAGGACCGGCGCGAACGCCCGCACGACCCGCAGCGTGCCGAAGAAGTGCGTCTCCATCTCCAGCCGGATCTGGGCCAGGTCGCCGTCCAGCAGGTTGCTGCCCGTGGCGACACCGGCATTGTTGACCAGCAGGTTGACGTCCTTCGCGACGTCGGCGGCGGCCTCGACGCTGTCCGGGTCGTTGACGTCCAGGCGCAGCACCCGCACCCCGGGCAGGTCGACGCCGCGCGGGTCGCGGGCCGTCGCGTACACCATGCTCGCGCCGCGGTTGAGCAGTTCCTGGGCAAAGTGCCGGCCGAGGCCACGGTTCGCGCCCGTGACGAGCGCGACCGATCCGTTGATCTCCATGTCGGCTACGCTAAAACCTGACGTTGACGTCAGAGGCAAGTGTTGCCGGTGTGGGGAGGATCGCAGGATGCGGATCGGGGAACTGGCGGCAAAGGCCGGCGTCAGCGTGCGGGCGCTGCGCTACTACGAGGAGCAGGGCCTGCTCGGCGCCACCCGCACCCCCAGCGGGCAGCGCACCTACCCCGACGGCGCCGTCGAGCGGGTCACGCTGGTGCAGCAGCTGTACGCCGCGGGCCTGTCCAGCCGCCGGATCCTGCAGCTGCTGCCGTGCGTGTACACCGGCTACGCCACCCCGCAGACGCTGGAGCTGCTCGCCTCGGAACGCGACCGCATCGACGCGCAGATCACCGGCCTCGCCGCCACCCGCGACCGTCTGGACGCCGTGATCGCGGCGGCAACGGCCAGCGTCGCCGACGGCTGCGCCCCCGTCCGGTAGCGAACCGCTCCGCCGGGCGTGTCCCGACGCCCTCCCGACCCAATGCACGGGATCGACGGCGCCACCACGTGGAACGCCGGGCCGCTGCCCAGGCCAGCGGGTGCGATCATCGTGCGGTGACCGACGAGCAGGCGCGCGTGCTGGCGCGGGGGACGAACGTCGCGGTGACGCAGCTGGGAGGCCGCGCGTTCCCGGGCATCCACGTGCAGGGCGACACGTTCAGCGCGCTGCGGCAGCAGTTCGCCGACGCCGCCGACCGGCTGCGGCCCGCTGCCAGCGACCGGGAAGCGGTGGAGGACCTCGACTACGCCGTCGAGGAGATGACCGACATCCTGCGCTACTACGAATCCGTGCTCGCGGCGCACGACATCCGGCTGCCGTACTTCCGTGCGGGCGCCGACGGGCAAGGCCCGCGGTGACCCCGGTGGCCGCAGCGCGACCGGCCGGACCCGCACAACGCATCCGGTGTCACCCGCGCGGGTGACACGACGCTACTGTTCCATGGCCTGGACCCCCCGTCCCCGGAGTACCTGATGAAGCTGTCGATCCTGATGCCGGTCTACAACGAGGAAGTTCGCGTCGCTGACGCCGTCAAGCAGGCGCTCGATGTGGATTATCCGACCGAGACCGAGCTTGTCATCGTGGATGACGGGAGCCGGGACCGCACGGCGGAGATTTTGAACGGGTTGCATGATGAGCGGATCCGGGTGGTGTTGCATCCGCGGAACAAGGGCAAGGGTGCGGCGATCCGGACCGCGGTGGAGCATGCGACGGGTGACTACATGGTCATCCTGGACGCGGATCTGGAATACGATCCGCAGGACATCCCGAAGCTCCTCGAACCGGTCCTGGATGGTCGGGCGACGGTGGTGTACGGGAATCGGACGTTCGGGAGTCACAGTTCGTTTTCGTTCTGGTATGTGATGGGGAACAAGGCGGTCACGACCGCGGCGAACATGCTGTACAACTGCTATCTCGGTGACCTTGAGACGTGTTTCAAACTCATGCCGGTGGAGTTGTACCGGTCGTTGCAGATCAGGTCGGCGGGGTTCGGCATGGAGGCCGAGGTGACGGGGAAGCTGCTGCGCAACCGGCACCGCCCGTATGAGGTGCCGATCAGTTACCGGGCCCGCACCCGTGAAGAGGGCAAGAAGATCACGTGGAAGGACGGCGTCGAGGCGCTGTGGATCCTCACCCGCGAACGCGTCCGCAAGCCGAAGCTCGCCCGCTGAGCGCCTAACCGCGCTGGGCGTCCTTGACGAACACGATCCCGTCGACGCCCGCCAGGTGCGCCGGGTCCAGCGGCGCGTAACCGAACCACGGCGACACCCGCGCCGCCGGTGCCACACCGCCCGCCAGCCGGCGGGCGTCCACGAGGCAGACGTCCTGCGGCTGCGCGTACAGCATCCCCTCGACCGTGTCCGGGGGCGGCGCGTCGACCCCGCGGTGGTGCATCGTGCCCAGCGCGGTGGCGAGGAACGCGTACCCGTCGCCGAGACGCGTGGTGACCAGCGCGCCGGCGCTCCACCATTCCTGCGGCACCCCGTCCATCCGCATCGTGCTCAGCTCCCGCTGCAGGTGGCCGTTGTGGGCGCTGACCAGGGTCGGGCCCCGTTCGGCCAGGGCGAGCAGGTTGCCGGCCATCATCGAGTCGCGCACGGCCAGCAGCCACGCGAGGCGGTGCGGTGACGGGTCGGCCATCCAGCGGTGGTAGCGCAGCAGGCCGACGGCGGTGCGGCCGTGCAGCCGGGCCTGGTCCCAGTCCTGCGGCGCGGACACCGCGATCAGCTGCGGCGCCCGTGCGGCCAGCAGCGCCACCAGGTCGTCGGCGAGCAGCCGCAGCCGGTCGGCGTCGGGTGTCTGCCCGACGGACCGGGACGGGTCCCGCATCGCGGCGGGCTCGGCCCACCGGTCGTCGGCGCCCAGGAGACCCTCGAGGGTGTCCGCGGTGCACGGCAGCAGCCCGGCGGCGACCCGGGCGGCAAGGTAGGCGTGCAGCGCGGTGAGGGCCTGCCGGGGGCTGGCCGCGGCGGTGATCTCCAGCGGCCCGTCGAACCCGGCGAAGCGGACCTGATCCGCCGCGGGCCGGCCGTCGTTGTACGCGCGCATCCACCGCACCAGTGCACGGTTGCCGGGGAAGGCGCCCCACTCGTGGCTGAAGCCGCCCGCCATCGCCTCGTCCAGGGTGCCCGCCCCGGTCGTGACGTACTCGTCCACCACCTGACCCAGCAGGCAGTCGCTCTCGATGGTGATCGTGCGGTACCCCTCCTGTTCGACGAGTTGCCGGAAGAGGTCGTTGCGGACGCCGAGCAGGACCTCGTCGCCGTGCGTGGGTTCGCCTAGGGCAAGCAGCCGCGGCCGGCCCGGGAGCAGTCCCATCACGGACGCGGCGGTGAGAGCAGCAGTCATACCGTCAACGGTATCGTTGAACCCGCGTTGGAAACTTCGCGACGATTCCAGCAGGACGATGACACAAAACCTTCAAACCGGCGTGCAGCTCAGACCGGTCGACCTGGCCCGCGGGCACGGCCTGTCCACGCAGGCGGTCCGCAACTACGAGGCGGCCGGCATCCTCCCGCCCGCCGCGCGCACCCCGCACGGTTACCGCACGTACACGCCGCTGCACGCGCAGGCGCTGCGCGCGTTCCTCGCCCTGGTGCCCGGCCACGGCCACCAGACCGCCACGTCGATCATGCAAGCCGTCAACCGGGACGCGACCGGCGACGCGCTGCGCCTCATCGACGACAGCCACGCCCAGCTCATCGAGGACCGCCGCACCCTGCACGCCGTGGAGGCGGCCGTCGGTGACCTCGTGCCCGTGCCGCAGGAACGGGGCAGCACGTTCGTCGGTCCGCTGTCCAGGAGGCTCGGCATCCGCCCGGCCACCCTGCGAAAATGGGAACGCGCCGGGCTGGTCCACCCGCAACGGGACCCGCAGACGGGTTATCGGGTGTACAGCGCTGCCGACGTCCGCGACGTCCTGCTGGCGCACCAGCTCAGGCGGGGTGGTTACCTGCTGGAGCAGATCGCGCCGCTGCTTGCCCAGATCCGTGCCGCCGGCGGCGTCGCGCCGCTGGAGTCGATGCTGCACGACTGGCGCGCCCGCCTGTCGTCCCGCAGCCGCGCCATGCTCAGCGGCGCCGCCGCCCTGGACGCCTACCTCCGGACAAGGACTGACGATCGTGATGCACCAGGTGCGGGAACCGGCCGGCCTTGAGCAGTGGGGACGTCCGATGTGGTGGACGATCGGCCCGGCGCAGGAGCTCGCCGTGCTGGTCGTCGCGCACCGGCACCTGACCCGCCCGTCGACCATCGCGGGGTGGCTGGGCTGGATGCCCGAGGTGCCGTTCGACGGTGTCCTCGTCGTCCGCCGCCCCGACGGCTCCGTCCATCACCGCACGATCCCGTCGATCCCGATCCGGCCCAGTCACATCGCCCTGCAACCCGGCGATCGGCTCCTCATCGCGAACGGCCGCGCCCGCATGGACGGGCAGGGCTCGTGGGAGTCGAACGCGGTGGTGTACGCCCCGGGACGGGTCGATCTGGACCGCCTACGGCGACGAGGGCATCTACGGCGGCCACCCGCAGTCCACGGCCGGGCTCGCCGGTTGGGACGGCCGGGGCCGGCTCCGCTGGACGCCGGGCGGGCGCCTGCCGCAGTGGCCCCTCGCAGGGTTCAGCGCCGCCACCGAAGGCGATCAGATCTGGTTGGTGTGGTACTCGCGGCCCGGTGAAGGCGGCACCTTCCTGACCCGGATCACACCCGCGACGGGTGAGGTGACCAGCTGGCCGAGCCCGGTGCAGTCCCCCGACGGCGTGGCGGTGCGCGGCGACCATGCCGTGCTGACCCGCCGCGCCCACAACCAGCCCTCGACCGAGGTGACCCACGCCGACCTCGTCGACGGCGTCTGGACCGCCGTGCACTGCGAGCGGGTCGCGATGCCCGGCTCCGTCGTGCTGCGCTGCGGCCAGGGCCGCGACGGGACGCTGTGGCTGCGCGCCGCGGACGTCTGGCTCCGCGTCGAGGCGGGCGCACCAGCCCCCGAATGAGGTGCACCGCGACGGCCTTTGTCAGTGCCGGAGCAGCCCAGCGACCTGGATCGGCGCCACGTGCCCGCTCGGCGGCGCACTGCGGTGCAGCTCGAGCCCGACCTCGAGGACGACGGAGCGCTCCAGATCGGGGACCTCCGTCACCGGCATCCATCGCGTCAGGTCGGTCGAGCCGTTCGTCTCGTGCCGGAGCGCTCCGCCGGTGGCCTGGACCCGGTAGAAGATGCCCACGTGGTGCAGCTCGGCGCCGCCGGGGTCACCCCATTGCACCTGTCTCGTTCGCGAGTCCACACCGAGTAGCTGCTCGACCCGGGCCTCGTAGCCGGTTTCCTCGGCGACCTCCCGGACGACCGTGTCGAACGGGTCCTCGGCATGTTCGACCTTCCCACCGGGCAGCGTCCCATGTTGCGCAACCACTGCAACTCCCTCCCCTAGTAAGACGGAAACGACCGCACCGGAAGCACCTTCTCGAACGCCACCCCCGACCTCGCACTGTGAAGCGGCTGCCACGGACCATGCTCAACTGGGCCCTGGGGACACCGGCTCGCGTAAGGCGTCCGCCAACAGCTCGTAGGTCTCCTGCACCGCCCCCACCGCGCTCGGCACCACCACCGTCCCTGGGCGCTGACGTACGACCTCCATCAGGTTGTCGTACATGGTTGCGAGCACGACATGCCCGCCGCCCAACTCGATGAGACGGTGGTGGTGGCGAATCCACGGATCGTCGCTTTCCTGAGCGCGGCGGTCGAACCGCGCGATCGCCGCTTCCCGGTCGTCGAGCAGGACGACTTCACGGAAGCCCGCCCCGTGCTGGTGCGCGAGCTTCTCAAGCTCGATGACCTCGTCGACCTTGGCGTGGTACTGGGGCAGGACGACATCGCGCCCGCCCTCCAGATGGGTTTTCGCCATGGCCCGGACCAGGGACCACACGACCGGCCACGTGTCGGTTTCCTCGTCCTGCCACCCGCCCACCAGGCGGTGCAGGGCATCGACGTCAAGATTCAACGTGCCGGGATTCCGGTCTGCGTAGAGCGCCGACAGGGTGGACTTGCCGATGCCCGGCAGGCCGTTCAGATGGATGAGCCGCGCCATCCGTCACCTCCATCGATCGCAATGCCATCAACCAGCTCTTCCAGACCGACGGTCCAGCGTGTCAGTTATATCGGGGAAATATCAGCCTCCCCGGGACCGGACACCGTTGCTGTGTGCCGTCAGGGCGCCGGCGCGCTCCTCCGCGCACATAACAGTGATTATGGTGTACGCGGTTCCGAGTGATTTAGCGGATTATCGGTAATCGCAATACGGTAATGCGGCGTGTCGTCGGGTGGGAAAGGCCGCGGAACGCATACGCTCACGGCCGTGAAAGATGCGAAGGAACGCGCCGTCGTGACCGTCCGGGTGGACCAGCCGGACGGCGGTCGCGAGCCCGGCCGGGCCGGTGACCGGGAGACGGCCCGGGGCACAACGCGGGACACGGGCCGGGACACAACGCGAGACACGGGCCGGGAGACCGCGCGGGACGAGCCGGAGCAGGATGGTGACGAACGGCCGTGTGCGCACTGCGGCCGGCCGGTTCCGCAGCGCAACGCCGCCGGGCGGCCGTTCCGGTACTGCCGCGACAACGACGGCGAATGTCAGCGCGCCGCCCGCAACGCCCGGTTGCGGCATCGGGCCTCCCCCGGCCTGAGCGGCCAGGTGGCCAGGGCGTTCGAGGTCGCCGAGCGTCTCGACCAGGTCGTGGACACCCTCGTCGAGGCGTTGCACGCGGAGCTGTCCCCCGCCGGTGTCGAACGGCAGATCGCGCACACCAGGGCGGAGGCCGCCGCCGGGGTCCTGACCGCGCACGCCGAACGCGACGATGCCCGCGCCGCGGCCCAGCACGCGCAGGCGGCCGCGAAGGTCGCCGAGGCCGCGGCCCGCGCGGCGGAGCAGGTGGCGGCGGTGGCGCGGGAGGAGACCGCGGCCGCGGACGCCGGCGCCGCCGAGGCCCGCCGCGACGCCGAGGCGGCGCACGCGGCCGCCGAAGACGCCCGGCGCGCCGCCCGGCAGGCGATGGACGAGGCCGCGGTGTTGGTCGCCGAGGCGCACCACGCCGCCGCGCAGACGGTCGCCGAGGCCGAGCGTGACGCCGCGCAGCGGGTCGAGGCGGCGCAGGTCGCGGCCCGGGACGCCGACGCGGCCGCCGCCGTGGCGGGCGTCGAACGCGACGCGGCCCGCCGGGAGGCGGCGACGGAGGCGGCGTTACGCGCGGAGGCGTACCGGGAACGCGACACCGCCCGTGCCGTCGCCGACAGCGCCGTGCGGGACCGGGAGACGGTCGAACGCGGTCTGGCCGGGCGCACGGAGGAGGCGACGAGGTTGCGGCGCCGGTTGGAGCAGGCGCAGGCGAGCACGGAACGGTTGCAGGAGGACAACACCCGCCTGCAGGATGAGACCCGCCGGCTGGAGGGTGAACTGGCCCGGGCGAGGGACCGCGCCGAGGACCTTCGTGCGCAGCTGGCGCGGGCGGTGGAGCGGGAGGTGACCGGGCAGGCGCTGCTGCAGCAGCAGTTGGCGACGCTCAGCGGCGCGCTGGCGCAACTGACCGGTTCCCGTCAACCGGCACCGCCACCTGCCGAAACTACCGGTGGTGAGGCGCGCCACGGCGGCGCCAAACTGGTCGATCATTCAAACTCAACGTAAAATAACCGTACCGACCCGGCGACTGGACTACCGCTCGTCCCGGAAGGTCGTGTAATCTGCCCGCCCGCAGTGGGAATCGTCAGACCACGTGGTGTCGTTGGTTACAACGAAGCGCAACACGATTCGAAGGGGAAGACCGACCATGGGCGAGCGCATGCTGCGCGGCAGCCGTCTCGGAGCCGTCAGCTACGAGTCCGACCGCAACACCGAGCTGGCTCCGCGTCAGACCCGAGAATACCTGTGCGCCAAGGGGCACCAGTTCGAGGTGCCGTTCGCCGTCGACGCCGAGGTCCCCATGACCTGGGAGTGCAAGTTCGACGGCAGCGTGGCCCGGCTGGTCGACGGCAATGAGCCGGAGGCGAAGAAGGCGAAGCCGCCGCGCACCCACTGGGACATGCTGCTGGAGCGGCGCTCGATCGCGGAGCTCGAGGACATCCTCAACGAGCGCCTCGAAGAGGTCCGCCACCGTCGCGGCCGCTCGGCCTGAGCGGCGGGACAACCGCATAAGCACGCAGGACAGCAAGGACGCCCCGGCGGTCACCGACCGTCGGGGCGCTCTGCGTGCCGACTGCGGCAGCTGTTTCGGGTTGTGCTGCGTCGCGCCGGCGTTCGCCCGGTCCGCGGACTTCGCCATCGACAAACCCGCCGGCCACCCCTGCCCCAACCTCGGCCACAGCGAAGGTGAAGGCAAGCACGGCTTCGGCTGCGGCATCCACACCGAGCTGCGGCCGCGCGGGTTCGCCGGCTGCACCGTCTACGACTGTTTCGGCGCCGGGCAGAAGGTCGCCCAGGTGACGTTCGCGGGCAAGGACTGGCGGCAGGCACCGTCGTCGGCGCCGCTGATGTTCGCCGTGTTCGCGACCATGCGACACCTGCACGAGCTGCTCTGGTATCTCACCGAGGCCCGGGACCTGCCGGCCGCGGCGCCGTTGCACGCCCGGCTCGACGACGCCCTCGCCGAGACCCGCCGCCTCACCGACCTGCCCGCCGACGCCCTCGCAGGAGTCGACGTCGACGCGCACCGGATGTCCGTGGTGCCGCTGCTGCGCGAAGCCAGCGAACTGGCCAGGGCGCACGTGCGGGGCAGGCGGCGGGCGTACCAGGGCAGAAACGTCATCGGCAAGGACCTGCGGCGCACCGATCTGCGCGGCGCGGACCTGCGCGGTGCGGCAGCGGTCGGCGCGGACCTGCGCGGTGCGGACCTGACCGGCGCGGACGTCACCGGCGCGGACCTGCGCGGCGCCGACCTGCGGGGCGCGGACCTGCGCGGCGCCCTGTTCCTGATCCAGTCGCAGCTGGACGCCGCCCGCGGTGACGGCGCGACCCAGCTGCCGGCGGCGTTCAGCCGCCCCGGCCACTGGACAGCGCGTCGCTGACCGTGTCGTGGACCGGGATCCGGCCGGTGAGCCCGACCGTGTCCAGCAGCCCCGCCAGGAACGGCGACGGCGCCGCCAGCCGCAGGTAGCCTCCGTCGGCGACGCACCGGTTGTGGCTGTACGCGAACGTCCCGAGCCCGATCGAGTCGCAGAACTCGACGTCGCCGAGGTCCACCACGATCCGGGACCTGCCGCGGTCCAGCGCGCCGTGCATCGCCTCACGTAACTGGGGGGCGGAGTCGATGTCGAGGGCGCCGCGCACCGCGACGAGCACGACACCGTCTTCACAGTCCGTCACTGCTACATCCATCACTCGATCCTGCACCGGTTCAGCCCGGTCCGCAGCACAGCGGGTACGTTGCTGCGATGCTCGCCCGTCTCCTCACGGCCGCGACCCTGGCCCGGACCGCGGACGCGGGCGGCGGCGTCGTGCTGCTCCTCGCGTCGGTGCGGCACACCGGCAACCCGGCGCTGGGCGCGCTGGTCCTGGCCGCGGTGATGGTCCCGCACGTGCTCGCCGGCCCGTTCGTCGGGCTCGTCACCGACCGGGCCCGCCAGCCGCGGCTCGTGCACGCGGGGTTCGCGGCGCTGTTCGGGGTCGCGCTCGGCGCGGTGCTGCTGCTGACGGGGGTGGCGCCGCTGCCGCTCGTCGTCGCTCTCGCACTGGTCGCCGGCGCCTGCGGGCCGATGATCTTCGGCGGCCTGTCGAGTCGCCTGGATGACGTGGTACTGCCGGCGCGCCGCGCTCAGGCGCGTGGGCTGGACGCGGCGACGTACAACGTGGCCGAGATCGCGGGTCCGGCGGCCGGTGCGTTGCTGGTGGCGGCGTTCGGGGTGCCGTTCGCGGCGATGGTCCTGGCGGGCGCGTGCCTGCTCGCGGCGGGAGCGCTGCTCACCGTCGCCGACCCGCACACCGCGGCCGACGTGACGGCCACGGCCACCGCCGCACCGTCCACCGCCGTCAGCGCCGCGCCGCACACCGCGGCGGGCACTGTGACCGGCAATGTGGCCGGCGCCGCGCCGGTAACCGCAGTGGGACGTGGGGGCACGGCAGGTCCGGTCGGTGCGGCGGGCGGCGACTCCGTCGCCGACGGTAGCGGCGCGGCGGTCTCGGTGGTCCCCGGTGGCGGGCCCGCGACGGCGGCGGCGCGGGTCGGGGTCCGGGACGGTCTCGCGGCGATCGTGCGGAGCCGGCCGCTGCTGGCGGTGACCGCGGCGACCGCCATCGCCTCCTACGGCGCCGGGATGATCGCCCCCGTCGCCGTCGTCCTCGGGGTCGCCGCCGGGCGCCCGGCCGGCGGTGGCCTGCTGGTGACGGCGCTCGGCGTCGGCGCGTTGTGTGGTTCGCTGCTGGTGGCGCGGTTCCCGGTGCGGCCGGCGCCGCAGCTGGTCGCGGTGGCGTGCCTGGTGGGGGTCGGTGCCGCGTTCGCCGGGCTGGCCGGTGCGGTGCTGGGTGGGGTGCCGTGGCCGGTCCTGGTCGGGGTGTTTGCGGTCGCCGGGGTCCTGGACGGCCCGCTGCTGTCCTCGGTGCTGCAGGTCCGGTCGCAGGAGGCGCCGCCGGGGACCCGCACGCAGGTGTTCACGCTCGGCGCCGGGATCAAGCTCACCGCGGCATCGGCAGGTGCGGCGACGTTCACGCTGGTCGCCGGTGCCCCGCCGGCGGTCCTCGTCGGCGTGCTCGCGGCCAGTCACCTGCTGGCCGCCGCCGTCGGCGTGGTGCTGCTGCGCGTGCGCCGCCCCGGAACCGGACAATAAGCACCGGACAACAGGCACCGACAATAGGCGGGACCCGGGCGGAACGAATGTCCCGGCGGATGTCGAGAACCGGGGCGCGGCTGCGTCCCCGCAGCGGACACGGCGACGACGGCCGTACCGCACCGAGGAGACCATGATGGCCAAGTACCTGCTGCTCAAGCATTACCGGGGCGCCCCGGCGGCGACCAACGACGTGCCGATGGACCAGTGGACGCCGGACGAGGTGGCGGCGCACGAGCGGTACATGCGTGACTTCGCCGTCCGGCTGGTGGGCACCGGCGAGTTCGTCGACGGTCAGGCGCTGTCACCGGACGGCGTGTTCGTCCGGTCGGACGGTGCGGGGCGCCCGCCGGTGACCGACGGGCCGTTCGCGGAGACGAAGGACCTGATCGCCGGTTGGATGGTGATCGACGTCGACACGTACGAGCGGGCCGTCGAGCTCGCCGGTGAGCTGTCCGCGGCGCCGGGCGCGGGTGGCAGGCCGGTCGGCGAGTGGCTCGAGCTGCGGCCGTTCATGTGTGCGCTGCCGACCATCACGGAGTGACGCGTGGTGGATGAGGTCCTGCTGCGGACCCTCACCCCGACGGTGATCGGTGTCCTCGTGCGTCGCGGGGCGGACTTCGCGGCGGCCGAGGACGCCGTGCAGGATGCGCTGGTCGAGGCGGTGCGGGTGTGGCCGGGCGACCCGCCGCGGGACGCCAAGGGCTGGCTGATCACGGTCGCGTGGCGCAAGTTCCTCGACGCGGCCCGCGCGGAGGAGTCCCGGCGGCTCCGTGAGGTCCGCGTCGACAGTGAGCCCGCGCCGGGTCCGGCGGAGGTGGTCGACGACACGCTGCAGCTGTATTTCCTGTGTGCGCATCCGTCGTTGACGCCGGCGTCGGCGGTCGCGTTGACGCTGCGCGCGGTCGGCGGGCTGAGCACGCGGCAGATCGCGGAGGCGTACCTGGTGCCGGAGGCGACGATGGCGCAGCGGATCAGCCGGGCGAAGCGGACCGTGTCGGGGGTGCGGTTCGGCCGGCCCGGTGACGTCGGCACGGTGCTGCGGGTGCTGTACCTGGTCTTCAACGAGGGCTATTCCGGTGACGTCGACCTGGCCGCGGAGGCGATCCGGCTGACCCGCCAGCTGGCCGCCAGGACCGATCATGCGGAGGTCGCGGGGCTGCTCGCGCTGATGCTGCTGCACCATGCCCGGCGGCCGGCGCGGACCGGCGCCGATGGCCGGCTGGTGCCGCTCGCCGAGCAGGACCGCGGGTTGTGGGACACGGCGATGATCGCCGAGGGCGTCGAGGTGCTGCAGGCGGCCCTGGCGCGGGACCGGCTGGGTGAGTTCCAGGCGCAGGCGGCGGTCGCGGCGCTGCACGCCGATGCCCGTTCGGCGCAGGAGACCGACTGGGTGCAGATCGTGGAGTGGTACGACGAGCTGGTCCGCCTGACCGGCAGTCCGCTGGTGCGGCTGAACCGAGCGGTCGCGGTCGGCGAGGCCGACGGCCCGCGGGCCGGGCTGGCGGCGCTGGCGGGTGTGGACAGTGCGTTGCCGCGCTACACGGCGGTCGCGGCGTATCTGCACGAACGCGACGGTGACCTGGTCGCCGCGGCCCGGTTGTACGCCGAGGCGGCCCGCTCGGCGTCGAACCTGGCCGAACGCGACCATCTGACCCGGCAGGCGGCCCGGCTCAATCTGCGGCTGCGGGGCTGAACGCCGGCGCTGGGCGCAGACGCCGGCGGGCGGCACCCCGG